>CAJFVV010000019.1 GCA_904420565.1 Candidatus Pseudoscillospira faecavium
CGATTTTACCTTCCATTCTTCCCATAATAAAACTCCTCCTTTGAAATTTTTTATCTGTCGTTATGTTCAAATCCTGAGTTTCCCCAGGGCTTTGACGAAAGAAGTCTGCGGGATCTTCCGCCTTATTTCTGCTGCTCGCGGAGTTTCTGGGCCAGCTTGCCCTTTTCGCCCAGCTCCGGCATCAGCACGCCGCCGACGATGGCGATGATCACCAGGAAGATCGCCATCAGGGTGAAGATCATGGTGTAGTTATTGCCCACGAAGTTGGCCACGATGACGGGCAGCACAAAGCCGCAGATACCCACGGCGGTGTTGTTCATGCCGCCGGCCGCGCCCACGTCCTCGGGATCGAACTCGCCGGTCATGGGCAGCAGGGGGATGCGGGCCATGTTGACGCCGATGGAACCGGACACGATGATGCCGCCGGCAGCCACCAGCACATAGGTCAGCGGGCCGATGGGCAGCATGTAGGCCAGGTAGTAGAGCACCGCGCCGCCCACGCAGATGAAGATGTAGGGAATGTTATAGCGCCCCACTTTGGAGACCACGATACCCGAGAGGATGCCGCCGATCAGCAGGCAGACGTTCAGCAGCGTGGTGATGCCGCTGGCGGCGCCGGGATCCATGCCCTTGCCGATGAAGGCGTTGACCATGTAGCTGTTCAGCAGCAGGGCCGCGCCCACGGAAAGGCCGCCGCAGATCATCAGCAGCCACATGTTTTTACTGGCAAACACACGCTTCAGGTTGCCCTTGGGCATTTCGGGCGCGGGGCCGGCGGAAACGTTGGCGGGCATCTTCGCAATGGCGAACCACAGCACGGCTTCCAGCACATAGCCCGCCGCAATGACCATAAAGGCGATGCGGATGCTGGGGAAGAAGCCGCCCAGGGCAAAGGCCAGCGTGGTGCCGATACCGGCGGCTGCGCCGTAAATACCCATGGCCGTGCCCATTTCCTCGCGGGAGAACCAGACGCCCAGCATCTTGCCCTGCAGGATCTGGGTGGGCAGGAAGAACGCGCCGGCCAGGAACGTGATGATAAACAGGGAAACGAAGTCCGCCGCGAAGCAACGCCAGATCTGGCAGGCCGCTGCCAGCGCCAGCAGGATGCCCGGCAGCATCCGAACGCCCTTCTTATCCACCATGTGGCCCAGCCAGACGCTGAAGAACGCGCCGGGCAGCTGGCCCACGGTGGAGATGGCTGTCAGCTGCGTCTGGGTCATGTTGAACTGCTCCATCACATCGGTGGGGCGGGAGGCGAAGATCAGATTGGAAAAGTTCAGCATGGCGGTGCCGAATACCAAAATGAACAGGATCGCCCAACGGTACGAGCTTTTTTGCATACTTCTCACTCTCACTTTCACTTTCTCGCTTTTTTGATGCTCCCATTTCTCAAAACGCATCGCCGCGCCATAAAAAAAGAGGCACGAGCCGATTGCCCGGCTCATGCCTTGAGTGTATGTACGCATCATTCATTTGTAAAATGACAAAAAATAGCAGCACCAGAAGCCGCACTTTTTGTTATGGTTTTAACAAAAACTTTTTGTGATGAATCACAGCAGTAAATTCGCAAAAAAGTTTCCCCTTTTTCTCTATTTGGAAAAAATTCGGAACTTTTTCAGCATTTTATTTACTTTTGTACTGTTTTGTTTAGTTTTGTTAGTAATCCATGGGGATCCGGCTGTCCCGCAGCACATCCAGCGCCGTGTGCAGCGAAGGATTGGCGTTGTTTGTCAAATATCCCGCTCCCATGGCAAACATGGGCGGGGTAGCAGTGTTCAATTCCAAGAAAGCCACATGGCCCGTCATATTATTGCGCACAAACTCCGGCACCAGCGCCACCACATTGTCCATGCTGACGGCAAACAGCAGCTCTTCCATCCGGTTGACCTGATCGAAGGAAGGCTCCACCGGCGGCACCAGGCCCAAGTTCTTCCAGTCCTTATACATCATGCGCTGGGTGGCCGGCATACCGCGCAGGTCCACCATGGAAAAGCGCTCGTTCTGCAGCTTTTCCGGCGGCACACTTTTATAAGAAGCCAGCGGATGCTCGCTGGAACAGATCAGATAGCCCTTGAATTCCGCCAGATTCTGCACTGAAATTTCCTCCGCCTCCATCATATCATAGGGCCAGCAGATGGCGATGTCGCACTCGCCGCGGCGCAGCCGCTCCACCATATAGCGGGGAGAAATAATCTTCACTGTCAGCTTGATCTGGGGGTAATGCGTCTTAAAATACCGCAGGCGGGACATGAACGCCAGCCCCTCGATGCAGCTGGGCACCGCCACGGTGACGCTGCCCTCCCCGCCGCTGGAGAGGTTCTGGCTGTGGCGCACAGCGTTGTCGTAGCCGTGGACGATCAGCTTCATCTGCTCATAAAAATCCCGCCCCGCCGGCGTCAGCTCCACATTGCGGTTGTTGCGCCGGAACAGGCGGAAACCCAGTTCCTTCTCCATATTGGCAATATGCTGGCTCATGGCCGTCTGCGTAATGAAGCATTCTTTTGCTGCACGGGTAAAATTGAGACATTCAGCCGCGCTGATAAAATATTTTAAGCCTCGAATATCCATAAAAACCCCTTTTCCCCCATTTTTTGTTATTTTTTATTTATTGTATCACACTTCCCGCGGAAAAGGCAATATGCTGAAAATTGTAAAATTAAACAGACAATCTATTGGCTGGTTTACACAATTCTTTCGATTCATTTGTAATATAAATAGCAATCATAAGGATTCCTTATTTTACGAAAAAGTTCTTTTTATTGATTTTTCAAATGGCATCATATGTTTTTCGAATATCAGCGCCTTTTTGGAATTTGACGCTTCTGCTCTCCTTGATTATAGTTACAGAAGGGGCTGATTCCCTGCGCGCAGACGCAGTTTTAAAAAGGAAAGAGATGGTATCATTCCATGGTGCGGAATTTGACAGAGGGGACCGCCTGGAAACAGATTGTGGCGCTGGCCATTCCGCTGCTGCTGGGCAATATATTCCAGGCCTCCTATAACTTGGTGGACACCATGATTGTGGGCCGCTTCGTGGGGCCGGAGGCTCTGGCGGGGGTAGGGGTTGCCTCCCCGGTGTTCAACCTGATCAACGCGCTGCTCATCGGGCTTTCGGTGGGCTCATCCATCGTGGTATCCCAGCTGTTCGGAGCAGGGCGGGAGCGCGACCTGCCCACGGCGGTGAACACCGTGGTGTGGACGTCCCTGGGCCTCGCCGTGATCCTCACGGCGGTGGGCCAGCTGTTGGTGGACCCCTTCCTCACCGTGCTGAAAACGCCGGCGGAGGATTATTTCTATGCGGAGGTCTATCTGCGCACCATCCTGTGCGGTCTGGTGTGCAACGTGTTCTACAACCAGCTCTCCGGCCTTCTGCGGGGCCTGGGCAACACGAAGGTGCCGCTTTACTTCCTGATTTTCTCCTGCTGCGCCAACGCCGGGATGGATCTGATCTTCGTGTGCGGCTTCCACATGGGCGTCGTGGGCGCGGGCCTGGCCACCATCATTGCCGAAGGCCTGTCCGCTGTGCTCACGGCAGTCTATATCCGCCGGGCTGTGCCCCAGCTGCGCATGCGGGGCGGCCGGCGCTATGACCGGGAGATGTTTTCCACCATCCTCCGCTTCGGGCTGCCCATGGGGCTGCAGCAGGCCAGCATCTCCTTCGGCCATGTGCTGATGCAGGGGCTGATCAATCCCTTCGGCACCGGCCTGATCGCCGGCTATGCCGCCGCCGTGAAAGTGGACACCTTTGCGGTCATGCCCATCATTTCC
This sequence comes from Candidatus Pseudoscillospira faecavium, assembly GCA_904420565.1. Classification (GTDB taxonomy): domain Bacteria; phylum Bacillota; class Clostridia; order Oscillospirales; family Oscillospiraceae; genus Pseudoscillospira; species Pseudoscillospira faecavium. The sequence continues at coordinate 3,769 of CAJFVV010000019.1, forward strand.
CTGGGCTCGGCCATGTCCACCTTTGCCGCACAAAATGCCGGGGCCGGCAATTTTGAGCGGGTGCGCCAGGGCTACCGCACCGGCTGCCTGATGACGGTGATCATCTGCATCGCCCTGGCCGCAGTGGTGACGCCCGGGCGCATGTTCTGGATGAGCCTGTTCGTCTCCGAGGCGGAGTATCCCGCCCAGGCGGCGGAAATCATCCTCATGGGCGCCGGGATGCTGGCCGTCACGCCCCTGTTCTACTGGGTGCTGGGCCTGATTCACGCGGCGCTGAACACCATGGCCGGCGCGGGGGACACTGTGTTTTCCATGATTGCCATGATCGCCATGATGCTGCTGCGCGTGGTGATTGCCTGGGGCTTTATTCATCTGGCTTCTACGGACGAGACGGGCATTTGGTGGGCCTTCGTCCTGTCGTGGATCATCACGCTGCTCTTTACCCAGATCCACTATTTCCGGGGCTCGTGGAAAAAGAAAGCCCTGAGCCGCGCCGGCAAAAGGGGCGCGCAGAACTGACAACTCCCACGCGGGTGTGCTCCGCGTGATGAAATACCATCGGGAGAATGTGCGATTCATTTGAAAGGAGTTTTATTATGGGTGAAAAAATCTATGCAACAGAGCCCGTAACCGCCGAGGAGCTGGCGGATTACGGCAACCACATCGTGCAGTATTCCCCGGAATACTCCCTGTGCGCGGGCTGCGAAACCTGCTCC
>CAJFVV010000020.1 GCA_904420565.1 Candidatus Pseudoscillospira faecavium
GGCGATGAAATTCCGTTTATCCTGCTCGCTGTTGAGCAGGGCGGGGCTGAACTTCATATTCAGCAGATTGCCGCAGGCGACCTTGGTCACATCCAGTTTGCACACCGAGCGCAAAATGGACGTGGGCCCGTTTTTGTCATAACCGGTGTAGGGGGAAATGCCGTCTGCCAGGGGCGTGCCAGCCTTGCGGCCGGAGGGCAGCGCCCAGGTCACTTCACCGTGGGGCACATTGGCTGTGGCGGGCACATTGCCGGTGTTGAAGTGGTAGCCCAGCGCGTTTTTGTAAAAACCGGTGATGGCCGCCACAAAGTCCATCATTTCCTTGGCAATATCGTCCACATAGGCATCGCCGTTGCCGTATTTGGGCGCGCGGTCAATGAGGATCTGCCGCTGCGTTTCATAGCCTTCAAAGTTTTTGTCCAGCATGCTGACAAGCTGATCCATGGTGAAAACCCGCTCTTCGTAAACCAGTTTTTTCACTGCGGCCATGGAGTCGGCCAGGTCAGCCACGCCGGTGGTTTCAATGCCCGGGCCGTTGTTGAACAGCGCGCCGCCCATGATGCAGTCTTTGCCGCTTTCCACGCAGCCCTCCGTCAGGATGGAGCGTACGGTTTTGGGCAGGCGCTTTTTGTGGGCCCGCTCCGCCAAGTGCACACTTTCCACGCAGTTTTTGATTTCATAGGCCAGCTGGGTTTTGACGGCGTTTTCAAATTTTTCGTAGGTATCAAAAGTGCGGGGGTCGCCGGTTTTCACGCCAATATCCCGCTTCCAATAGTGGGTATAGCCATTGAACAGCGCCCATTCCACAGCGATGGGGAAGCTGTAGCGGCAGCCTTCGGACCACATGTGGTATTTCCCGGGCAGATGGGGTTCAATGCAGCCGCCCACACCCCAGTTGTAAGCTTCCTTGAGAGGGATGCCGTGGTTTTCCAGAATCCGGAAGGCGGTCTCATCGAAAAACACAGCAGGCTGTCCGGTGCCCAGGCGGATCAGATCGACAACTTCCATCAGATAGCTGTCCGGCGTCTTCTGGTTCACGCGGACATTTAGCGTGGGGTTGTTCATCTGCAGATCCGCTGTGCATTGGAGCATCATGGAGGAAAGTTCGTTCACTGCGTTTTCGCCGTTGTCGTCCACGCCGCCGATGGTCACACCGCAGTAGGAGATATAGCCGGAGAAAATGGAAGCCGCTTCTGCGGTGACCACATAAATGTACTCAGCCAGCTTGATCCACAGGCACTCCAGAAGCTCCTGAGCCTGCAGTTTTGTGAGGGCGCCGTGTTCCATATCGGCTTTATAGAAAGGATAGAGATACTGGTCCGGCCGGCCGATGCAGCAGGCCTGCTGGTTTTCATCGGCCCAGATCATCATCTGGGTAAACCAGACGGACTGCACGGCTTCCCGGAAGTTTCTGGGCGCTTCATAAGGGGCGCGGCAATTTTCGGCGATTTGAAGCAATTCGTCCTTTCGCGCCGGGTTGCTTTCGGTGCTGGCCAGCTGCCGGGCATAGTCGGCATAGCGCTGGCACATCACGCGGCAGGCTTCGCAGGTGAGGATGACCGCTTTGTAAAACGTGGCCTGATCCCAGGCTGTCGAATCGGTGAGATCCAGAGCGGCAAGGCGGGCCTCTGCATCCTGCCGCACGCCCTTGAAGCCCTTTTTCATCACGATATTGTGATAACCCACGGACCATTCGCCGCCGCCGGTGGCGGATTTAGCGTCGCTGAACACGATGTTGGTGCCCATGCCGATATTCTTGAGCTCGTCGCTCATATTGTCCAGGAAATAATCCTCCATGGAGCGGCCCCGCCAATAGGGAAACACAACGTCTTTGAGCAACCGTTTACTTTCTTCGGAAATCAGATAGGGGTCCTGGGGGCGGGTGGACATGGTGTCCAGTTCCTCTTCTGCCCAGCGGCAGCAGATTTCCGGGCAGATTACCGCCGAGCGGCTTTTGCGCCCCTCGGTGCCGATGATCAGCTCGTCTTTGCCGATGGTCAGCGTCTTTTCCGACATATAGGCCAAAAGGGCCTTGGCGTGGCGGATTGCCGGCTCGTCCGAAGCGCTCTGCTGGTAAACGCGGGTGTAAATCACGGCCCGCTCCACGTCTATTTCCGGCTGGTTGGCCCAATATTGATTGCGCAGCCGGTTGATGCGCTCTGTGGCGCCTTTATCCCAGTGCCTGTGCTCTGTGGCTTTCGTAGCTTGATTGTTGCAGCATCCCATGATCAATATCCTCCCTGTCCTTGATTTTTCCAGCTGGTTGTTTTATACTGTATATCAATACAATACTATCGGGCCAAAATCTTTGCAAGTACGCAAAAATTTTGTACTTACACAGAAAAAATGTACCAAGTATGATAAAGTATATCTGCAAGTAAGGAGTGTACTTAGTATAAAAAACTGTACTTGGAAAGCAGAAGGGGGGGACCGGCGTGACACGGGAAGAGCGCTATATAAAATATCTGGAGAAGATACTTTCGGCCAATGAGGAGGATGAAGCGTGCCCTATTCAGAAAACATTGGAGCTGCTCAGCGGAAAATGGCGCACACACATTATTTATGAGTTGTGCCGCAAACCTTCCTGCCGCTTTGGGGAACTGTGCAAATCCGTGCCTTGGGCGACCAATACTATGATTACTTCTATTTTGCGGGATCTGGAACGCATTGGCATCGTCCACCGCGAGCAGTTCAATGAAATTCCGCCCCGGGTGGAGTATTCGCTGACGGAAAAGGGCAGGGCCCTGATTCCGGCACTGTATGAGCTGACCCGTTGGGGCGAAAAGTATTTGGATGAGTTCAACGGAGCGCTGAAAGCGCAGCCAAAAGACGGCGAAATATAAACTGCCGCTGCTGGGGAAAATTTTCTCAAAAAAGCGAGATTTTCTATTGACAAAAAGGAGCTTTCTGCGTATAATAATAACTGCTCTGTCGGAGGATGGGGCGATTTGGCGGCATAGCTCAGTTGGCTAGAGCATGCGGTTCATACCCGCAGTGTCCCCGGTTCAAATCCAGGTGCCGCTACCAAA
>CAJFVV010000021.1 GCA_904420565.1 Candidatus Pseudoscillospira faecavium
AGACATTGTTTTCCCTCCCTCCAAGGTGCTGCCGTATGGCGCACTTAAGGGCCATTCGTATGGCTTTAACAGTAGTATTATACAAATATTTTATATTTTTGTCAAGCATGGAACGAGAATTTTCACTGGATTTTACTTGGCAATCAAATTAATCAGGCGATTTTTAACATAAATCACCTTTACAATCTCTTTCCCTGCAATGGCCTTGGCCACTTTTCCGTCCTCTTTGGCAGCAGAAAGCACCGCCGCCTCCTCACTGTCCACAGGCACTTGCACGGTAGTCTTCATTTTACCGCAGACCTGCACCGCAATCGTGATCTCCGCATCCACAGTCTTGCTTTCATCATAAGCCGGCCAGGGCTGCATACAGGCCATGCCCGCCTTGTCAAAACCGAGATGCTCCCACATTTCCTCTACAATATGCGGCGCAAAAGGAGAAAGCATCAGCAGCAGCGCCTTCATATCGGCCCGGTTCACACCGTTGGCATAGAAGTCATTCACCAGCGCCATCAGCGCGGCAATAGCGGTATTGAATTTCATATTCTCGATGTCGTCGGACACCTTTTTGATCGCTTTGTGAATCGCGCTTTCATTCGCTGCGCTGTATTCTGTGCCTTCAGCAATTTCGCCTTCGTGGAGATTCCACACGCGATCCAAAAAGCGTTTGCAGCCTTTGACCGCATTGTCGCTCCAGGCAGCTGCCTTTTCAAAATCGCCGATAAACATGATATACATCCGCATGGTATCGGCGCCATATTGTGCCACCACATCGTTGGGATTGATCACATTGCCCCGGCTCTTGGACATCTTTTCTCCGCCTTCGCCGAGAATCATGCCGTGGCTGGTGCGCTTGTGGTAAGGTTCTTTCGTCGGCACCACACCGATGTCATAGAGGAACTTGTGCCAAAACCGGGAATACAGCAGATGCAGCGTGGTATGCTCCATGCCGCCGTTGTACCAATCCACAGGGGACCAATAATTGAGGGCTTCCTGGCTGGCCAGCTCCTGATCGTTATGGGGATCCATATAGCGCAGGAAATACCAGGAGGAACCTGCCCACTGGGGCATAGTATCCGTTTCACGCTTTGCCGGACCGCCGCAGCAGGGGCAGGTTGTGTTCACCCAGTCGGTCATTTTGCTCAGAGGGCTTTCACCGTCGTCTGTGGGCTCATAACTCTCCACATCCGGAAGCAGGAGCGGCAATTCATGCTCACTCAAAGGCTGCCAGCCGCATTTTTCGCAGTAAACCATGGGGATAGGTTCACCCCAATAGCGCTGACGGGAGAACACCCAGTCGCGCAGCTTATAATTGACCTTGGCATGGCCAATACCCTGCTCTTCCAGCCATTTGGTAATCACCGGAATGGCATCCTTAACCGTCAAGCCATTGAGAAATTCGGAATTGACCAAAATACCTGTCTCGTCCTTGGCGGTAAAAGCTTCTTTCTGCACATCTTCACCGCCGGAAACCACCTCAATGATTTCACAGCCGAACTTTTTGGCAAAAGCCCAGTCGCGGTCATCGTGGGCGGGCACCGCCATAATGGCGCCGGTGCCATAGGTGGAAAGGACATAATCCGAAATAAAAATCGGAATTTCTTTCCCGTTTACCGGGTTGATGCCGCGCACCCCGTCCAGGCATACGCCGGTTTTCTCTTTATTGAGCTCCGTACGCTCCAAATCCGATTTGGAAGCGGCCTCCCGCTGATAAGCACGCACTTCCTCCGCATTGGCCAGCAGGCCCGCCTCCAGCCATTTGCGCAGCAGCTCGTGCTCCGGCGAAAGCACCATATAGGTAGCGCCGAACAACGTATCCGGCCGCGTAGTGTAAACCACAATATCGTCGCCGGCAGTGGCTTTGAAGGTCACTTCGGCGCCGGTGGAGCGGCCGATCCAGTTTTTCTGCTGAATTTTAACCCGTTCAATGAAATCCAGGTCATCCAAATCGTCAATCAGGCGCTGAGCATACTTGGTAATCCGCAGCATCCACTGGGATTTTTCCTTGCGGATCACCGGTGCGCCGCAGCGCTCACATACGCCCTCCACCACTTCTTCATTGGCGAGGACGCACTTGCAGCTGGTGCACCAGTTGACCGGCATGGTCGTTTTGTAAGCCAGGCCGTTTTTATAGAGCTGAAGGAAAATCCATTGGGTCCACTTGTAATAGTTCGGATCCGTGGTGTTGATCTCCCGGTCCCAATCGAAAGAATAGCCCAGCATCTGCAGCTGCGCGCGGAAATTCTCAATATTGTCGTGGGTCACCTTGGCCGGATGAATGTGATTCTTGATGGCATAATTTTCCGTGGGCAGGCCGAAAGCATCATACCCCATGGGGAAAAGCACATTAAAGCCATCCATGCGCTTTTTTCTGGCCACCACATCCATAGCGGTGTACGGGCGGGCATGACCCACATGAAGGCCCTGACCAGAGGGGTACGGAAACTCCACCAGCGCATAAAACTTGGGCTTTTCGCTGTGGTTGGCCGCTGCAAAGGTTTTCTCCTCCAACCATTTTTTCTGCCATTTTTTTTCAATGCTTGCAAACTCGTATTTCAAAACTGATCACACTTTCCGTTTATAGTATCCTTCCCCGGCGGAGAAGCAAAATTCAAACAGCCATAATATTATATAGGCATTTCCCCTTATTTGCAAGGTATTTGCCCCTTTTTTATGGTTTTTTGCGCAAAGTATTCTCCGTTTTCTCTCCACAGGAAAAAGCGCCGCTCTTTTGAGCGGCGCTTTGGCAGCGTTCAGGAAGCAATCAGCGGAATCGATACCGTCTTTCCCTCCAGCACCTCATACTGCTGAACAAAGAATTGGACTTGGGCCACTTTATCCACATCCCTGGCATAGGATTCTGCACTGGGCGTCATAACCACAGTGATGGTACCATCAGAGCGGTCTTTATACTTTTCCACCCAAACATCTTCAAAGAGCTGATTTCCCTGCGCATCCAGGAAATAAACCCCGTTGCTCAGCCGGGCATACCAACCGTTGACTGCGCCCACCGGCTGCATTTCCATAATAAGCTGCCCATTTTTTGCGCTGTAGGAAGCGGGTGCATATCCCCCATCCGGGTTGCCGGAATCCATGCAGGGCAAATCTGTCAAGGGCACTGCCTTTTGCGGCGAAATGCCGCCAATGCCCGTTGTGGGAATCAATTCCAGATTTTTCAAATCGCTCACATCGCCGAACAGCTCATAAACATTGTCCGTATATCCCTCCGGATCCCAATAATGGTTCACATTTACCTCTGCATAGGGGATATACCTTCCCGTGTCGGCATCCCGCAAGACAAAATCCACACCAAAGGAGTCACTGCCCATTTTCTCCTGCCGTAAAGTAAGCAGATTGCCCAGGGGAGAACGATCCAGAGACAGAACTTCTACCCGCACGTCCTGCCCCTGGAGCGTGGCAGTAAACGTCACATCCGAATCAAAATGCTCGCCGGAAATGGGATGTGCAGCAAAATCCAGAACAAAATCCCAGTCGAGTTGCCACTCGTTGTTTTCACCCCGTTCATAATAACCGCCCCGAAGGGAAAGCGTCTCCCCTTCTTCTGCCGGGCGGCGCAGCAAGAAACGCCAGGCGCCGTAAACGGTATATTCATCGGCGAAATATACCTGCGGTTCAAAGCTGTTATTATACCCATCGAAGGAGATTTCCTCATCGCCCGCATACAGATAAAACCCCGGCAAATATTCCGTCGCAGTAAACCATCCATCCTGATTATCCTTTTGCAGTTGTTTCAGCTGCTCTGCCGTCATCAGCGGTTCCCGGAACTGAACGGAATAAAAAATGGTGCAGAATTTCCCATCCATCGCCACACGGTCTACAGTGACCACATTTCCATTTTCCGCCGCCACAGATACGCCCACTGTCTGCGCATAGGTCTCATAAATCTCATTCATCCCCAGATAAGTATGCTCACTGCGTCCCCTCATAAACTCAAAACCGCCCATAGCGTAGGCTGCTGCTGTAACAGTGAGCAGAATGCAAACCACCGCAGCCACAAGCAGCGTATTGACTTGGCGCACTTTTTTCCTGATTTCTCTTTCCGGCAAATTTTTCAACATGTGATCCACCCTTTCTTCAAAATCCGCGGGAATCGCACAGGATTCCACTTTTGCACGCTGCCTGAGCATTTTATCCCACGCCCTGTTCACTGCAATCCCCCTCCTCTCTCAACATCTGCTTGAGCTTCTCACGCGCTCTGGACAGGCGGGATTTGACGGTACCCGGAGAAACCTCCAGCACCTGCGCAATTTCCCTGATCGTACATTCTTCATAATAAAACAACACAACCACCGTTCTCTGATGCTCCTCCAGCCGTTCCACCGCGCACCAAAGATCATAAACTGGTTCCTGCGCTTTTTCCGCCTGCTCATAGGACGTTAAATCTTCTGTATATAACATGCGGCAATTTTTGCGCAGCTGTTCATACGCACAGTTGACCGTGATTTTCAGCAGCCAGGTTTTCACAGCTTTCGGTTTACGCAGATTGCCCCATGCCTGCCACGCCTTTAAAACCGCTTCACTGACTGCGTCCTCGGCATCTGCATCGCTGCCGAGCAGCGTCCGCGCACAGCGAAACATGGCGCTGCTGTGTGCTTTGACCGCCTCTGTGAAGCGTTCGCGCTCCTCCGATGTCGGCTGACTCTGCATAATTCCCCCCTCCTCTTAAATGGCCTTTTGTAAATAAGATGGAGCAGAAAGCCAAAAGGTTCCTCCGCAAACCATAAAATTTCTTTGCCATGCATAAAAACGTTGTCAAAAGTTGAAATATACTATTTCCGGGCCGCCGGAACGGACAGGCCAAATTTCATACGCGCAGCATTTGCCGCTGTTCGTGATGCGCTGAATGGCCATAAAAATGATTGTTTACAATATACCGGCATATTCCAGAAATACAAATTAGAACGGTGTCCCCATGCCAACACACTTTGACAATTCTTCCGCATGCAGGGTAAAAAAATACCAGCCGGCACAGCTTCCCGCTGTGCCGGCTGACATTGTGCCTGCGGATTCCATCCCGCTTTTTTAATCCTTTGTCAGAATGGCGGAAATGTCCACTTCTTCCGCATCGCTCCACAAACGCTCAAGATCATAAAACTCCCGCGCTTCAGGCGAAAAGATGTGAACAATCACGCAGCCATAATCGCTGAGCACCCAAGTGCCTTCCCGATGTCCTTCAATATGGTCGGGCCGCTCACCAACTTCTTTCATGGCCTCTTCCACTGAATCGGTCAATGCTTTAATCTGGGTATTGGATGTGCCGGATCCAATGACAAAATAGTCTGCCAGTGTGGTCACATCCGTGGTCCTGAGCATGCGAATTTCCTTGGCACGCCGTGCATCCAATGCTTTCACCACCACTTCGGCCAATTCATAGGGTGTCATATTTGTCTCTCCTCTCATCAGGCCCTCCAGGCCGTGCATTATGTTTGTAGATTCTCTGTCCCGGCAGAACTTTCATCTGTTTCAGGATCTGTCTCACCCGAGATAATGGTTCCCGGATCTGTCGTCCCAGGATCGGTCGTACCTGGGTCGGTGGTTCCGGGATCCGTTGTGCCGGGGTCCGTCGTACCTGGGTCTGTCGTCCCGGGATCCGTCGTACCGGGGTCCGTCGTGCCAGGATCCGTTGTGCCGGGGTCGGTCGTACCTGGATCCGTCGTCCCCGGATCCGTTGTGCCGGGGTCGGTCGTTCCGGGGTCTGTCATCCCGGGATCCGTTGTGCCAGGATCGGTGGGCTCAGGCTCTGCCGGCACATCCGGCTCCACCGGTTCCGTTGTATCCGGATCCACGGTTTCCGTTGTTCCGCTCGGGCGGCTGCTCAGCGATGCATTAGCCCGCGTATCCTGCAAATTTCCGGAGGTACATCCAATCGTGCCATTCGAGTTGACATACATGATGTCCAATTCTGTCGCCGTCAAGTCATCCAGATATGGATTAAAGCTCTCATTGACCACTGCAATCAGTTCATCCACATTCGGCACCACATAGCTCAAATTTGCATGATAGCTGCGGCTCCATACACTTTCTGTGCTGCACGGCATCGTGATAAAATGGATATTCTCTGAAGTCAATCCTCCAAAAATTGCCTGCTGGGCAAACCAAGCCAGGTTGTTCACCGTCAAATCCGTTGTCACCTGCTCGGTGAAAATTCTGGCATATTCAAATACCTTGGTCATCTTATCAATCTGCAGACACTGTTCAATCAATGCCTTCAAAAAGCCCTGCTGGGTTTCAATACGGCCCAGATCACCGTTGGCATAGCCATTGGCGCCCTCCCGGAAACGCACCACACCCATGGCCTGCTCTCCATTCAGCTTCTGATAGCCGGCATCAATGTGGATGGACAAATCCTGGGCAGGATCTTCATAATCCATATCCCGCGGCACATCATACCAAACGCCGCCGATGGCATCCACCAGCTCGCCTACGGCTTCCCATTCCACAACGACGCTGAAATCCGGCACAAAGCCCACCAGCTCGCTGACTTCCTTATAAAGCGCCTGGATTCCCTCATCCCCGCCGCCGTTAAAGTTATAAACAGAATTGATCTTTTTCACATCCCAGCTGACATTGACCATCGTGTCGCGCGGGATGCTCATGACATTCAGCTCCTGATTGGGAATATCATAGGCCGCCAGCAAAATCGTATCTGTATTTCCTCCGCCGCCTGTATCACGGCCAATAATCAGGAAGGTAAAAAAGTCCTCTTTCCGGTCTCCGGAAAGTTTTGGTCCTTCCAGTTCCAGTGTATTCTCCCCTTCAGCGTTCGGAATCTCCGGGCGCTGGAAAAAAGCCGTCACCGCAGCAGCTACACACAGCAGCGCTGCCGCAACTGCCAATACAACGATCAAAATACGGCGTTTTTTCTCTTTGGGAGACAATGGCCGCTTTTTTCTATTTGTCTTTGCCGCTGCATGAGATGCAGCGCCCGAAACCCGGGTACCGCCTTGTTTCTTTCCAAATCCCATAGCGTATATCTTATCCTTTCAGAAACTGCAGAGCTTCCAGTGTTTTGGGATGCACAGGCTCACCCAGTTCGTGCATCTCTTCAATGGTCATCTCAAGCCCCATCGCCAGTCCCGCATCCAGATTGTCGTAGACCTTTCTGCGCAGTGCATCCACCCCGGGGAAATCTCTGCTCGGCTCAATATAGTCGGCCAGGTAAATCACTTTCTCTAAAAGCGACATATCTGCTTTGCCCGTGGTGTGCCATTTGATCGCCTCAGACACCGCGGCCTGTACACCGAACACATGTTGTGCCACTGCCGCCCCAGTTTTCGCATGAAGCAGCTTCAAAGTCGTGCGCTCCATATCATCCAGTGCCACATCATAGCGTGCACAAAGCGCCATCTGTTCTGAAAGATTCAGCTTCTTTGTACAATCATGCAGCAGGGCCGCAATGCGCGCCTGTGTTTCATCTGCACCATAGCGCCGCGCCAAACGCACTGCTTCCTCTTCTGTCCCCAGTACATGGCGCATACGCCGATGCTTGAGATAAGACAGGGCAATGGGACGCAGCTGCTCCGGTGTGAGCCGCTTCAAGTCCGTTGCTGTGCCATACAGATGCTCCCGTTGGATATAACCCAGCACAGGTGCCGGCAAAAGATCTGTCATCCCGCTTTTCTCCAGTGCATGCCGAATTTCACTGGAGGCCGCCTTCATCGGCGCAATGGGAATCCGCACGACCTCTGCCTTGAAATTGCTGCGCAGCAGCGGGATCATCTCGGAAAACATGGCATCCTCTCCCGCATCACCCCGGGAAAAGGTTCCCACTTTTGCCAGGCGAAGAATCGTTTCCGGTTCATGCCACAAATGCAAAATCTTCAGCATATCGCTGCCCATCAACAGCCACAGCTCTGCATCCGGATACTGCTCATGAACCTGACGAACCGTGTCCACACTGTAGCTTTTTCCTTCCCGGCACAGCTCCATATCGGAAATTTCCGCGCAGGGAATGCTGCCAAAAGCCAGTTTCGCCATTTCCAGACGTTGTGCATTGGTGGGCGATCCCTCCGGCAATTCCTTATGCGGCGGTAAATTGTCAGGAATAATCAGCAGCTTATCCAGATTTAAAACGCGCCCTGCCTCTTCTGCCGCATGCACATGCCCCACATGGGGCGGATTGAACGTGCCGCCGTAAATACCAATTCGCATGTACTTGCCCTCTTTGTCCCTTTATTTCTTTCCAGCTTTGGGCAGCTCAATCTTGCGCTTCGTTTTATCCTGCTGGATGCGGAACAGCACAAATTTTGCACCAATGACCTGAACCACTTCGCTGCGGGTGGCCGCAGCAATGGCTTCGGCAGCCTCGCGCGCCGAAAGCAGGCTGTTTTCCAGGACGGTTCCTTTAATCAGCTCCCGCTTCTCCAATACGCCATCCGCCTGCGCAATTAAATTCTCGCCCACGCCGTCCTTTCCCACATGAAGCACCGGCTCCAATGTATTGGCCAAACTGCGCAAATACGCTCTCTGTTTACTTGTCAACATGGATGTTCTTCTCCCTGCAATATTTTTCAAATTCGTTGCGGAACGCCGCCAATGCTTTTGCCCGATGCGATACGCTGTTCTTTTCTTCCGGCGTCATTTGTGCAAAAGTTTTCCGCAGCGCCGGTACAAAAAACACCGGGTCATAGCCAAAACCATCTGCGCCAATAGGGGCAAACGCAATGGTGCCGTCACAAACTCCCTGGGCCGTCAGTACTTCCCCTGCGGGGAAAACACAGGCAATACAGCTGTAAAAATGAGCTGCACGGTTGGTTTGGCCGGACAGCGCACTCAGCAGCAGCCGATAGCGCTCCTGGTCCGTCAACCCTTCACCGCCGTAGCGGGCAGTATACACGCCCGGCGCACCATTGAGTGCGTCCACCATGAGGCCGGAATCATCCGAAATGGCAGGCATATTGGTGGCTTTCATCACAGCATTTGCCTTCAGCAGCGCGTTTTCCCGAAACGTTGTTCCAGTTTCCTCCACTTCGATGTGCAGTCCCAAATCGCTCTGCAATACGAGTTCCACGCCATAGCCACTCAAAATGGCGCTCATTTCCTTCATTTTTCCCTGATTATGAGAGGCTAAAACAATTTTCATAATTTTGTTATATGCTTCCTTTCTGTCTGTATATTGCAAAAATGCATCTTTTTCGCATCATGTCATCTGGTTCAAAATCTTTTTCTGCAAAGCAATCAATTCCTGCACACCCTTGGTGCACAGGCGCACCAATTCCTGCTGCTCTGCCACGGTAAAAGCGCGTCCTTCACCGGTGCCCTGCACCTCGATCAGTTCCCCGCGGTCATTCATCACACAGTTGAGATCCACCATCGCGCGGCTGTCCTCTTCATAACAAAGATCCAGCATCGCCCGGTTTTCCACAATCCCGGCAGAAACGCCGGCCACATAGCCATTTAAAGGATTCTGTGTCAAAATACCATCCTTCATCAGCTTCCGGCAGGCCAGCGCCAGTGCCAGATAGCCGCCGGTCACCGAAGCGGTGCGCGTGCCGCCGTCTCCCTGGAGCACATCACAGTCTATTGTGATTGTACGCTCACCAAGCCTGGCCAAATCTACTGCGGCGCGCAGGCTGCGGCCTACCAGGCGCTGAATTTCCGCACTGCGGGGGCTCAGCTTCAGCTTGGCAACATCCCGCCGGCTTCTTTCCCGATTAGCCCGCGGAAGCATGGAATATTCTGCCGTCACCCAGCCTTCTCCTTCCGGCACATGGGGCGGCGTGCGTTCCTCCACACTGGCGCAGCACAGCACTTTTGTGCGCCCGCATTCAATCAGTACACTGCCCTCGGCAAATTCAGCAAATCCCGGTGTGATCTTCACCGGCCGCAGCATATCATATGCTCTTGCATCGATTCTGTCCATACAAAAAGTCCTCTTTTCCACCCATTTTCCTCAGACCAATTCGCGCACATAAGCTTCCGCATCAAAGGGCCGCAAATCTTCAATTCCCTCACCCACGCCGATGTACTTCACCGGGACCTGCAGTTCACGGGCAATCGCCACCACAATACCACCTTTGGCTGTGCCGTCCAGTTTGGTCAGCACAATGCCGGTCAGGCCGGCCGCTTCTTTAAATTGCTTTGCCTGAATTAATCCGTTCTGCCCCGTGGTAGCATCCAAAATCAACAGGGTTTCCTTGGCTGCATCGGGTGTTTCGCGGTCTACAATTTTGCGCAGCTTGGCCAACTCATTCATCAAATTTTGTTTGTTGTGCAAGCGGCCTGCCGTATCCACCAGCACCACATCGGTGGCACGGGCTTTGGCCGCCTGCATGGCATCAAACAATACGGCACCGGGATCGGACCCTTCATTCTGGCGCACAATTTCCACGCCGGCACGCTCCGCCCAAATCTCCAGCTGGTCTGCCGCAGCTGCACGGAAAGTATCCGATGCGCAAAAAAGCACTTTTTTCCCTTCGCCGCGCAGGAGATGGCCCAGCTTGCCAATGGTGGTAGTTTTGCCCACGCCATTGACACCGATCATCATCACCACGCTGGGCCTGGTCGACAAATCCAGTGCCGTATCCCCTACCTGAAGCATATCCACCAAAATGCGGCGCAGCGCTTCTTTTACTTCTTCTTCCGTCTGCAGATGTTCCTTTTTAATCATGGTGCGCAGCTGTTCCACCGCATCTGTCGCCACATTAACGCCCAAGTCCCCTAAAATCAGGGTTTCTTCCATGGCTTCAAAAAATGTTTCATCCAGCTTGATGCTGCCGCTGAACGCTTTTTTCAGTTTGTCAAAAAAGCCCATTATGACCCTCCACATCTGGGAAAACACTGCCCGGGGCAATCCTTCCCGTTTCTAGAAATTTTTCCGCCGGCTTTTTGCCGGTTGCGCTGCTCTTCTACCCAAAAGGCACACTGTGATATTCGCTCAGTCAATCTTCAGTTCCTTTGCCATATCATTCAGATTGATCGTCAACACTCTCGACACACCGCGCATCCCATGCAATGTACCATTGCACGGGAACCCAATTCCAAGCGCATCCGCCGAATTGAATTCGGCGGACAGCAAGGTTTTGCCTCAGGCAAAACGCTTGGACGCGCCATCCGGCGCGCAGCAGGAGCGCTGGGTATTTCTCAGTCGATTTTCAGTTCCTTTGCCATATCATTCAGATTGATCGTCAACACTCTCGACACACCGCGCTCCTGCATGGTGACGCCGTACAGCACATCGGCCTCCTCCATGGTGCCGCGGCGGTGGGTAATGACAATAAACTGCGTTTTTCCTGCAATACGGCGCATATACCGGGCGTAACGCACCACGTTTGCCTCATCCAGCGCAGCCTCAATTTCATCCATCACGCAAAACGGCGTGGGATGAACCTGCAAAATTGCAAAATACAGCGCAATCGCCACAAATGCCTTTTCTCCGCCTGACAGCAAGGAAATGGTCTTCAATGTCTTGCCAGGCGGCTGCACTTTGATTTCGATGCCGCAATTGAGGATATCTTCCTCATCTTCCAGCTCCAACGTGGCCTTGCCGCCGCCAAACAGCTCCAGGAAAGTTTGTTGGAAACTTTCATTGATAATGGAAAACTGCTCTTTGAAAATGCGCTGCATCTCTCCGGTAATCTCTTCAATCACACCCAGCAGCTCTTCCTTGGCTTTCTCGACGTCGTTGCGCTGTCCGGTCAAATATTCATAGCGGGTGTTGACCCGGTCAAATTCCTCAATGGCACCGATATTGGGCGTGCCCAGGCCGCCGATCTCCCGGCGCAGCTCGCCGATGCGGCGGTTGGTTTTCGGCAAACTTTCCAGTTCCACACTCTGGGCCTTGGCATCTTCATAGGACAGCTCATAGTTGTCCCAAAGGCGGTCCAAAATCTGTTTTTCCTCCATGGCTGAGGTGGCTTTTTTCTGTTCCAGCCGCGCTACTTCGCGCTCCATCTGCAAAACAGCATCGTTCTTTTCCCGGCTTTCCCGGTCTTTGGCTGTGCGTTCAGCCTCCAGCTGCAGTTTCTTTTCGGTCAGTTCTTCCCGCTGTTTGCGCAGCGCTTCCTCCTGATCCTTCAGTGCAGCAATCGCTTCCTGCCGTTCCGCAATTCGGCTGCGCAGCTGGGCAATCTCCTGGGCATAGCGCTGTTCTAATTTCTGCCGCTCACCGCGGTCACTGACCAAATCGGCGCACAGGCGTTCCAAATCCTCCAAAGCACGCGCAGTGGTTTCCCGCTCTGCATGCAGCCGGGCCAAAGCCTCCTTTTGTTCGCTGATCTCTTCACTGAGCGCTCCCGCCTGTGCCCGCGCCTGCGACTGCCCGCTCAAAAGGGTCTGCGCGCTGTGCCGCAGTTGTTCCGCTTCCTGCTCCAGGGCAGAAACTTTTTGCTCCGCTTCCTCCGCCGCCGTGCGGCAGTCTTCCATACGGCCGCCAAGCGCTTCCAGTTCCCCATGCAGATTGTCGCAGCTGCGTCCCAAATTGTCCAGCAGAATTTGATAGTGCTGCTGCTCTGTCTCCAGCTTCAGCACAGCATCTTCTGCCTGGCGCTTTTGGCTTTCGGCCACTTCCAGTTCGTATTGAGCTGCTTTCAGTTCACGCTCACATGTCTCTTGTCCATGGGCTGCTTCGATCAAACGTTCCTTTAAGCCGCCCAGCTGATCCTGCAGCCGCTCCAGTTCATTGGCGCGGGACAGGATTCCCGCGCTGCGGCTGATACTTCCGCCCGTCATGGAACCGCCGCGGTTCATCACCTGTCCATCCAGCGTGACAATGCGAAAACGTGCGCCGAACTTTCTGGCCATGGCGATGCCGCAGTCCAAATCTTCCACGACAACTGTGCGCCCCAGCAAATTTTGAAAAACGCCGGCATACTGGCTGTCATACCGCACCAGGGTGCTGGCAATCCCCACGAAGCCATGTTCTCCCTGCACTCGCTCGCGCAGTTCTTCTCCGCGCATGGCAGACATGGGCAAAAAGGTCGCACGCCCTGCATCCCGCTTTTTAAGATAGGAAATCGCAGCCTTTGCATCCTCTTCCCGCTGCACAACCAGATTCTGCATTCCAGCGCCCAGGGCCACCTCAATGGCCACCGTATAGCGGTCATCCACATGGAGCAAACTCGCCACAGGACCACAGATGCCCTGCAAAACATGTTTCTCCGATGCCTGCATCACCGTGCGGACCGCCTTGGAAAAGCCTTCATATTCTTTTTCCATTTCACTGAGCAAATGGATGCGGGATTCCATGGCATTGCGCTCCATTGTTAACTGCAGTGCCTTGTCTGCCGCTTCCTTTGCCCTGCGCCGGCGGCTCTCCATGCGCAAATTGTGGCCATTGATAATATTGGTGACACTTTCACACGCTTCTTTCGCCTGGGTCAATTCCCGGGCACACTGCGCGGCGCGCGCAGTATTCTCCTCCTGCTGCGCTTTTGCTGCATCATATTCCTCCTGCGCCGCAGCACGGCGCTGCTCCATATTCTGCAAATCTGTTTTTAAGGAGGAGCACTCCGCACGCACGTCCGCCGCCTGAGCCAGGCACAGCGCCTCTTTGCCCCGCATGGCTTCCGCCTCATCGGCAATACTGCCCACGCGGCTGCTCGCCGCTTCGGCCTGACGGAGCAGTTCCTCCAGCGCTTTCTTCAGAGCGGCACATTCTTCATCAATGCTCTCAATGCGCAAATGCTGCGCATCAATCTGCTCCTGAAGGCTGCCCGTGCGGGAATCCTGCTCAGACAGTTCTGCGCGGACGCGCTCAATATCTGCCTGGTGATGCTCAATGCTGCTCTGCATCACAGCAATTTCCGACTCACGCTCGTTGATCTGGCCATCCAATACACCTGAGCGCTCCCGCAGCTGCTCCGCAGCATTTTCCACTTCGGCCAGTTTCCCGCCGAATTGCTCCGTATAGCGATAAAGCGCCTCCAGATTTTCATTGGCCTGCGCCAGTTCCCGCTGGGCTGCTTCAAAATCCGCCTCCAGCTTCAGCGCAGAAGCATGCAGTTCGCTGAGCTGATGAATCCAGACAGATACTTCCAGGCTGCGCAGCTCATCGCGCAAAATCAAATAGCGCTTTGCCCGCTCCGCCTGATCGCGCAGCGGTTCCACCTGCAGCTCCAATTCCGCGATTTTGTCATTGATACGCAGCAGGTTTTCCTCTGTGCGCTGGAGCTTGCGTTCACTGTCTTCCTTGCGGTGGCGGAATTTGGAAATGCCGGCAGCTTCTTCAAAGACGCCGCGGCGCTCTCCGCTCTTCACGGAAAGCAGCTCATCAATCCGGCCCTGGCCAATGATGGAATACCCCTCATTGCCCATGCCGGTATCCATAAACAATTCGTTGACGTCCCGCAGACGCACCGCCTGCTTGTTGATATAGTACTCGCTGTCGCCGCTGCGGTAATACCGGCGGGTAACGGCAACCTCGCTCTCCTCCAGCGGGAAAATATGGCTGGTGTTGTCAATGACCAATGTCACCTGGGCAAACCCCACCTGCGCACGTTTTTCTGTGCCGCCAAAAATGACATCTTCCATTTTGCTGCCGCGCAGTGTCCGTGTGCTCTGTTCTCCCATAACCCAGCGAATGGCGTCGGAAATATTGGACTTTCCGCTTCCATTGGGGCCGACAATGGCGGTGATATCCTCGCCAAAATTCAGCACCGTTTTATCCGGGAAAGACTTAAAGCCCTGAATTTCCAATGCTTTAAGGTACATAAGCACACCTCTTTCTTTCCATAACCTTCTATCCCCTTTATTTCAAGGGGTTCCAGGCTTTTTGTGCTTACATAA
>CAJFVV010000022.1 GCA_904420565.1 Candidatus Pseudoscillospira faecavium
CACTTTTCCCGTCATGTGGTGTTTGACGCAGAGGGTGATAAATTCCGTAATAAGCGTATTGAGGACTATATCACCGTTTCGGTAGTTATTGATATGGAGTGTGGGAACACAAAAAACTAAATAGTTGACGGAAAAGGACATCGTGCAAGCGGTGTCCTTTTTTCATATCCTCATGTTATACGGTAGAGGCAAAAGCCTTTGATTTATCGGGCTTTCAGAGCACAGAACGAGGAGCAGGGCAATTCTTCCTTTACTCATCAGAACGGCGTTTTGCTGTGTCGCCAAGATCAGAACAAGGAGGGAGAGGCTATGGCGGTTTCCTGCGTGGAGCGCAACTGTGGCTGAATTACCACCTGCGCAACAAGAAGCTGTCTTTAAAGACCAAGGACTTGTTGTCGCAAATGGAGGATTGGGACTACATTTTGGTAGAACTGTCCCACATCAACCGGAAGAGCATTGATGCAATCCGCAGCGCTATTCATGAGTTAGGACAGGCTGGATAGATCCAGCGCATCCGTAAACGGAATGACAGAGGATGGCTTCGCGGCGCGGGCTATGTGATTTACGAGCAGCCACAGAACCCGCCTGTTTTTGCTCCGGCAGCTTTGGGTTTACCTGCATGGGACAATCCAGCACAGGTAAATCCTGCATAAGAATTCTAATATTGGAGAAATGTACCCGAAAATTCCGATGAATATGAAGGTGTTTTTTTGCGGTTAAAAAAGAAATTGAAAACATGCTGACATTGTGTCAGAATGGTGCTATATTATGCGTGCTGACATAATGTCAGAATAGAAATAATGTTGGGAGGAAAAGCAGATATGAAACGACCGTATATCATCTGCCATATGATGACATCCCTTGACGGCCGGATTGACTGTGCAATGGTAGGGCAACTGGAAGGTGTACAAGAATATTATGCGACACTGGATGAGTTGAAACTGCCCAGCACTTTGAGCGGCAGAGTGACAGCTCAGACGGAAATGGCGCTCCCTGGTGTATTCACTGCAAAAGAAAATGCGCCTCTTGGCAACGAGGGATTTTCAAAAAACGCAGAAGCAGATGGCTATGAGATCATTGCCGATACAAAAGGAACGCTTTTGTGGAATGATGACGTTGGTTCTGAAAAGCCGCATCTGATTATCACCAGCGAGCAGGTATCAAAAGAATACCTGGCATATCTTGATGAAAGGCATATTTCATGGATCGCCTGCGGGAAAGAAAAAATAGACCTTGCAAAAGCGATGGAAATCCTGGCGGAAGAGTTTTCGGTAGAACGGCTTGGAATTGTAGGCGGTCCTATGATTAACAGTTCGTTTCTGGAAGCAGGTCTGCTGGATGAAATCAGCGTTCTGATTGGCCTCGGGATTGACGGAAGAAAAGGAATGCCGGCCGTATTCGATGGGTTTTCTATGGATAAAAAGCCGATTCTGCTGAAATTAAAAGACGCGAACATATATCAAAACGGCGTAGTCTGGCTGCGGTATCTCATATGACTATATAAGATACTGCGATCGATAGTATCAAAGAAGATATGAAAGATCTCACACATTTTTTAAAAATTTTTCTATCCCATAATACCACATTGTCATCGCTGCTGCATACAGAAGCAGGACTACCATCCAGTTCTGAATGATCGTCCTGCCTGCCCAAAGGGAATGCTTGCTGTTTGGTGAAACCGACGGAGCTTGGGTCATCACTACTTATCTTGAAAAGGGACGCGGCGCGCGAGCGGTTGACAGAGGCCAAAGAATGTGCTATTTTAAAAAAACCGGTATGAAGCCGGGATATGGTATTGAAATACCGAAATTATTTATTGCAGGTAAATCAATTTATATAGGTATGCTATGAAGGTATACAGCGGTTCTTGAAGGAAACGCTGTATGCCTTTTTGTTTTGCAGAAATCCATAAAATCAAAAATTAAAGGAGAGGAATTTTCAAATGGCGTGTTTTCTGGTACCTGTGGCAGAGGCAGTGGTGACTACGACGGCGATGAAGCTGATGCAGAAACGGGAAAAGCAGCATGCGGCGGAGACCGCAGAAGGGACAGCTTTGGCAGAGGAAATCAAACTGCCCTTTTCTCAAAAGCTGAAATGGTTGAACAATATGCTGTGGGGCGGCTCGGCGCTGCTTTGTTTTGAGCATGTTTGGCATGGGGAAATCGTGCCCTTTTTCCCATTCCTGACGGCTGCGGTCACCCCGGCGGGGACGGCGGAGATGCTGCGGGAAATGAGCACTGTTGGGGTGTCCATGGCGGTGCTGGTTACATTGGTGTGGGCTGGTCTCCTTGCGGTCTCCCATGTGATGGAAAAACGCCTGGTTTTGAAAGCGGACGGCGATGCCGTTGGAGGGCAAATGCAATGACATTGCTGATTACTGTGTTGGCGGCAGTTGTGTGCACGGTTGTTTGGTATCTGCATGCGCCGCAAAGCGTGATGAAGCTTGGCGTGCTCTGTTGGATGTACTGGGGCGCATCGCTGATGTGGCTGGTGGATGCAGTTTTTGCATATATGGAAATGGGCGCTGCTTATTTTACTCCGCAGCCCATGGAGATGCTGAACGATTTTTATCTGGGGCTGTCCGTTGTGGCGCTTGGCCTGGTGATTTGGCTTGCCATTGTTTTGATTCAGGATCCGAAGGGCATAATCAGAGCCCTGCTGATGAAAAAGAACTGAGACCAATCCGGTCCGGCAAGCGCCAATAGCTGATGCTACGACCTGAAAAGCAGGGAAAAGGCAGTACGACCGTCGCATGCGTCTGGTCATAAAAGGACTGCAGAAGGCGTATCATTTCTTTTGTTCATTGTCAGACTTGACATTTTGGAAGAAAAAGTATATCTTGAGCAATACAAACCGTCTTTTGAAAAGATGGATGTGGATTTTGAGCAGTTCTGCAGGGATGCGTTTCGCCACACAGCTATATTTGCATAGCTGTGTGGCTTTTTTATGTGCCCGGCGATGCTGCTTTTGAGAGGAAGGAATGTTCAATGGATCAAAGCTATATGAAAACCAGGCCGGTTCTTCCTTTGGTTCTATTCATGTCGCTGCCCATGGTGCTTTCGATGCTGGTCAATTCCCTGTATAATATTGTAGACAGCTTTTTTGTTGCCCAAATCAGCGAGGACGCCATGACGGCGCTGTCTCTTGTGTTCCCGGTGCAGAATTTAATCAATGCGGTGACGATTGGCTTTTCCATCGGCATCAATGCGGTGATTTCCTATCATTTGGGCGCGCAGGAAGAAGAACGGGCCAGTGCGGCGGCTACCCAGGGAATTGTGTGCAATGTGCTGCACGGCGTTCTTTTGACGGTGGGGTGTATTGCGGTGATGCCAGCGTTTCTGCATCTGTTTACCGACAATGCGCTGGTGGCCGAATTGGGGGTGCGTTATGCCCGCATTGCGTTCAGTTTTTCCATAATCATTGCCCTTGCCATGGCCTTTGAAAAGATTTTTCAGGCAGTGGGAAAAATGATGCTCACCATGCTGAGCATGCTGTGCGGCTGCATTGCCAATATTGTTTTGGATCCCGTGCTGATTTTCGGCCTGGGTCCTTTTCCGGAAATGGGCATTGAGGGAGCGGCGCTGGCAACAGGCATTGGACAGACCCTCAGTTTGGCGATCTATTTGGTCGCATATGCGCGCAAGCCTCTGCCTGTGCGCCTTGCGCGCCGGCAGGCCCGGCTTTCAAAAGAGATGTGCCTGCGGCTGTACTCCATCGGCGTGCCTGCGGCGCTGAATCTGGCCCTGCCGTCTCTGCTCATTTCGGCGCTGAATATCATCCTTGCGGCGTACTCGCAGCTCTATGTGCTGGTTCTGGGTGTGTATTATAAGCTGCAGACCTTTATTTATCTGACTGCTAACGGCCTTGTGCAGGGCATGCGGCCTTTGATCGGCTATAACTATGGCGCCCGGGAACATCAGCGGGTGCGCAGGATTTATCTGGTGACGCTGATGCTCACCGCCGGGATTATGGCGGTGGGGACAGTTTTGTGCTGGGCAATGCCGCAGCAGCTGATGGGCCTGTTTACCACCAATGCACAGACCATTGCCGCCGGCGGCCTGGCGCTGCGCATCATCAGTCTTGGATTTATTGTTTCTTCGGTTTCTGTCATTTCCTCCGGTGCGCTGGAAGGGCTGGGAATGGGAGGCGCTTCGCTGATGATTTCCCTGCTGCGGTATGTGCTTGTGATCATTCCGGCGGCCTTTGTGTTCAGCCGCTTTTGGGGAGCGGTCGGCGTATGGCATGCTTTTTGGGTTACCGAGGTGTGTACCGCTGTGCTGGCGCTGCTGATTTACCGCCGAAAAACAGGCGGCGCTTCCCTGCAGAAAAATCAGCAGGCATTGTGAAAAAGACGCGGGGCCGTGCATAGGTTCCGCGTTTTTTCATATGCTATTTTGGGTGATCGTTTGTATGAAAAAACGTGCGTGGAAAACATATCTGCTGTGGATTTTGATCGCGGAGGCAGTGGGGGCGCTGTCCGGCTGGCTGACCAGAAGCGGCGTGGAGTTTTATACCCGGACGGACGTCCGGCCGCCGTTGTCTCCGCCTGCGGCGGTGTTCCCTGTCGTCTGGGTGATTTTATTCGCGCTGATGGGTGTGGGGGCGGCAAGAATTGCGAGCGCTCCTGTTTCCAGGGCGCGCACTGAAAGCTTGCGCATTTTTCTTTTGCAGCTGGGCTTTAATTTTTTCTGGAGCATTTTTTTCTTCAACTGCCGCAATTTCGGCTTTTCTTTTGTTTGGCTGCTTGTGCTGTGGATGCTGATTTTGTGGATGATACGCTCTTTCCGTCGATTGGATCGGCCGGCGGCATGGCTGCAGCTGCCCTATCTGCTCTGGGTGGCTTTTGCAGGATATTTGAATCTGGGCGTGTGGATTTTGAATTGAAAAGCGGCGCTCTGCAGAGCGCCGCTTTTTGTTTCCGGTGCTGTGCGGATAGAGAAATAAAACATTTGGGTGACAAGCAGCGCGTTCATCTGCTATACTTGGTTTTGATATAAAAACCATCTCGCCTGGACTGCGGGACATCTTTCGTGCGGTCCGCACCGGAAGGAGAGGAGAACGGCGCGATGAAACGGATTTTAATTGTCGGCGGCGGGGCTGCCGGCCTTGCTGCGGCCATCAGCGCTGCAAAGACGGCGCGCGGGGCTCAGGTTGTTGTGCTGGAAGGGCAGGACCGCCTGGGAAAGAAAATTTTGGCGACGGGCAATGGCCGCTGCAATTTGGGCAATCAGCATATTTTGCCGGCGCATTATGAAACCCGGTGCCCTGATCGCCTGCGCATGCTGCTGAAAAGCATGCCGGCAGAAGCAACGCCGCGCTTTTTTGAGCAGTGCGGCCTGCTGTGCACGCCGGATGAGGAGGGGCGGCTGTATCCTTATTGCCGCCAGGCATCCATGGTGCTGGATGTACTGTTGCTGGCGCTCCGGCAGGCTGGCGCAGATGTGGAAACCGGTGCCCGGGTGACGGAACTGACGATGAAAGACGGCGTATTCACCGCTGTGGCTGCAAACGGCATGCGTTGGCGCGGGGATGCAGTCATCCTGGCGGCGGGCGGAAAGGCTGCGGCCAAACAGGAGGGCTATGCGCTGGCAAAGGCATTTGGACATCATATGGCGCCGCTGTATCCCTGCCTGGTTCCGCTGCGCTGTGCGCATCCGGCGCTGAAGGGGCTGAAGGGTATCCGCGCGCACTGCGGCGTTTCCATAGAGCGCAGCGGCCGCCGAATGTCGGAAGTGGGAGAGCTGCAGTTCACGGAATACGGGATCTCCGGCATTCCGGCCATGCAGCTGTCCCGTGGGCTCGGCAGCCTGCAGGCCGAGGAGCATATTTGTGCGCGAATCGATTTTTTCCCGGAATGGGACTTGCGGCAAGTTCATGAAATGCTGTGTGCGCGCATCCGGACGCGGGCGGGCGAGACGCTGGAAACCGTGTTTCTCGGTTTGGTTCACAAGCGGCTTTTGTATGCGGTGCTCAAGAGTCTCTCTGCTGCGCCGCTGTCCCGCCCGGCGGCTGCGCTTCAGGATGAGGAGCTCCGGGCGTTGGCTACCGCCCTGAAGGATTGGCCGATGGAGGTCACAGGTACGCTCTCCTGGGAGCATGCTCAGGTGACGGGCGGGGGCGTCGTGCTGGACGAGGTGGACGACTGCCTGCAGTCCCGCCTGCAGCCGGGGCTGTATCTGGCGGGGGAAATGCTGGATGTTGCCGGCATGTGCGGCGGATATAACTTGCATTGGGCGTGGTGCTCCGGCATTTTGGCGGGAACCGCGGCGGCACGGAGGGAAACAAAATGAGCGCAGAACATGAAATGAACGTGGTGGCCCGCATTCACAGCGATTTTGCCACAAAATTTGGGATTCCCCGCCAAAGCGGCCTGATCGAAGCACTGAAGGCCGAGGTGGTATTTGAACCGGAATATCGCAATGCAGAAGCCCTGCGGGGCATGGAAGGGTTTTCTCATATCTGGCTGATCTGGCAGTTTTCTGCTGCGGTGCGGCAGGAGTGGTCGCCTACCGTGCGGCCGCCGCGCCTGGGGGGAAATGTGCGCATGGGGGTGTTTGCCACGCGTTCGCCTTTCCGGCCCAATCCCATCGGCCTCTCTTCGGTGCGCCTGGAACGGGTGGAGTGGGACACACCCCAGGGACCGGTGCTCCATGTGGCCGGCGCCGATTTGATGGACGGAACGCCGATTTATGATATCAAGCCCTATGTGCCTTATGCGGATTGCCACCCCGACGCACTGGGTGGTTTTGCGCCCCAGGCCCCGGCGCTGCTGCAGGTGGATTTTCCGGAATCCCTGCTGCAGAAAGTGCCCGCGCATTACCGCGCAGCGCTGCGGGAAGTGCTGGCCAATGACCCGCGTCCTGCCTATCAGCGGGATCCAAAGCGGATTTATGGTTTTTCCTTTGCGGGGATGGAAGTGCGCTTTTCTGTACAGGATACGGTGCTGAAAGTGCAGACGGTGGAACCGGCTGCGCCGTCTCCGGCGAAATAAGGAACGGGCTGTGCTGCCGTTTTTTGCGTGCAGCACAGCCCGTTTTTTATGAAGGCATCCCAATGAATATTTATCAGGAATTTGTGCGGATTTTCTTGACTTTTCCAGGCGAAAATTACTATAATAAAATTAAAATCCAAGAAAAAATTGGTAAAAATAGAGAAAAATGGAAACGGAGTGAAACAAAAAGGAGGGGAAACTTTGAAATTGACCAAAAAAACGGCGTATGTGGCGCTGATCTTGTCTGTGGTGATCGGACAGATTGGAACCGGATGTTTGGAAGCGTGTCAGGCATTTACCAGGCTGGTGCCGACTCTGGCGTTGATTGTGGCCTATGCAGTTTCTTACTGGTGCCTGTCCAAAGCACTGATGCTGATTGATTTGAGCATCGCTTTTGCAACCTGGCTGGCGGTAGGCACCATCGGCTCGGCGCTGATGGGAGCCTTCCTGTTTCACCAAACCATTTCGCCCGTGGGATGGGGTGCCATTATCGTGATGATTTTTGGCATTTTTCTGCTGAATTTGTATGGCACGCCGAAAGAGTCGGAGGGAACGGAAACGGCAGGTGAGCAGGCAAAATGATAGCGTATGTTCTGCTGATGGTTTCTGTGGCCTGTGATGTGATGGCCACTTCTATGCTGCCTGCCAGCAAAGGATTTACGAAGCTCAAACCCAGCTTGATTGCTGTTGTGGGTTATGTTGTGTGCTTTTTCTGCTTTGGCCATGCCTTGGCGTCGCTGAATTTGGGGATTGCCTATGCCACGTGGGGCGCTATAGGCGCCGTGGCTGCACCGGTTGTGGGATATTTGCTCTACCGCCAGCGCATTACAAAAATCGGCTTGCTGGCGCTGGTATTGATTATCGCCAGCGTTGTGATTCTGAATCTGTATGGCTGAGGCAGCTGCGTTTTTGCGCCTGTTTTGAAAAAACCAATGGAATATTTGACAAGGGCACCGTGGGCGCGGCCTTTTGGGCTGCTTCCGCGGTGCTTTTGCATCCGGAGGTGTGAAGAAAGGAAAGAGTGAGGGCACTCAAGCCGTGGTGCTGACGACATGCCGCATTGGGCGGCTGTGCCCTTTTTATGCTATATGTGCTATGCGCTTTGGCATTTTGCGCTTTTCTTTACTTTTTGAAAAATTTTGCGCAGTGGCAGAGCTGCTCCATACGTCATGATAGGGCGAAAAAGAACCGAGCGGTGTGCGCAGGAAATCCTGCACAGAAATTAAAAAGAAATGGGATAGACTTTGGAAAATTGCACATTGGCATTCCCCTGTGAGAATTTTTATACGAAATCCATTTTCATCTAAAAACCGCATTTTGACAAACCTTTTGATACTTCGGGAGGGATTTTTTTGAAATTGACAAGGAAAAAAGCCTATGGGTTACTGGCGCTTTCGATCGGCCTGGAATTGCTCGGCACGAGCTGTTTGGAAGCCAGCGAGGCCTTCACCAAAGTTGCCCCTACAGTGGCGGTGATTGTGGCATACAGCCTGTGTTATTGGAGCCTTTCCAAGGCGATGAGAATGCTGAATTTGAGTATTGCCTATGCCACCTGGACGGCTGTGGGTACCTTGGGTTCCGGGCTGATTGGCTTTTTGCTATTCCATCAAACCATTTCTCCTGTGGGACTGGGGGCCATTGCTGTTATGATCGTGGGTGTGTTTTTGTTGAACCTCTATGGCACTCCAAAAGAAACGGAACGGGGAGAACAAACAGGCACAGGAGGTGAGCAGGCATGATTGCGGCATATCTTCTGCTGGCTGCATCGGTAACCCTTGAGATTGTGGCCACGTCGACCCTGCCAGCCAGTCAGGGGTTTACAAAACTCAAGCCCAGCCTGGTTTCTATCATTGGTTATGCGGCGTGCTTTTTTTGCTTCGGCCATGCACTGTCATCGTTGAATTTGGGTATTGCCTATGCCACTTGGGGTGCGGTGGGCACCGTGGCCACGCCGATTGTTGGGTATCTGTTTTATAAGCAGCGCGTCACAAAAATTGGGCTGTTTGCGTTGGTTTTAATCATTGGCAGCGTAGTAGTTCTGAATTTGTACGGCTAAGACAGCGTTTCATCTGATTGGATTGTGGATGCAAAAAAACTGCCGCAGGTACAGCTTCAAACTGTGCTTGCGGCAGTTTCATACGACGGACTCAATCTGGATGTTTAGAAAACATTTCCTGCATGGAGCAGAACTGCTTGTACTGTTCGGCAGCTTCGGGTATGCCGCGCAGCAGATCGCAGGCCTTTGCAATCTGCTCTTTGGCGCCGCTCCAGTTCTGCATTTTGGAATAAAGAGCGGCCAGGTTGGCGTGGGTAATGGCGGCTTCTTTGACACGCTCCGGAAGAGCGTCCATAATGGCGGCAGCCCGCAGCAGGCAGTCTGCCGAGCGGTCATATTCTCCAATGTCGGAATAAGCGGCGCTCATGTTGTTGTAAAGGCCGGCATAATGTTCATCTGTGGGAGAAAGCTGCCCCTGATAAATGGTTTCCGCCTGGCTGAACAGCTCCAAAGCCTTTTGCGGCTGGCCGGCAAAGCGGTAAGCTGTGGCGCTGTTGAGCAGCGTGGTGGCATGGGAAGCAGAACCGAAAATGGCTTCATGGCCGCAGAGCGCCAGGGCCTGGCCCGAAATGTGAATGGCATCTTCATAACGCTGCTGAGAACGGTAAAAACCGATTAATTCATTGAGCACAGCCAAAGCGGCGCTGGGATCCTGCTTTTCGCCGGCATCGGCGGCCTGTTTAAGCAGATAGGGTTCCACTTGCTCGATCTGTCCTGCACGGAACAGCTGATCCAGCTCCTGATAAAATGCGGTAATATCCATAAACCATTGCACTCCTTTTTGGTAAAATTGATCCAAATGGTACTAAAAAACAGTGTAGCGTATCCAAACGGAAAAAGCAAGTGGGAGCGAAAAAGGTCCCTTTTCAAGATAAGTAGTGACGACCCAAACTCCGTCGGTTTCACCAAATAGCGTATTCTAACTTGAGAACAGCCACAAGCAAAAGGTGATTTGCCTCGTGCTTGTGGCCGTTTTGCGTTGTTAGTCGATTTGCACACATGATTAAGTGCGTTTTTGTAATATCAAACAAAGTTTGATTCTTCGTGTAAAAAACAAAATAGGAGTGAGATACATGTCTAAATTTTTGAAAGCAGATTTTTATTATGGGGCAGTGCTATCAAAATTATTAAGTAATAGGGCCTACCCATCGCTTGTTGAGGGTGGGGAGGACAGGAGAATTTATGATTTTATACTAGATGACAGGGAATTTAGGCTATAGATAGCCACCGCTACCATTCTGTAATCACAATAATTAATGCTTGACAGACTCCTGAGATTTCACTATAATGATAATCGTAAAA
>CAJFVV010000023.1 GCA_904420565.1 Candidatus Pseudoscillospira faecavium
ACAATGCCTGTGGCCAGACCGATCTGGTTGCCGTAAGAAGAGTATCCGTTGGCTGCGCGGGTGACGATACGGCGCTGGGGCAGCTTGCCGGGCAGCGTTTCGCTCAGGGGAACAGTGGGATCTCCCGCACCGGTTACACGCATGGCCTGATAGACATAGGAACGCCCGGACAGAGGATCGCGGATTGCACCGCCGATGCAGGTGGCTGCGCCGCCGAAAGGTTCAATCTCTGTGGGATGGTTATGGGTTTCGTTTTTGAACATCAGCAGCCAGTCCTGCTCTTCGCCGTCAATGGTGGGATGAATATGTACCGAGCAGGCGTTGATCTCTTCACTTTCATCCAGCATGGGGAGCTGGCCCCGCTTTTTCAGAACCTTGGTGCCCAGGGTGGCCAGATCCATCAGCGTCTGAGGGCGCGCAGCGGCTTTTTCAGCACCGTATACTTCTTCGCGCGCGGCCAGATAACGCTCATAAGATTTGTGCACTTCGTAATCCTGGATGTCCACCTGATCGATATGCGTTGAAAATGTGGTATGGCGGCAATGATCAGACCAATAGGTGTCGATCAGCTTCAGTTCTGTCAAAGTGGGGTCACGGTCAATGCTTTTAAAGTGCTCCTGAAATACTTGCAGATCCTCCATGTCCATGGCCAGACCGTAGGTTTCATGAACGGTTTTCAGGCCATCGGCATCCATTGCGGCAAAGCCGTTCAGCACGGGGACATCCGGGGGAGCGGGATGCTCCTGGTGCAGTGTTTCAGGCTTGTCCAGGGAGGCTTCCCGGGCTTCCACGGGGTTGATCAGGTCGCCCTTGATCTTCTGCAGATCCTCGTCCGTCAAATCGCCCTGCAGGGCATAGATGCGGGCGGTGCGGATCAGGGGCCGCTCGCCGCAGGTGATCATCTGGATGCACTGGGCGCAGGAGTCGGCGCGCTGGTCGTACTGGCCGGGCAGAGATTCCACTGCCAGAAGCGTAGTGCCTTCCTCCAGGACGGGCAGTTCTTCGTCGTAACAGATATCGCTCTGCGGTTCGGAAAAAACGCTGGTCCGGGCAGCGGCATACGTTGCCTCGTCAATCCCTTCCGCATCATAGCGGTTGAGCAGACGTAGGCCGGTAAGGTTGGAAATGCCCAGGGTACCGGTTAAATCCTTCAGCAGGGCCCTGGCTTCCACATCGAATCCCTCTCTTTTTTCGGTGTAGCAGCGAAATACATTAGCCATGAGTTGTTTCCCCCTTCAAATGAATCTGCCAGTTGGATAACTGGTAAAATGGATTGTTATAAGTGGGCGTGATTTCATCCACCACGCCGCCCTGCACCACCACAGACTGCGTTTTGAAGCAAATTACCGCGATGGGAGCCTGTTCCTGAAATGTTTCCAGCATGGTAGTGTTGGCGCCGCTGGGCGAACTTGCCGTAGAAAAAGCAGTGGTCAACTGTGCATCCAGAGCAGGATCGGAAAAACCGCCGTAGTTCAGGCTGCCGCCGGTTTGCAGCAGGGCGGAACAGTTGAAATCCGGCGTCATGCGCACTTCCCCATAATAAAGGTCAAAATTACCGGATTGCAGCGCGGCTATATAGTCTGCATAGGGAAGAGCCTTTACACGAACTTTCACATCGCAGACAGATAAGGATGCTGCCACAGCATTGGCGGCGGAAAGGCGAAAGGAATTGCCCTCGCACACCAGCAGATCCACCGTGCGGGAGCTGCCGCTGTTGTAACCGGCTTCCGTCATTGCCTGGGTGAATGCTTCGGTGGAATAGGTTGTTTCCAACTCCAAAGGATACCATTCCGAGACGGGAGAGACAGGGAATTGAGCACTTTGAGCGTGGCCGGAAAAATAGGCCTGACAGATGCTGTCGCGGTAAATGCCCAAGGAAAAAGCACGCCGCAGCGCCGCATTGGAAAAAAGACCGCTCCGGCAGTTAAACCCAAGATACTGCATCGTGGTGGTGGGCGCGTCTGTAACGGAAATGTTGCCTTTATAGCTGGTGGATTCATTGCCGGTATAATCGGTAACCAGCATTTGGATTTCGTGGGAAGAAAACAGATACGACAACGTGGTGCCCTCGTCTACAGTCCGCAGAGGAATCGTATCCACAGGGAGAGTTTCTCCTTTCCACCAGGTGTCATTGCGAACCAGGGAGGCGGTGCCGTTGTCATTGGCCGCATAACGATATGGGCCGGTGCCCGCGGGAATGCGCTCGCCTTCGCTGGCGCTGGATGTAATGGGAATATCCAGCAGGGCGGGAAAGCGGTTGTTTGCTGTGCTCAGGGTAATCACCACTTGCCCGTCCTGAGCACGGATAGAAGAAACGGCGCTGAGACGGGCGCCGTAGCGTTCGGAGGTTTTTGCCCGCTGCAGGGAATACACGACATCGGAAGCGTCTAAAGCGCTGCCGTCGGAAAAAGTGACGCCGGAGCGCAATGTAAAAGTCCATACTGTATAATCTGCAGAGCTGGTGTAATCACTGCAAAGGACATTGTGCACTGCGAATTGCTGATCCAGTTCAAAAAGCCCTTCATATAGCAGCGGCAGCAGCATTTGCTGAATGCCGTCACTGCACAGAATGGGATCTAAGGTTTCATCTGCCGCAATCGGAAGAGCAAAAGAGGTAGCTGCTACAGTGTCTTCTTCGGTGTTATCTGTGCCGCCGGAGGTAATCAGGCTGTCAATGGCATTTTCTTCTTCCAGGGGGTCGCTGCTCCAGCAGCCCGTCAGCACAAGGCACAGCACACAAAGAAGTGGGAGCATTCTGTGCATTTTGATGCGATAATTCATGCTTCGCCTTCTTCCTCACTTCAGACAAATCAGTGCTGCCTGGCTGCCGCGGGCGTCGCCGACGATGCGGTGGGACCAATACAGCGCGCTGTCGCAGGCAGTGCATGCACTGCTGACGGCAATATGCTCCGGAAGCACACCGCTTTGCTGCATCCAAAGGGCATTGAGACCCTTGAGATCCACATGCCATTTACCGCTGTCCTGCTGGTGTGTCATATAGGAAACAGCTGCGTCGCCGAGGGCCTGTTTCATGGCGCAGGGGACGTCATCATCTGTTTCAAAGCAGCATGGGCCGATACCGGGGCCGATGGCGGCGCGTATATTTTTGGCCTTTGCGCCATACAGGCGCTCCATGGCGCGGATGGTTTTTGCGGCAATGCCCAGCGCGGTGCCGCGCCAGCCGGCATGGGCTGCGCCGATGCACCGTGTCACCGGGTCATAAAACAGGGTTGGGATACAGTCGGCAGAAAAAATTACCAAAGAGAGCCTTTCCGCGTTGGTGACCAGGGCATCTGCCTCATAATCCTGGGGATACGTGAGCCCCGCCCCGGCGTCGGATTCTGTGACGATTTTGACATCATCCCGGTGAACCTGGCGGGAAAGCACGCAGCGTTCCGGTGCCACGCCCAGTGCAGTACAGAAAATCCGATAATTTTCCAGTACATTTTCATCGCTGTCGCCCCGGTGCAGTCCCAGGTTCAGCTGACCGAAAATACCGCGGCTGACACCGCCGGCGCGGGTGGAGAAACCATGGGCAAGCCCAGGCATCTCCAGCGTCCGCGCCGTGTGATAAATCAGGCCGGTTTCCTCGGCATGAGTGGTAAAAGCAGCCATGATGGTTATGCGTTGCGGCCGCAGCACTTCTTATACTTCAATCCGCTGCCGCAGGGGCAGGGGTCATTGCGCCCCACTTTTTTAACCTTGCGGGGCTGCTTTTTCAGCGAATCGTCGCCGCCCACATTTTCGCCGGATTCCTTGGCGACACGTTCGCGCTTGATTTCCTCATCTTTTCTGACACGCACCAGATAAATCCGGCGCAGTGTCTCGCTCTGGATGGCGGAAATCATTTCGCTGAACATTTCATAACCTTCGCGCTTATAGGCATCTGTGGGCTTTTCCTGGGCGTAAGCGCGCAGATTGATGCCCCGGCGCAGCTCGTCCATGGCGCTGATATGGTCCATCCAATATTCGTCCACCACCCGCAGCATCACGACACGCTCCAGTTCGCGCATTACCGGGGAAGTCAACTCGGCTTCCTTTGCACTGTAGGCTTCCATGGCCTTGTCGTAGAGCTTTTCTGTGATGACTTCGGGGCCCATGCTCTCCAGCTCCTGGTCCGTGAAAGAGAAGGTATCTTTGGTCAGGAACAGCCCAATATAGGGGGCGCAGGCATCTGCAAAGACACTTGGCGTCACATAATCGCTGTGAGCTGCGGAGGAGGCGACATGGTCGGCGATGGAGGTGTGAATCAGCTTCTTCATGCTCTCCTGCAGATCCTCTCCGTCGAGCACCTGCTTGCGCTGCTCATAAATCAGGGCGCGCTGGGTATTCATCACGTCGTCGAATTCCAGCGTGTTTTTGCGGGCCTGGAAGTTTCTGGATTCAATCTTTTTCTGTGCGGATTCAATGGCGTTGGAAAGCACTTTCTGCTCGATGGGGGTGTCTTCGTCCACGCCCATTTTTTCCATCATACCCATCACGCGTTCGCTGCCGAACAGGCGCATCAGATCGTCTTCCAGGGAGATATAGAAACGGGTTTCACCAGGGTCGCCCTGACGGCCGGCACGGCCGCGCAGCTGATTGTCGATGCGGCGGGAATCGTGGCGCTCGGTGCCGATGATGTACAGGCCGCCGGCGGCGCGAACCTTTTCCGCTTCTTCAGCAATCTGCACTTTGAATTTTTCATTGGCATCCTGGAACAGCTTGCGTGCCGCCAGGATTTCCTCGTTATCGGTGTCGGCATAGCCGGTGGCTTCGTTGATCACTTCGTCGCTGTAGCCGGCTTTGCGCAGTTCGTTTTTGGCAAGGTATTCGGCATTGCCGCCCAACATGATATCGGTACCGCGGCCGGCCATGTTGGTGGCTACGGTGACGGCGCCGAACTTGCCCGCCTGGGCGATGATTTCCGCTTCTTTTTCATGGTTTTTCGCGTTCAGCACGTTGTGGGGAATGCCCTCGCGCTTGAGCATGCCGGAGAGCAGTTCATTCTTCTCGATGGATACGGTGCCGATCAGCACAGGCTGTCCTTTTTCATGGCATTCTTTCGCCTGGCGGATTACCGCGCGGTATTTGCCTGCCTCCGTTTTGTATACAACATCCGGATTATCGATACGAGCCACGGGTTTGTTGGTGGGGATCTCGATGATATCCAGCTTGTAGATGGTGGCGAATTCGTCCTTCTCCGTGGTGGCCGTGCCGGTCATACCGGAG
>CAJFVV010000024.1 GCA_904420565.1 Candidatus Pseudoscillospira faecavium
AAGGTAAGAGAAGTTACAAAAATATCTTTAGAATCGTAAGGTGATTTAGTCTTATAAATTCCGTCCGATATTTTTTGAAAATCAGACGTTGTATACTTTTCTGGTGTGAAATTTTGAAAATTTTTCATATTGTCTCATCCTGAAAGTTTCAATTTATCGCTCTGTTGTTGAAAAAATATACCATAAAGATGTGAACAAATCAACCTCATTTCAGTCTGTCGGCGGCGTTGTTCTCTCTGGCATATCGCCGCGCCTTTTCCCGGCATTCCTCACTGTATGGGGCGGTCAGAGGTCAAGAGAAGCGGCCTTTCTCAATATCAAACTCCATGTAGCCCGTTTCCGGGTCTGCGTCGGTCTGCTGGCAGATCGACGGATAACGGCGGCTATATGCAAGCAGACGCTTTTTCAGGGCGGCGTTGTGGGTGCGGATCGTGCCGGCCGTTTGGTGAAACCGCCAGAGTTTGGGCCATCACTACTTATCTTGAAAAGGGACGCTGCAGGCACATACTTGCCAGTAAAATACTTTTATGTTAAAATAATATTCTATATTAGCATATTGTGCTGAAAGGCTCTTGAATAAAGGAGGATTATGCCCTTGCTGCACTATCTGACCAATTTGTTTCAGCAGATTGATTTGACCAATTTAACCAGTTTGGGGCTGCGGGTTGTCAGTGTTTTTTTGTGTTTGACGATTCACGAAACCAGCCATGGTTTGGCGGCCTATGCTTTGGGGGACCCAACGGCAAAAAAGGAGCATCGTCTGTCATTGAATCCGCTGCGGCATATCGATCCTCTGGGCCTTTTGATGATGTTTTTTGTCGGATTCGGCTGGGCAAAACCGGTTCCGGTGGATATGCGGTATTTTAAAAATCCAAAATCCGGTATGGCATTAACAGCATTGGCAGGGCCGCTTTCCAACTTTGTGCTTGCAATTATTTTGCTGTTGATTTGCAAATATATGGCTTATACTGTTGCGGTTACCGCCTTTACTTTGGGGCTGTATCAATTTTTGTTCATCACTGCATTTCTCAGTGTGGGGCTGGGCACATTTAATCTGCTTCCGATTCCACCGCTGGATGGTTCGAAAGTTTTATTTTCTTTTTTGCCGGATCGCATGTACCTCAAGCTGATGTATTATGAACGATATGGTATGATTTTATTGTTGGCAATGGCTTTCTTGGGCGCAGGAAACGGATTCCTGTCGATGTTGATGAACATGGTGTTTCGCGGCCTTGCAGCTTTGATCGGATTCTCTTATTGACAGCAGGTGAAATTTTTGGACACTCCGATTTTCAAATTGGAACATGTGGTCAAAATAAAAGAAGAAGAGGCCTTGGAAAATTTTGTGGGCCCGCTCGATTTAATTTTGTACCTTTTGAGTAAAAATAAAATTGAGATTCAGGATATAAAAATTGCGGATATTTTGGATCAATATCTTTCTTATATCGAGCAGCGTCAAAAACTGGATTTGGAAGTTGCCAGTGAATTTGTTACGATGGCTGCCCATCTGGTTTATATCAAAACCCGTATGCTGCTTTCCATAGAAGATGAAGAAGCAAAATCTGAAATGGATCAGCTGATCAAATCTTTGGAAGAGCGCAAGCGCAATGAAGAGTATGTGCGCATCAAGACTGTGGCGGAAAAACTGGCCCGGCGCGGAGAATTTGGACGGGAAATTCTGACGAGAAATCCAGAACCCATGGAGCGCGGAAAAATTTATGAGTATGTGCAGGAGCGCTCTGATTTAGTGATATGCATGCAGGATCTTTTAGATCGCTCTGGCAGCCGGGAGACGCCGTCGTTGGCAGCATTTGACAGTATTGTCATGCGGGAACCCTATCCGGTACAGGATAAGGCAAAAGATATTATTAGCCGCCTGGTGAAAAATGGCATCACCCGGTTTCGCTTGCTGTTTCGAGGCGCACGGAGCCGCAGCGAAATTGTTGCCACATTTCTTGCAGTGCTGGAATTGTGTAAAGCCCATGCAGTGCACATTGCCGGAAGCGAAACAGACTGCACGGTAGACTGCATCAATCAGGACATCGATGCAACGACGCTATCTTAAAAGCAGGGAATGTATGAAAATGGAAAATGTGGAAACAAAAGAAGTTGTATCTATTGTAGAGGGAATTCTTTTTGCATCGGGAGAGCCGGTTGCCATTGATCGCATCTGTCTTGCCCTGGAAATGGATCGGGAAACAGTGGAGCAGGTGCTCACCCATTTGGCGGATTACTACGCTTATGAGCGGCGCGGCATCCGTTTGGTGCAAATGGACAATTATTATCAGTTGGTTTCGGCACCGGAATACGGCGAGATTATCCGCAGGGCTTTTGAAATCCGGAAACCCGCCAGATTGTCTCAGCCGGCGCTTGAAGTGTTGACGATTGTGGCATATTATCAACCCACAACCAGAGCTTATATCGATCAGATCCGCGGAGTAGACAGTGCCTATACGGTTGGCCTGTTGCTGGAGCGGCATTTGATTGAGGAGTGCGGCAGGCTGCAGGTGCCGGGGCGGCCGCGGCTGTATCGAACGACAAAGGAATTTTTGCGGGCGTTTCATCTCTCGTCGCTGGAGGAATTGCCGGAAATGCCTGGAGTGGAAACCGATGGGCAGCTTCGCCTGGGGGATAATGGAGAGGTAATTGCGCCGGAAGAACCTTCGGCTTATGCTGCGCCACAGGGAAATTTACCGAAGGATCCGGAAATCAGCGTCCAGGAAGCGCTGGAGCCGGATGTGCAGGAAGAGGAACACACAAATACGCTGTGATACAGCAGGAAAGGGGAAATAGCGGTGCTGTGGATAATTTTTCCAATCATTCTGGTACTGCTGCTGTGCCTTTTGCTGTCTGCAAAAGTTGGTGTTCGCATTCTGTATGAAACGCAGCTTGTGATATGGATTAAAGCAGGGCCTGTTGTAATGCAGGTTTATCCTGCGAAGGAAAAGAAAAAGCATAAAAAGAAAAAAGCGTCCAAATCCGTCAAGGAAGAGACTAAAAAAGAAAAGCAGCCCCGCAATGTGACTGCAGATGCTGTCTGGCATCTGGTGAGTGCGCTTCTGCCGCCGGCTTTTGATATAATGGAGCGTGTGAGCAGCAGCATGCATATTCAGATGCTCCGGCTGCATTTGATTATTTCAGATCCAAATCCTGCTGCAGCAGCCCGGCGCTATGGCAATGTGAATGCCGTTTTTTGGCCGGTTCTCTCAGCTATGGGGAGTCTTGTGACCATAGAGCGGCAAAAAGTAAACCTGGAGCTTGATTTTGCAGCACATCGAAGCATGGCAGAAGGGGAGCTTTTTGTTACTTTGCGCATTTATCATGGTATTGCAATATTACTGGCAGACGGCAAGGTTATTTTAAAAGCGGTGCTCCGTTTTATGAAAGAAACGAAGCCGGACACAGCACAAAAACAGAAAAAAACAGAAAAGGAATCGGCTGCGGCCTAAAATCCATTTGAATCAGAAAGGAAGTTATGCGAAATGGATAAGCATCCAATCAATGACTTGTTGGCGACAACGATGGAAAAAATGCGCGAAATGGTGGATACCAATGCCATTGTTGGACAACCAATTACAACGCCGGATGGTGTAACGCTGATTCCGGTATCCAGGATGAGCTTCGGCTTTGGCAGCGGCGGCGGAGATCTGCAAAGCAAACATACAGGGCCGCAGAGCAGCAATGTAGTTGGCGGCAGCGGTGCCGGTGTCGATATTGCGCCCATTGCCTTTTTGGTAGTTAAGGACGGCTTTGTCCGGGTTTTGCCGGTTGCAGTTCCGCCGTCCTCTACGATTGACCGGGTGATTGACATGGCGCCGGATATTATGGATAAAGTGGACAAATTTATCAATCGCAATCAAGAAAAGAGCGAGAAGTAAAAGGGCATACTAACGGTCACCGTGAGGTGATCGTATGGTTCAAAAACGAGTTTGGAAAAATTGTTTGCTTGCGTTGTGCTGTGCTGTCATGTTGGTTGGTATGACGGCGCAGCCGCAGGCTGTAGAAACTTCTGCCTCTGCGGCCATTTTAATAGAAGCAGACAGCGGCCGTGTGCTTTATGAACACAATGCCGATCAAAAGATGCTGATTGCGAGCACCACAAAGATTATGACGGCACTTGTTGTGCTGGAATCTTGTGATTTGGATGAAATAGTTGCTATTACACAGGCGCATATGGCGGAAGGATCTTCCATGTATCTACAGCCTGGGGAAGAGCTGACAGTGGAAACACTGCTGTATGGTTTGCTGCTGTGCTCAGGTAATGATGCGGCTTTGGCGCTAGCAGACCACTGCGGCCCTGGTGTGGAAGTGTTTGTGGAGAAAATGAATGATAAGGCAAGAGCGTTAGGCCTTGCCAATACTTCTTTTGCCAATCCCAATGGCTTGGATGATGAGCAGCATTATTCTACGGCGCGGGACATGGCCCGCTTGGCTGCATATGCGATGAAAAATGAAACATTCAGCCGGATTGTTTCTACCAAAAGCATTACAATCGGCGGACGTACTATGACCAACCATAATAAACTTTTGTCTCGTTATGAAGGATGTATCGGGCTGAAAACAGGTTATACCAAGGCTGCGGGGCGGACACTTGTTTCCTGCGCTGTTCGGGATGGCATGAAATTGATTGCGGTGACATTAAAAGATGGGAACGACTGGGCAGATCATGCGGCGTTGTTTGATTATGGCTTTTCACAGTATCAGATGCAGTCCCAGGCAGTCCGGGAGAAGGCAGCCTGTGAGATTCCGGTGCTGAACGGGACGGAGCAGAAAGTTTCTCTTTGCTATGGCGCGGATTTTTCCTATCCCGTGCAGGCGGGGGAAACTCTGGAAGTGCAGTGGAATATACCGGAATGCACATTTGCGCCAGTGAAAGGCGGCAAACAGGCCGGTGAAGCTGTTTATTGCATCAATGGACAGGAAATTGGATGTGTGCCGCTGCATTATGGTGCTTCTGTCGAACCGTTGCAGGTACCCCGGTCATCTGGCATATTTGAGCGTGTGATTTCTTATGTACAGAGGATGACCAACGCGGCATAAAAAGGATGTGAAGCATACGGAGGAACGTATCAGTAAAATATTGTCGGCTTATGGTGTATGCTCCCGCAGAACAGCGGAGGAATGGATCCGTTGTGGCCGCGTTGTGGTCAATGGCGTTGCGGCGGAACTTGGACAAAAAGCGGATGCACAGCGGGATAAAATCTGCATCGACGGCAAGTTGTTGGGGATACGCGAACCGTTTTGCTATATCATGCTGCACAAGCCACGGGGATATATCACGACAGTATCTGATGAAAAGGGCAGAAGGACTGTTATGGATTTGCTGGCGGATGCGCCTGGGCGTATTTGGCCTGTGGGCCGTCTGGATATGGATTCGGAGGGCTTGCTGTTGCTGACCAATGATGGAGAATTGACCAATCGATTGCTGCACCCGCGCCATGAAGTGGAAAAAGTGTATGAAGTTTGGGTGAGTGGAGATCTGAAAGCGGCGGTGCCGAAGCTTCGGAATATGCGTATATTGGAAGGGGAAGCGATTGCCCGCCCTGGTGTTTATGTGCGCCGTGCCGGTCCTGAGGATGGCGTGCTTTCCATGGTGATTCACGAAGGAAAAAATCGGCAGATTCGGCGGATGTGTGCTTCTGTTGGGCTGCAAGTCCGTCGGCTCAAACGCGTCCGGGAAGGAGCGGTTTCTTTGGGAAGGCTGCCGCGCGGAAAGTGGAGATTTTTAACTGAAGAAGAAATTGCTCTGCTGAAACGAGTGTGAATCATAAAGCTGTCCGCAAAATCGCTTTTGCAATTTTGCGGATTTTTTCTTGCATTTTTGCAGGATTTCAGTTAAAATAAATTCAATTTTGCTGCGTACTGCCTGCCGTGGTTCAGAAGAGTCTCTGCGCGGGCGGACAGTGTTTTCTATATCGCTCGTTTGATTGAGGTGATAATTTATGACCAGTGATGTATTGTCCCTGATTCGTGAAAATATGGATGGTTTTTCCAAACGGCAGCGGGCAATTGCCAATTATATCATGGATAATTATGATAAGGCGGCGTTTATGACGGCGAGCCGTTTGGGAAAAACCATTGATGTCAGCGAATCGACAGTGGTGCGTTTTGCGGCGGAGCTGGGCTATGACGGGTATCCGGAAATGCAGCAGGCTCTGCAGGAAATGATTCGCAATAAATTGACATCTATTCAGCGCATTGAAGTTTCTGAAAATCGTCTGGGCTCCAATGATGTGTTGTCTGCCGTGATGCAGAGTGATATGGAGGAGATTCGCCTGTCTTTGGACCGGGTGGACCGCGCAAGTTTTTCAGCGGCAGTTGAAAAAATTGTCAATGCAAAACGGATTTATATTCTTGGACTGCGGTCATCCACGGCAATTGCCAGTTTTTTGGGATTTTATTTTAATCTCCTTTTTGATAATGTGGTGTTGGTACATACGACATCGGTAAGTGAAATGTTTGAGCAGGTCCTGCGTATCGGCCCCGGTGATGTAATGATTGGCATCAGTTTCCCGCGCTATTCCAGCAGGACGGTGAAAGTGATGCAGTTTGCTTCCGATCGCGGCGCCGAAGTGCTGGCCATTACGGACAGCGAGGCATCACCCTTATATGAAATTGCGCATACGGCTTTGCTGGCCAAGAGCGATATGGTTTCCTTTATTGATTCATTGGTTGCGCCGCTGAGTTTGGTCAACGCACTCATCGTTGCCGTTGGGCGGCAGATGAACAGGGATATTTCCAGCACCTTTGTGGAGTTGGAAAAGATCTGGTCGGAATATGGAGTTTATGAAAATGCCGGACACATTGAATAAGGTGCTTATCATTGGCGGCGGTGCAGCAGGTATGATGGCAGCGATTGCTGCAGCAGAAGCAGGGGCCCCGGTGACATTGCTGGAGCGCAATGAAAAGGTGGGGCGAAAATTAAACATCACAGGAAAAGGGCGGTGCAATCTGACCAATGACTGTACTGCCCAGGAAGCGCTGGCCCAAGTGCCGTGCAACAGCCGGTTTTTGTTCAGTTCTTTTTCGAGGTTTGACTGCCGTGCAGCGATGGATTTTTTTCAGCGGCACGGTTTAGCGCTGAAAACAGAACGCGGCAGCCGTGTGTTTCCGGTGTCGGACAGCGCCTATGATGTGACAGATACTTTGCAGCATACAATGCAAAAGCATCATGTGCAGATTATCCATGATCGGGCACTGCAGCTTCTTTTTGCAGAAAATGGAGCTGTTTGCGGAGCTGCAGGCGAAAAGAACCGCTATTTTGGAACATGTGTCATTCTGGCAACGGGAGGCGTATCCTATCCGGCTACCGGTTCTACCGGGGATGGGTATGCCATGGCGGCACAAGCGGGCCATACGATTATTGCACCGAAGGCGTCGCTGATTTCGCTGGTATGCAGCGACGATTGCTGTGGACGTATGCAGGGGCTTTCTTTGCGCAATGTTGCGCTGACGGTTAAGAATCAGAAAGGAAAAACGATTTATACAGATTTTGGTGAAATGCTGTTTACGGATAAGGGTGTATCCGGACCGATTATTTTGTCAGCCAGTGCGCATTGCAGGAATTATGAAAAAGAAACGTATCGTTTGTGGATTGATTTGAAGCCTGCTCTGGATGAAAAGCAGTTGGATGCGCGTATTCTGAGGGATTTGGAAGCGCAGCAGAATAAAGATATAGTCAATGTTCTTGCGGGGCTGCTGCCAAGGAGCATGATCCCGGTAATGCTGGAGCGCACAAAAATTCCCGCGCATACAAAGGCGCATTCAGTCACGCGGCAGCAGCGCAGGGCTTTGCTGGAAACGATGAAGCACTTTTCACTGACTGTTGTAGGCCCGGGGCCGATTGAACAGGCGATTGTGACATCAGGCGGCGTGAAAACCAGCGAAATTGACCCTGCTACCATGGCGTCTAAAAAAGCTCCCGGACTTTATTTTGCAGGAGAACTGATTGATGTCGACGCATATACGGGCGGCTTTAATTTGCAGATTGCCTGGGCTACGGGCCATGTTGCCGGCGTTGCTGCAGCAATGGCTTGTCAAAATCTATGAAAGAGGAAATGTGCATGAAACATCCATTCCATGCTGTTGCAATTGACGGACCCTCGGGGGCTGGAAAAAGTTCTCTGGCGCGCCGGGCAGCGGCACAGCTTCATTTTTTATATGTTGATACAGGTGCAATTTATCGTTCAATTGCTTGGTATGCTCTGCAGAAAAAGGTGCCTTTAGAGCAAGCCGATGCCATTGCAGCGCTGCTTCCGGAGATACATGTGGAAATTTCTTATGGTGCAGATGGTTTGCAGCATATGCTGATTGATGGGGAGGATATCACCGCGGAAATTCGGCGGCCTGAGGTTTCTGCGGCCGCGTCGAAAGTGGCGGCGGTTCCGGCAGTGCGGGCGTATTTGCTGGAAATGCAGCGCCGGCTGGCTTTGGAAAACAATGTGATCATGGATGGCCGCGATATTGGAACTGTGGTGCTGCCGGAGGCTGATTGCAAAATTTTTCTGACAGCGTCGGATCATGTGCGGGCACAGCGCCGCTGCAGGGAACTTGCGGATCGCGGCACACCAGTCGACTATGAAACAGTGCTGGAGGATATGCGCCGTCGGGATGAGCAGGATCGAACCAGAGCTGTGGCACCGCTGCAGCAGGCGGAAGATGCGGTGCTGCTGGACACATCTGCAATGAACTTTGAACAGAGCGCAGCAGCGCTTGTGCAAATCATAGAGGAGAAACTTGCCCATGAAGCGTAATCGTTTTTATTCCTTTGCCTATATTGTCCTGTGGCCGGTGATTCATTTTTTGTTTTTGCCCTCCGTACATGGAAGGGAACGTATTCCGGATGGAAGGGCTGTATTTTGCTGCAATCATTCCAGCAATTGGGATCCGCTGCTGATTATGGTGCTGGCAGGGTTTCGGCACCAGCTGTATGCAATGGCAAAAGTTGAGATCTCCCACTGGCCGGTGGTGGGATGGATTTTGCAGAAAGCGGGCATGATTTTTGTGGCGCGCGGGAAGGCGGATATCGGTGCTGTGAAAGCGGCCATGAAATATCTGAAAAATGATCAGCAGATTTTGATTTTTCCGGAGGGTACCCGTGTATCTGAAGAGGAATCGGCTTCGGCCAAAGGCGGTGTTTCCATGCTTGCAGTTCGTACAGGCGCCCCAATTGTGCCAATTTACCTGGAAAGTCAAAAGAAACTTTTTCATAAAACCAATATTGTTTTTGGAGAACCTTATCTGCCCAAAGTTGCCGGGCGCAAAGGAACTGCGGAAGAATACCAGAATATTGCCGATGAAGCGCTGCGGCGTATTTATCAGTTGAAAGAGGAACTTCCATGAAAACAATTCTGCTTGCAAAGAGTGCCGGGTTTTGTTAT
The DNA here is from genome assembly GCA_904420565.1 of Candidatus Pseudoscillospira faecavium. Taxonomy (GTDB): domain Bacteria; phylum Bacillota; class Clostridia; order Oscillospirales; family Oscillospiraceae; genus Pseudoscillospira; species Pseudoscillospira faecavium. Next base: position 9,381 of record CAJFVV010000024.1, read on the forward strand.
GGCGTCCGCCGGGCAGTAGATTTGGCTGAACATGCGGCTAAGGATGGGCCAAACTGTGTGATGCTGGGGCCGATTATTCATAATGCCCATGTGGTGGAAGATCTGGCGCGGCAAGGTGTGCAGCGCATCGACAGCCCGGAAGAATTGAGAGGCGGAGAACGTGTGATTATCCGCTCTCATGGAGAAGCCCGGGGTGTTTTGGAGCGCCTGCAAGAAAAAAATGCGCAGATTATCAATTCGACCTGTCCCAAGGTTTTGAGAATTCAAAAGCTGGTTCAGGATGCCGAAAAAGAAGGTCGGATTCCGCTGATTATCGGGGAAATACAGCACCCTGAGGTTTTGGGAGTTGCGGGATGGTGTCGCAATCCATTGATTTTTCAGGGACCGGAATCTTTGAAAAATTGGCTGAAAGCGGATCCCGGTCGTGCTTCTTTGCCTTTGAGTGTGGTTTCTCAGACAACTTGCACACAAAAACTCTTTGAAATTTGTACTGAAATTCTCAAAAAAGAGTGTACAAACCTGAAAATTTTTGATACAATATGTGATGCGACCTATAAGCGTCAGTCAGAAGCGGCAGAAATTGCCGCCAAGGTTGACGCCATCATTGTGGTTGGCGACCGCCAAAGTGCCAATACCCGACATCTCACGGAGATTTGTTCAGGAATATGCCCGGCAGTCTTTCAGATCGAAAGAGCGGACGAGCTGCCCTTGGAGGATTTGAAGAGATACGATACTGTTGGGCTGACCGCGGGCGCATCCACACCGGCGCGCATCATAAAGGAGGTCTATACGACAATGAGTGAAGAAACAATTGTAACTGGAGGCACCGAGGATTTTGCTAAAATGCTCGAGGAGTCCTTCAAAACTTTAAATACAGGAGATAAGGTAACTGGTATTGTGACCGCAATTACGCCGACGGAAATCCAGGTAGATCTGGGTACCAAGCAGGCTGGCTATATTCCCCTGTCTGAATTAAGCGATGATCCCGCTGCAAAGCCTGAAGACATTGTTAAAGTGGGCGATGAAATTGAAACCTATGTTGTCCGCGTCAATGATGTTGAGGGGTATGCAACACTTTCCAAGAAACGCTTGGATACAGTAAAGATGTGGGAAACCATTGAGGAAGCAAAAGATGAAAAGACTACGCTGGAAGGCGTTGTGACAGAAGAGAACAAGGGCGGCATTGTGGTTTCTGTGAAGGGTATTCGTGTATTTGTACCGGCTTCTCAGAGCGGTCTGCCCAGAAATGCTGATATGAGCGAGCTGCTCAAGCAAAAAGTACAGCTGCGTATTACAGAAGTCAATCGTGCCCGCCGCCGTGTGGTCGGTTCGATCCGCGCGGTGCAGTATGAAGCACGTCAGGCTGCTGCCGAAGCAATCTGGGCGGAAATTGAACCCGGCAAGAAATATACTGGTACTGTGAAATCCTTGACTTCTTATGGCGCGTTTGTCGACATCGGCGGTGTGGATGGTATGGTACATATCTCTGAGTTGTCTTGGAGCCGTATCAAGCATCCTTCTGAAGTGGTTTCCGTGGGCGATCAGGTGGAAGTCTATGTGATTTCTGCGGATAAGGAAAAGCACAAGATTTCTCTCGGCCTGAAAGATCGCAGCATTGATCCGTGGGATAAGTTTATCTCTACGTATCATGTAGGCGATGTGGCTTCTGTGAAAATTGTCAAGCTGATGACGTTTGGTGCTTTTGCAGAGGTGGTGCCTGGTGTAGATGGCCTGATTCATATTTCTCAGATTGCCGACCGCCGCATTGACAAGCCGTCTGATGTGCTGTCGGAAGGTCAGACTGTGGATGCGAAGATTATTGCTATTGATGAAGAGAACAAAAAGATTTCTTTGAGCATTCGTGCTCTGTTGCAGTCCGATGAGCAGGATGCTGCTGAAGAAGCAGCCGATGCTGAGGATGCTGAAGCACAGGACGCTGAATAAAATATTATCATCCTGCGCGAATACCCGTTTTGCATTTTGCAAAACGGGTATTTTTTATGAAAAGTTAGAGAAAGTGATGATTATTACAATAGAAAAACAAATTTTGTCAAATAGCTTGCAATATTTCCCGAATGCTTTATAATAAAATTGTAAAGAAAAAAGAAAAGGGGTTTTTGCGGAAAGAACTATGAGGTGACATTATGTTTATCGTCGGGGATAAAGTCGTGCACCCCATGCACGGCGCGGGCGTAATTGACAGCATTGTGCGGGAAAAAATAGACGGCAGCTATCACAACTATTATGTATTTAAGATGCCGATGAACGGCCTTGTTTTAAAAATTCCGACGGATCATACTGATTTAATTGGAATTAGACCGATCGATAGCCGGGAGCAAATCGAAGCGGTTTTTTTAATGTTGCCTCATATGTCGTATGAGATGAATGGAAATTGGAACCAGCGATATCGCGAAAATCTGGAGCATTTAAAAAGCGGAGATCTGATGGAGGTAGCAGGTGTCATCAAAGGTTTGATGCATCGTGACAGCCAACGCGGTTTATCGACAGGAGAACGTAAAATGCTTTATATTGCGAAGCAGATTTTGATTTCTGAAGTGAGTTTGGCGGAAAATTTGGATTATAAAACAGTTGAGGAACGCATTAATGACGCCGTAAAAACACAAACCTGAAGAAAGGACGAGCTCTGATGGGATTGTTGTCAAAACTTTTTGGCGGAGAGAAAAAGAGCCATCCGTGTTGTACTGCGCTGGTCCCTGCGGCCGGCGCTTCTTCTCGTATGGAAGGGCAGGATAAACTATTTGTTTATTTGAGCGGCATACCTGTTCTTGCGCGATCGCTGCAGGCACTGGACCAATGTGATTTGATTGATGAAATTGTGGTTGCTACACGTCAGGAAAGTATTTTGAAAGTGAGTGATTTGTGCCGCGATTATGGGATTCAAAAGCCGTTGAAAATCGTTGAAGGTGGGGCTACACGCGCGGAAAGCGTACTGAAGGCTGCATTGCAGGCCAGTGCCGGCGCAGATTTTTTCGCTGTGCATGATGGTGCGAGGCCGTTGGTAGAGCAGGCAACCATAAAGGCGGTTATAGAGTGCGCTTATCGCTGTGCGGCAGCAGCTCCGGCTGCGGCAGTGAAAGATACGATTAAAGTTGCATATGATGGCGTTGTGGATCGCACACCGGATCGTGCAGCACTTTTTGCAGTACAAACGCCGCAGGTATTTGATGCAAGCTTGCTCAAAGCAGCGTTGCAGTCTGCGATTGAGCAAGGGGCAGATGTCACAGATGATTGCAGCGCTGTGGAGCGTTTGGGCAAAAAAGTATACCTTGTGGAAGGCTCTTATGAAAATCTGAAAATTACCACGCCGGTGGATTTGGCATTGGCGGAGAAAATTTTGGAAGTACGAGGTGGCGGATATTGACAAACTTAAGAATTGGCCACGGTTATGATGTGCATCGCTTGACTGAAGGCCGTCCGCTTGTTTTGGGCGGTGTGGAAATCCCGTATGCAAAAGGATTGTTGGGGCATTCCGATGCCGATGTGTTGCTCCATGCCATTATGGATGCGTTGCTGGGTGCAGCAGCTTTGGGAGATATTGGGAAACTTTTTCCTGATCAGGACGACGCTTTTTTGAATATTTCCAGCCTGATTTTGTTGGAAAAGGTGCGCGGGAAGCTGGAAAAATCAGGATATTGTGTTGTCAATATTGATGCTACTGTCATTGCACAGCAGCCCAAAATTGCACCGTATATTCAAGATATGCGCCAATGTATTGCCGAAAAGCTCGGCATTGGGTGTGAGCAGGTCAATGTCAAAGGAACTACAGAAGAAAAGCTGGGCTTTACAGGTGACGGTTCCGGGATTGCTGCGCATGCTGTGTGCCTTTTGGAAAAAAAAATCCTGTGATCATGTGCAGCTTGTCCAACTTTATGTTCGACAAACTGCACATTTTTTTTTGCTGTTCATATCATGGGGCGGGAGGAGATTTCTATGAGTCATTATCTGATGATTTGCCGCTCTATTACTTATGCACAGCGGGCTTCACGGGCACTGCAGCGCGCGGGCATTTCCAATGAAATCGCTCGTGTCCCGGCGGGCATGGTACGAAGCGGCTGCGGTTACGCAGTTAGAATTCGAAAAGAGGATTTAAACCGGGCAATACGGGCCATGGCGTTGGAGCATATGCGGCCAGAGGCATTGTTTGCCAACGATGGCAACGGCTATTATGAGGTTCCCTATGATTTATCTTGATGCTGCGGCTACAACATTTCAAAAACCGCCTGCAGTTGTGCAGGCGGTAGAGCGGGCGTTTCATTCTATGACAACTCCCGGGCGGGGCGGTTATCAGGAAGCTGAGCTTGCGGCGGAGACTGTTTTTCGCTGCCGTTGTGCGGCAGCTGAATTGTTTCATGTTTCTAGCGAGGAACAGGTTGTTTTCACATCCAATGCAACTCATGGCTTAAATATCGCAATTAAAACCCTTGTGCAGCCAGGGGATACAGTGCTGGTTTCCGGTTATGAGCACAATGCGGTCATGCGGCCGCTTCATGGAATTGGAGGAGTTAAGATTAAGGTTGCTTCAGGGGTGTTATTTGATTCAGAGGCAATTTTGCGGGATTTTCGTCAAAAATTGACGACAGATGTAAGAGCAGTTATTTGCACGCATGTGTCCAATGTTTTTGGCTTTATTTTACCAATTCTTGAAATTTCGGAATTGTGTCATATACGGGGCGTTCCGTTGATTATAGATGCTTCACAGTCAGCGGGGATTTTGCCTGTCGATTTCCAAAAATTTGGTGCTGCCTTTATTGCTATGCCAGGGCATAAAGGACTGTATGGACCACAGGGAACCGGCATTTTGCTTTGTGCAGATAATCATGTGACTCCCTTGCTCGAAGGTGGTACGGGCAGTATGTCCGCGCTGCGGGGAATGCCGCCTTTTTTACCGGATCGATTGGAGGCCGGGACTCAGAATGTCCCCGGCATTGCGGGGCTGGCAGAGGGGCTGCGTTTTTTACAGCAAACCGGAATAGAAACTATCGCTGCTCATGAAACCAGACTGATTGGGAATTTGGCAGAAACTTTACAACAATGGCCTAGCCTGCGGGTCTTCCATACCATGACGCAAGGAGAACAAAGCGGTGTTTTATCTGTGCTTGCCAAAGGGATTGACAGTGAAGCGTTGGCCGCAAAGCTGGCACAAAAAGGGATTGCAGTACGTGCCGGCTTGCATTGTGCTCCGCTTGCCCATAAAACAGCGGGAACATTTGCGACAGGTACTGTGCGCATCAGCGTGTCTATATTCAATACAGAGTTGGAACTATACCAATTTACAGAAACCTTAAAAGAAATTTTAACAGAAAAGCACGGAAATCCTATTGTTTAAAAAGCGTTTTTCGTTGCATTTATTTGTAAGATAAGCTATAATATAATATCGATCATAAAATAGCCGTAGAATAGTCTGAAATCAGAGGAATGAGGATATGGATTTTTCGCCGAGCACATTGGACCTGGTCGTGAATTACCTGATGACAATTAAGGTTACCGACGTGATTGACATGGCAATCATTGCATTTGTTGTCTACAACATTTTGATTCGCCTGCGGTCTACCACGTCGGTCCGCATTTTGCAGGGTGTTCTTGTCCTCTTGGTTATCATGTGGCTTTCTACAATTTTTGATCTGCAGTGTATCAATTTCCTGCTGAACCACGCGGTGGAATGGGGCGTTTTGGCGCTGATTATTATTTTTCAGCCGGAGTTGCGCAGAGCATTGGAGAAAATTGGAAGCAGTACCGGTATTAAGCAGATGTTTATTCGTGAAGAGGCTTTGCCGGCCATCGAGCAGGCGATCCAGGAAACGGTTACTGCCTGCACAGAGATGTCTCAAAGTCACACAGGCGTTTTATTGGTGTTTGAACGGGATATCCGTTTAGACGATGTGCTGCGCAGCGGCACAAAAATTAATGCAGATGTTTCCAGCGAACTTTTGAAAAACATCTTTTTCATTCATGCCCCCATGCATGATGGTGCAGCTATTGTTCGTGATGGGAGGCTTTTGGGGGCAGGATGCATGCTTCCGCTCTCCAAAAATGTCAATCTCAGCCGGGATCTTGGCATGAGGCATCGTGCTGGCATTGGCATCAGCGAGAATTCTGATGCTGTGGTTGTACTGGTGTCTGAAGAAACCGGTGCTATTTCCGTAGCGGTAGAAGGTAGCCTGCGACGCCATCTTTCCGCAGAAACGCTGGAGAAATTCCTGCGTAATGAGTTGCTTCCGCATGACACGGAAAATGAGCAGAAACGTACGCTGCAGGATCTGAAGGATAGCTTGTATCAGTTGAAATACAAGATGAGAAGAAATGGAGACGGCGATGAAAACCACTAAATCGCAAAAGGCAATTTATATTATCATTTCTGTGCTGATCGCCGTTGTTTTTTGGCTTTATGTGGACAACACAGGCACCAATGAGCGGGATATTCGGTTGAGTAATGTTCCCATTACGTTTGTCGGCGAGGAGGATGAGCTGGCAGATCGCGGGCTGATGCTCGTTTCGGGTGACGACACCACGATTGATTTGCGTTTGCGCGGACGCAGGCAGGTGATTTCGAGAATTAACCGAAATAATATCAGAATTGAGGTTGATGTCAGCAATATTGTCAGCACGGGATCCCATACTTTGAATTATACCATTATTTATCCGAGTAATGTTTCTGCCTCTTCTGTAACGGTGGTATCAGCCAGTTTGTATACCGTAACCGTTGAGGTTGGAGAACTCCACAGCAAGACCATTGATATTGTTACAGATATCAACGGGTCTGTAGCAGAGGGGTACATGCTGCATGAATGCACTGTTACTCCTGAAACATTGGTAATCAGCGGAACGGAAGAAGATATTGCAGCGGTAGACCACGCTTTGGTAAAAGTATCGCTGCACAACGCGACGACATCATACAGCGAATATTTGAGCTATACTTTGGTGGATGAACAGGGAACGGCAATTGACAATCCGCGGCTGCGCTGCAGTGAAGATAAGGTCCGTGTGGAGATTCCTGTGGTGACATTGAAAGAAGTTCCGATTTCTGTGGACTTTATTGAAAGCGGCGGCTCGCGGAAGGAAAATATTTCTTACACAATATCTCCGGAGACCATTACCATTTCCGGGGAAGAAAGTACGCTGAATGAAATTGAGTCGATCGCCCTTGATCCTATCGATCTCAGCCAGGTAATGGGTGATGATACTTTGGAATTTGAAGTTTCAATTCCGGGTGGATGTACCAACGAAAGCGGGACAAATACTGTGGAAGTGGCCATTTCTTTCCTGGATATGCAAACGGCAACTTATGAATGTTCCAATATTTCTTTTGTGAATGCACCGTCAGGATATACGCCGACTGCGGTTACTCAAAGTCTCAGCGTTACACTGCGCGGAAAGGAAGAAGATTTACAGAATATCACAGCGCAAAATATCCGCATTGTTGTGGATCTTTCTGATATGTCCTCTGCAAGCGGCACCTACACAGCAAAAGCGCGGGTTTATGTAGATGGTTCGGAAGATGTTGGTGCCATCGGAACTTATCAGGTGGGTTATCGCCTGCAAAGAGGCTAATTTTCAATAAGGATAGGATGAACTATGACACAAATTGCAACAGTGGAAAGACTGATTGACAAAGAGCATGCGGAAATTTCGGTTGCGAGAAAAACTGCATGTGGTCATGACTGTGAGACCTGTGCCGGGTGCGGTGTGATGGGATATGCCATCCATGCTGTGGCTAAAAATCATATTCACGCACAGCCCGGGGATAAAGTGATTGTAGAAAGCAATACAAGGAAAGTAATGAATGTAGTTGTGCTGGTCTATGTGCTGCCATTTATCTGCTTTTTTGTTGGTTATGCTGTGGGCCATGCGGGGTTTCATTACGGAGACGCAGCCAGCGGTGCTGTGGGAGCGCTCTTTTTTGCCCTTGGTTTGATTCCGGCTTTTTTCTATAATCGTTATGCAAACAGAACTGGGACACTGCAGTATGAAATTGTACGGTTATTCTGAGTTTTTTCATCCGGAGCGTAAAGTATGTTTGGTTATGTACGGCCGGTAATGGACAGGCTTTCCCAGGAGGACCAGGCGCGGTTTCAGGCTGTGTATTGCGGGTTGTGCTATGAGTTGGGTGCGCGCTATGGCTTTTTGGCAAGATGTCTTTTGAATTATGATTTTACTTTCCTGGCACTTCTGCTTTCTCCACAAGAAGAAGCATATACAGCATATCGATGCCCTTGTAAGAGGTTTTGTAAAAAGTGCCGGTTGCCTTCCTGTGAAGCACTGTGCGTAGCCGCAGATGCTTCGGTAATTTTATCATATTGGAAGCTGCAGGACGATGCGCAGGACAGCGGATTTTTTCGGGGATTTTCCGCCCGCAGTCTGCAATGGCTTGCAGGACCGGCGTATCGCCGCGCGTCGGCAGCCAGGCCTGATTTTTCTGCGGAAGTAGAGCTGCATTTAACGGCCCTGCATCATATGGAAGAAGAGTGCTCTCCTTCCATTGACCGTACGGCAGATGCGTTTGCATCTATTCTTGCTGCAGCTGCTGATCAAATGGGTACCCCGGAGCAGCGGCGTATCCATCGCCAGATGTTATATCATCTGGGGCGATGGATCTATCTGGTTGACGCGCTGGATGATTTGCAGGAAGATGCACAAAGCGGAAAATATAATCCACTGATCTACCGTTTTGGCTTGCAAAATGGAATGCTAGACGAAGAAAGCCGTCAGCGAATTGTTGCCACATTGGATCATTCGGTCAATTTCATTTCCTCTGCCTTTGTACTGGCGGATTATGGGCCTTGGACCGGTGTGTTGGAAAATGTCATCTACTATGGGCTTCCGGGAGTAGGCAGGCTTGTTTTGGAAGGAAAGTGGGATGCCGCAGTGAAAAACGGCATATTTTCCAAAGCAAATCGCCAATCGATGCGAAGCGAAAGGATGGAACCTGATACATGATTACAGACCCCTATAAAGTACTCAATATCAGCCCTGATGCCAGTGATGATGAGGTGAAAAAAGCCTATCGGGAACTGGCTCGAAAATATCATCCGGATCATTACCATGGAAGCCCGTTGGAAGATATGGCAGAGGAAAAAATGAAGGAAATCAATGAAGCCTATGCCATGATTCAAAAGCAACGTAAGGGCGGATCCGGTCAACAGCAGGGCTATCGGTCTGCGGGATACGGCGGCTATGGACAAGGACAACAGGGCCATACTTCATCGAATCCGCTGTTTCAGCAGATTCGCATGGCAATCAACCGTGGGGACTTGGAAAGCGCAGAGCGAATGCTGCAGCAAACCGATCTGCGCACAGCAGAATGGCATTTCCTGATGGGGTCGGTTTATTACCGCCGTGGATGGCTGGATGAAGCAGCCCAGGAATTTGAGATGGCTTGCGGGATGGAGCCCGGCAATATGGAATATCAGCAGGCATATCAATATATGCGCAGCGGTGGCGGTGCTTATCGGCCGGATGGCTATGGCACTGGCGGTATGATGCAATGCAACTGGTGCCAGGTTATGATTTGTGCCAGTTGTGCATGTACATTCTGCACCGGTGGGCGTGTATGGCTTTGTTGCTAAGAAGTTGTGAAAAGGAAGGAGAGGATGTTGTCATGATATGCTCGATGACTGGCTACGGCCGGGCAAGAGAAACCATCGGCAACCGGGATATTACAGTGGAATTGCGCTCGGTGAATAACCGTTTTTTGGATTGCACTGTAAAAATCCCACGTGTGTATACATTTTGTGAGGATGCAATCAAATCCCATGTTCAGAAATGCATCACCCGCGGAAAAGTGGATGTATTTGTCACTATTGTTTCCGTTGGTGCGGAAGCGACTACAGTTACAGTTAATCAGGATTTGGCAGCAGGTTATGTGCGCGCACTGCGCACACTGGCAGATACCTATGATTTAAAAGATGACCTTTCTGTAATGGGATTGGCACGCTTCTCAGATGTGCTGACTGTTACCAAGGCAGAAGAGGATCTGGAAAGTCTGAGCGCTGATATTTGTTCTGTTCTGGATCAGGCGCTGATCGGCTACCGTGCCATGCGCGAGACAGAAGGGCAAAAACTTCGGGAAGACATTGAACGCCGCTTGAATACCATTGAGCAGTTGACCGAAAAAGTTGAGATGCGTTCTCCGCAAACCGTTGCAGAATATAGGGAGAAATTAACGGCTAAAATGAAAGAAGTACTGCAAAGTACTACAATTGATGAAAATCGCATTTTAATGGAAGCAGCTATTTACGCAGATAAAGTTGCCGTGGATGAAGAGACTGTGCGTTTGCGCAGCCATGTTGGTCAGCTCCGGTCGATGCTGAACGATGGCGGCGTCATTGGCCGCAAGGCAGATTTCCTGATTCAGGAACTGAACAGGGAGTCGAATACCATCGGTTCTAAGTGCTGTGATCTTGAGATTACAGAAGATGTGGTTGCTTTAAAAGCGGAAATTGAAAAAATCCGTGAGCAAATCCAAAATATCGAGTGATTGCATATGAATTTGATTCCCATCGGCTTTGGAAGCCTGATTTCTGATGAGCGTCTCATTGCGATTGTGGGAGCGGATTCCGCGCCCATCAAGCGTGTGATTCAGGATGCCCGAGAGCGCGGTATGCTGATTGATGCTACTTATGGAAGAAAGACAAAATCGGTCCTTTTTATGGATAGCGATCATGTGGTTTTAGCGGCGATTCCGCCGGAAACGGTTGCTGCCAGAATGGGGATCACAGTAGAATTTGGAGATGAGGGGGAGGGCGCAGAGTGAAGCGGGGAAGGCTTTTTGTAATTTCCGGTCCCTCTGGCGTTGGAAAGAGTACGATTCTGAAAGAATTGCTGCAGCGGCAAAAGGATATTTATTTTTCTGTTTCTGCAACAACACGAAAGCCGCGGCCAGGAGAAATTGACAGTGTGCACTATCATTTCCGCACACCAGAGGAGTTTCGGCGGCTGATTGAAGAAGAAGCGCTTTTGGAATGGGCCGAGTATGTTGGCAATTATTACGGTACGCCAGTCAAATATGTGGATGAGGCCATTAAGAAAGGGCAAAATGTTATTTTAGATATTGAAGTGCAGGGAGCACGGAGCGTGGTGCAAAAACGGCCGGACGCTGTTCGCATTTTTATTGCACCTCCTTCCTGGAAAGAGTTGGAGCGCCGTTTGACGGAGCGGGGTACGGATGACGCTAAAACGGTGAAAGGTCGTCTTGCACGTGCCCGGGAAGAGTTTGAACGCGCAAGTGACTATGATTATATGGTTATTAATGATGAAGTCGGGCATGCGGTGTCCGAACTGGAAGCGATTATGATTGCCGAGCATTGCCGTCCGGCGGAAAAGATGGCAAGTATTGGGCATGCTAAAAAAACAAAAAAACAAGCCAAAAGGCAGAATGGATGATGAATGATGTTGTTATACCCTTCCGTAGACGCTTTGAATGATGAGGTGCCGAACCGCTATTTGCTGGTAAATGTTGTGGCACGCAAAGCACGCGAGATTGCAGATGATGCAGAGCATCTCGGTGAGCATTTGGATGAAAAGCCGGTTACATTGGCAATCAATGAAGTAGCAGCAGGTAAAATTGTGGTGGATCCTGAGGATCTGTACAATGCATTGAATGCAGATGAGCGGAGAATGCCCGTTGCAGCTAAGACAGGCGATTCCGAGGAGGAATAATTTCACTGCTGTATGTAAGGCGTTGCTGTAAAATCATAAAATCTTGTTAAAGGAGCGACTGGGTGGAGCAGGTAAAAATCGCACGGATTGCTGTTTCTGCGGCCACATACGGGATCGACAAACCTTATGATTATTTTGTACCGGAAGCATTGTCTGCATCGCTGCAGATGGGAATGCGGGTTTTGGTGCCTTTTGGCCGCGGAAACCGTGTGTGCGAGGGGATTGTCTTATCTATTGCTGCAGAAGAGCGCAGTACGTCTAATTTGAAAGCCGTGCAAGTGATTTTGGATCCACAAAGTGTTTTGGATTCTGTTGCAATCCGTCTGGCGCTATGGATGCGGGAGCGTTATTTTTGTACGATGTACGATGCTGTGCGTGCCATGCTGCCTGCAGGCCTGTGGTTTCGTACACGAACTGTTTATCGCCTGAATCAGGATTTATCAGAACCTGCACTTCTTATGCAGGCCTGTGCATTGGGAGACGGTGCGGAATCTCTGATTGACCTTTTGCGCAAACACAATGGCTGCTTGCAGGAAGAAGCACTTTTAGCTGCCTGTGGGAAGAATGTGCTGACATTGCTGGATGCCTTATGTAAGGACGGTGTGCTCAGTAAAGAAGAGGAGACTGTCCGTCAGGTAAAGGACGGCAAGACAAAAGTGGTTGCATTGGCAGTGACCGCAGAAGAGGCCATGTCGGCAGTGGCGGGAAAGCAAAAATCTGCACCCTTGCGTTATGCGGTGCTGCAAATGCTCAGTACCGCGGGGCCTGTATCTCAAGCGGAGCTGTGCTATTTTACCGGCGCATCGTCTTCCACAATTTCAGGGTTGAAAAAATCCGGGCTGATTACTGTGTATGAAGAAGAAAAGCTGCGTATTGTACAGCAGCAGGAAACCGTTCCGGAATCTGAAATTTGTCTGAACGAGGAACAAACAGCGGCGTTTGAGCACATTGCAGCGCTTACACGCAAAGATAAAGCGTGTGGGGTACTGCTTCATGGCGTAACTGGCAGCGGAAAAACACAGGTTTATATCCGCCTGGTACAGGAAGTGCTTTCTCAGGGAAAAACAGCAATTATTTTAGTGCCGGAAATTGCCCTGACACCGCAGATGATGCGCAAATTCACGGCATATTTTGGCGAACGGGTGGCTATGCTTCACAGTGCTTTGCGGGTAACAGAACGGTATGACCAGTGGAAACGAATTCGGCGCGGCGAAGTTCAGGTGGTATTGGGTACCAGAAGTGCGATTTTTGCCCCGTTGTCTCATATTGGCCTGATTATTCTGGATGAGGAGCAGGAAGCCTCTTATCAATCGGAAAATCCGCCGCGCTATCATGCGCGGGAGGTTGCGCAGTATTTATGCGGCATATACAACGCTGTTTTGCTTTTGGGGTCTGCAACGCCTTCGATTGAATCTGCGTGGCAGGCACAGTGCGGTGTTTATCAGTATGTGGCCCTGCGCCGGCGATATAACCGGCACGCGCTGCCCGCTGTTTTGCTTGCTGACATGAAGGAAGAGCTGCGCTGCGGTAATAGCGGTATTATCAGCGCACCGCTGAAACAGGCACTTGCAGAAAATCTGCAGGTCGGAGAGCAGAGCATTCTCTTGCTGAACCGCCGCGGCAGCAGCCGCATGCTGCTTTGCGGTGAATGCGGTTATGTCCCCCAGTGCCCGCGCTGCAGTGTTCCGCTGACTTATCACAGTGCGAATGACCGTTTGATGTGCCATTATTGCGGCCATTCGGAACCCGCCTATGAATGCTGTCCTGTCTGCGGCGGACGCATGAAACATGTGGGCGTTGGCACGCAAAAGGCAGAGGAAGAACTGCATGCGCTGTTTCCAGATGTGAAAATTTTGCGCATGGATGCCGATACTGTTGCCATCAGTGGCGGACATGAGAAAATTTTAAATGCCTTTGCCCAGGGAGAAGCACCCATTCTGCTTGGTACGCAGATGGTTGCCAAAGGCCTGGATTTTGAAAATGTGACATTGGTGGGTGTACTGTCGGCAGATGTATCTTTATATATAGATCATTACTGTGCTGCAGAGCGCACGTTCAGTTTGCTGACACAGGTGATTGGCCGCGCCGGGCGCGGTGAGCGCTGCGGCAGAGCGATTATTCAAACCTATACGCCGGAGAACGAAGTGCTGCAATGCGCTGCACAGCAGGATTACCAGAAGTTTTATCAAAGCGAGATCCGTATGCGGAAGCTGCATGAATATCCGCCTTTTTCGGATTTGTTTACTTTGGTTCTATCGGGAGCAGATGAAAGCCGCTTGCTTCGTGCAGGTGCAGTGCTGCGGGATGCTATGCGCAGCGTGCTGCAGGATGGTACTTACGATGGAATCCCTGTACAAATTTTGGGGCCGGCGCCGGCACCTGTGGCTAAAGTGAATAACCGCTACCGCTATCATATTTACCTGATCGCGAAGAATCAAAAAAGAATTCGTGCATTTTTGGAGTATTATCTGAAGGCTTTCAGCCGGTCTGCTGAAAACCGGGGCCTGAGTCTTTTTGTGAATTGTAATGCAGTTGATTGAGGAGGATGCAAATTCATGGCATTGAGAAATATTGTACGCAAAGGCGATCCGATTTTGAATAAAAAATGTCGCATGGTGACAGAGTATAACGAACGCCTGCATGTCCTGATTGATGATTTAAAAGAGACGCTGGCAGATGCGGACGGCGCTGGTTTGGCTGCGCCCCAGGTAGGCGTTATGCGCCGTGTCTGCATTGTAATCGGCGATGACGGCGAGATGATCGAGCTGGTCAATCCAGAGATTATTGAGACTGACGGTGAACAGACCGGGCCGGAAGGCTGCCTGAGTTTGCCGGGGAAATTTGGTATGGTTACGCGGCCGTATCATGTAAAAGTGCGCGCCAATGATCGCAATGGCAATGTTTTTGAAGTGGAGGGTACAGAAATTACCGCCCGTTGTTTTTGCCACGAAATTGAGCATCTGGATGGCCATCTTTTCGATGAGCATATCGATCATTTTATGACTGAGGAAGAATTTGAAGCCTATTATGCAGAACAGGAAGCTGCCATGGAAGCAGATAAAGACATGAAAGAAACTGAGGGAGATGAGGCATGAAAATCCTGTTTATGGGAACGCCGGACTTTGCGGTTCCATCCCTGCGGCGTTTGGTGGAAGACGGCCATGAAATCTGCGGTGTTTTCACACAGCCGGACAAGCCGAAAAACCGCGGCCATAAAATGGCTTTTTCTCCAGTGAAAGAATATGCCCTTTCCAAAGAGCTTTCGGTGTATCAGCCGGCAAAAATGCGTGACGGAGAGGCGCTGGCAATTGTACAGCAGCTTCAGCCGGAGCTGATTGTTGTGGCAGCCTACGGCAAAATTTTGCCTGATGAAATTTTGCAGCAGCCGCCTTACGGCGCGATCAATGTCCATTCCTCGCTGCTTCCCAAATACCGTGGTGCAGCGCCGATTAACTGGGCTATTCTCAATGGAGAGACGGAGACCGGCGTGACCATTATGTATATGGCTTCTGATCTGGATGCTGGCGATATCATTGCAGCAATTTCTACACCGATAGGGGCGGAGGAAGATGCCGGTACGCTGACGGCCCGTTTGGCCGATTTAGGCGCACAGGCCCTGAGTAAAAGCGTTGCTGCTATATTGGCGGGAAATGCCGGCCGCACGCCTCAGGAGCATGAAAAAGCAACTTATGCGCCTATGCTCAGCAAGGATTTGTCTCCTGTGGATTGGAACCGGAGTGCTCATGCGATTCACTGTCAGATTCGCGGGCTGCTTCCTTGGCCTGGAGCATCGACAACGCTGTTCTCGGACCTGCCAATCAAGCTTTATGCTGCTCAGGAGACCGGTGAACGGAGCACTGCATCAGCGGGCAGCATTGTGGCTGCGGACAAAAAAGGAATATCTGTAGTATGCGGTGATGGATATGTGCTGCGCATTACAGAACTGCAGGTTGCCGGCGGAAAACGTATGACAGCTGCTGCCTATTTGTTGGGACATCCGATTCGGTGAGCAATTGCATTGATAAAGAGGTGATATAGCAGATGTTTTGGATTGCTTTGATTGCGATTTTGATTTTGAGTGCATGGGCGCAGTATCAGGTCAGCCATCAATTCCGTAAATATTCCCAAGTGGCGAATCGGCGCTATATGACAGGTGCACAGGCTGCGGCTGCAGTGTTGCAGGCGCATGGTGTTACCGGTGTCGGTATTGAGCGCTGCCCGGGACATTTGACAGATCACTACGACCCAAGGGACAATACCATCTATCTTTCAGATGGCGTATACAACAGTGCAACCATTGCAGCAGTTGGCGTAGCCTGCCATGAAGCAGGGCATGCCTGCCAGTATGCGGAAAATTATTTTCCCATCCGTGTTCGCAGTGCAATTATTCCGGCCTGCCGTTTTGGCTCCTATTTTTCTTATATTCTGATTTTTATCGGCTTGTTTTTATACAGCCAATCCTGGTTTGGCCTGGGCGTATTGCTGTTTTCTCTGACTACGCTGTTTCAGCTGATTACGCTACCTGTTGAATTTAACGCGTCCAACAGAGCATTGGCCACCATTGAAGGGCAAGGATTGCTGTATGAGGACGAGTATTATGGCGCACGAAAAGTTTTGCGAGCTGCGGCATTGACCTATGTGGCGGCACTGCTGACATCTCTTTTGTATCTGGCGCAGTATTTACTGATCTTTTTGAATATGGGCAGGAGAAATGAATGATGAAAGAGAGATCAGCGCGCCAGATTGCATTGGATACTTTAAGTGCCAGCCGTAAAGACAAAGCATGGGCAGATGGTTACCTCAAAGCAGCCATTCGGCAATCGGGTTTGGATCATCGAGATGCTGCCTTGGCAACACGCCTTGGATATGGTATTTTGCAGAATCAGCAACTTCTGGATTTCTATATTGGTGCATATTGCAGCCAAAAAACGGAACGATTGGAGCCAATTGTACTGGATGTACTGCGCCTTGGTGCTTATCAGATTTTATTTATGGATCGTGTTCCGGACAGCGCAGCGGTGAATGAAGCAGTGGAACTGATTCGGCACTATGACCGGGAGCGTGCTGCAGGACTTGTCAATGCAGTGCTGCGCAGAATCTCTTCGCAAAAAGCACATTTACCAGAAATTCCACAGCAGGATATGGTAACCTATTTGTCTGTCAAATATAGCCACCCTGTTTGGTTGGTGCGCCGGTGCATTGCACTTTTGGGTGAGCAGGAGACCGAAGCGTTTTTGGCTTGCAACAATCAAAGCGTTCCAACGACGGTGCAATACAATCCGCTGAAGGGAAGCGAAGCTGAATTGCTGAGAAATCTGGCGCAATCCAAGGTGGAGGCGCAGTCTCACCCATGGCTTCCCGGTTGCTATACATTGCACAAAACAGGTGATTTGACAAAAATACCGGCCTTTCGTGAAGGGCGTTTTTTGGTACAGGATGCCGCAGCAAAACTGACGGCATTGGCTGCTGGTGTTCTGAAGGGCATGAAGGTGATGGATCTTTGCGCTGCACCCGGCGGGAAATCTTTTGCCATGGCAATGGAGATGCATGATCAGGGTGATATTTTTGCTTTTGATTTGCATCGTTCAAAAATTCGCCTGATTCAGGAAGGCGCAGAGCGATTGGGCATTCATTGTATTCACGCTGCTGCGGGAAACGGTAAAGAATTTATTCCGCAATACGAGGCATCTGCTGATGTGGTGCTTTGCGATGTACCATGCAGCGGTCTTGGAATCATTCGGAAAAAGCCGGATATTCGTCTGAAGACGGAAAAAGAGTTGAGCGGTTTGCCCAGGGTGCAAAGTGCGATTTTAACCAATGCTGCACGCTATGTTAAACCAGGCGGTGTTTTGCTGTATTCTACATGTACCATTCTTCCCAGTGAGAATGAATGTGTAACGGATGCGTTTTTGAGCACCCATCCTGACTTTCGGCGTGAGGAGCTGCGTTTTCCTCTGCCTTTGGGCGCTGTGCCGTCCGGTCAAATTACCCTTTGGCCGCAGCGGCATGATACGGATGGCTTTTACATTTGCAGAATGCGCAGATGTTTCTAAAAACCCGGGAAGGAGTCCCGTATGAAGATTGACATCAAATCCCTGAGCGAATCTGAATTGACGGTACAATTGCGGGAATTGGGAGAGCCCGCTTTCCGGGGTAAACAGATTTTTGTTTGGCTACATAAAGGAGCAGTTTCTTTTGATGAAATGAGTAATTTGTCAAAATCACTACGAGAGCTGCTTAAAGAGCGTTATTTTATCACTGTACCACAGATTGAGCGCAAACTTGTGTCCAGGATCGATGGAACGGTAAAATATCTGTGGCGTTTGCGGGATGGTAATTGTATTGAAACGGTATTTATGAAATACCGACACGGAAACTCTGTTTGTATATCTACGGAAGTGGGCTGCAAAATGGGGTGCGTGTTTTGTGCTTCCACGAAGGCCGGATTTATTCGCCGGTTGACACCATCAGAAATCTTGGATCAGGTGCTTTTTACACAAATCGATGCTGGCGCACCCATTTCCAATATTGTTTTGATGGGCATCGGTGAACCGTTGGACAATTATGACAATGTCATCAAATTTTTAGAACTGGTCAATCATCCCGACGGGCTGAATATTGGAATGCGGCATATTTCGCTGTCTACTTGTGGTTTGATAGAGCAAATGGACAGGTTGGCGCAAAGTAATTTGCAATTGACCCTTTCCGTTTCGCTGCATGCTCCGGACGATGCAACGCGCAGTCGATTAATGCCAATCAATCGGGTGGCCAATGTAGAAATGCTGATGAAAGCGTGCCATGCTTATTTTCAAAAAACAAAAAGAAGAATTTCTTTTGAATATGCCATGATTGATGGGATGAATGACAGCAATTGGCAGGCAGATCTGTTAGCAGAGCATTTGAAAGGAATGCCCGGGCATGTGAATTTGATCGGATTGAATCGCATCAAAGAAAGCCCGCTTCAGCCAAGCCGGCGCATGAGCGTATTTCAAAAACGCCTGGAGCAGCACAGTGTCACTGCGACAGTGCGGCGAAGGCTGGGCACGGATATTGATGCCGCCTGCGGACAGCTGCGTCGCAGTGCAATGGAAACCGGCAAAGAAAGGAATGAGGTGATGCGCAATGAGAATTTGGCAAAAAACAGATCAGGGCGCAATCCGTAAAGAAAATCAGGACGCTTATGCGGTCAGAGCAATAAACGGGTATACGTTGGCGGTGGTCTGTGATGGCATGGGCGGTGCCAGAGCCGGGGCGGTAGCATCATCCGTCGGGAGCCAGACTTTTATAGATACATTGTCGCAGTCCCTTGTGCCGGAGCTTACAGAAGAACAACTTTGCACTGCTGGTTTAACAGCTGTTGAGAAAGCGAATGCTGCTGTTTATCAACGCTCTCAGCAGGAAGAAAGCTGCCGCGGCATGGGAACCACATTGGTAGCTGCTGTATGCAAAAAAAATAAGGCATTGTTTTTAAATGTAGGGGACAGCCGCGCATATTTAATCAACGAAAGCGGTATTCGTGTTGTTACAAGAGATCATTCCTGGGTGCAGGATATGTTGGAAAACGGGGATATTACAGAAGATGAAGCGCGCAAACATCCAAATCGGAATTTAATCACCCGGGCATTGGGAACAGAAAAGACCGTATGCTGTGATGATTTTTCCGTGGAACTTGCAGAAGGCGATTTTATTCTGTTGTGTTCTGATGGTTTAGTCAATACCGTCGGCGACCAGGAAATGCTATATGAGGTTATTCACGAAAGCAATATTGACACCTGTTTGGATCGAATGATGGAAATTGCAATGGACCGCGGCGCGCCGGACAATGTAACGATGGTGCTGCTGAAGTATGAAAAGGAGGCGGAAGCGTAACATGGATGCATATATCGGCAAAACGCTGGATGGCCGCTATGAAATTTTAGAAGTGATCGGAACGGGCGGTATGGCGATCGTATACAAGGCCATGGATCACCGCTTGAACCGGCAGGTGGCTGTAAAAGTACTCAAAAGTGATCTCGCGCAAAATGCAGACTTCCGCCGGCGCTTTCATGACGAAGCCCAGACGGTGGCTATGCTGTCCCATCCTAATATTGTATCGGTTTATGATGTTTCCCACGATGGAGACGCCGAATACATGGTTATGGAGTTGATTGATGGTATCACGCTCAAACAGTATATGGAGCGGCGTGGTCAGCTGAATTGGAGGGAAGCCCTTCATTTCATTACCCAAATTATGAAGGGCTTGGGGCACGCACACAGCCGTGGTATTATTCACCGGGATATTAAGCCGCACAATGTGATGATTCTGCGCGATGGCAGTGTGAAGGTTGCTGATTTTGGCATTGCATATTTGATTGCTTCTGCTGACAATACGCTGACACAAGAAGCTTTGGGCTCAGTGCACTACATTTCTCCGGAACAGGCAAAAGGCGGCCATACCGATGCAAGAACAGATATTTATTCCGCTGGTGTTGTGCTTTATGAAATGCTGACAAACCGACTTCCCTTTGAGGGAGACAGTGCGGTGTCCATTGCCATTCAACATATCAGTTCAGTTCCGCTTTCCCCCAGAGAAATCAATCCTGAAATTCCTGAGGCATTGGAATTGATTACCATGAGAGCCATGGCGCCGGACATGGAGAAGCGTTACCCATCTGCGGAAGCAATGCTGCACGATTTGGATGAATTTCGTAAGAATCCCAGCATTAATTTTGATTATGTGCTGTCGGATTTTGCAGTACACGAAACCAGTGAACCTACCCAATACCTTGCTGCGGATGAACTTCCAGAACGACAGCACCGGCAATACCTTGCGCGGCACGAAGAACACCGTGTGGCAAGAAATGCTTATGATGAGGATGATTACGAGGAAGATGAATATCCTTCTGTCAGCCGCCGCAGAAAGAACAAGAAATGGATGGCAGGGGCGATTATTGCAGCTGTTGCCGTCATTGCAGTTTTATTTATTTTCATTTTTTCCAGTTTTATGGGAGGCGGGCAGGAAGAATACACAGTGCCGAATTTGCTGGGAAAAACCCTGGAAGAGGTCCAGGCTGATCCGGAAATCACAGAGAATTATTCCATTGAAGTATCCAGTTCTGAATTCAGTGATGAATATGAAGAGGGGCAAATTATGTCCCAGGATCCTGAGGGCGGCCGCACAAAGAAAGGACCTAAAGATGAGCTTCATGTGATTACCGTTGTGCTCAGTGCAGGTCCCAAAACCGATGTTATGCCGGATTTGACAAAAGATTACAACCAGACCAGCGCTACAAGGCTTCTGCGGGAAATGGATCTCAATCTAAGTATTGTAGTTGAAGAAGAATACAGCGATGATGTGGAAGCGGGCGCAATTATATCAACAGATCCTGTTGCTGGCACAGAGCTGCAAAACGGAGATACCGTAACATTGGTGATCAGCCTGGGCCCTGAGATCAAAATGGTGACAGTGGATTCCTATATTGGCATGAATATCGACACAGTCCGGTCGCAGTTGAGCGGTTTGTCCATTGGCACTGTTACAGAAGCTGAGGATGAATCTGAAGTAGGGACGATCCTTGAGCAAAGTCTCGATGTGGGCACTGAAGTTGAGGAAGGCACAAAAATTAATTTTGTTGTTTCCAAAGGAATTGAAGAACCGGAACAGCCGACAACAGGATCTGTGAGAAAATCCTACGTATTGCCAGAAGGAGAAGGAACCGTCCATGTAGTGATTTCTGTCGGTAATGAGGTGCAATTTGATAGTTATGTCGATAAATCTCTGGGAGAGATTACTTGCACATTAACGGGAACCGGCACGCAGGATGTTTACGTTTACTTTGATGGTGCTGTGCGGTATTCGGAAACGATTGATTTTTCATCATGATGAGTCGCGGAATTATTGAAAAAGCACTGAGCGGATTTTACTATGTCAATACCGGCCGGCAAGTGATAGCCTGTCGGGCCCGAGGAAAATTCCGCAAAGACAAAATTTCTCCGTTGGTGGGTGATTGGGTCCAAATTCAGGAGCTAAATGACGGGACTGGCTATGTGGAAGCCATTGAGCCGCGCAAATGCTTTTTTGTACGGCCGTCTGTTGCCAATATTGACCAATTGATAGTGATTGCATCTGAGGCCATTCCGTGCAGTGACCCGTATTTGATCGATCGTGTGTGTGCGATTGCCGAACTGAAGGGCTGCGGCGTTGTTATCTGCATTAATAAATGCGATCTGTCCAGCGGTGAGTCACTGGCGCGCATTTATGAGCAGGTGGGATATCCGACGGTACGTGTCAGTGCACAAACCGGTGAGGGCATAGCACAGCTGCGCGCCTTAATTTCCGGGAAAATTTCCGCTTTTACAGGGAATTCAGGTGTGGGCAAATCCAGTATTCTCAATCGTTTGCACCCTGATTTCGGCATTGAGACCAATGCTGTCAGCGATAAATTAGGGCGCGGAAAGCACACTACGCGGCATGTGGAGTTGTTCCGTTTGGATGAAACAACCTTGGTAGCAGATACGCCCGGCTTTTCTTCTTTTGATACGGCGGAAATGAATTTGGACCTGAAAAAAGTTCTGCCAGAAACCTTTCGTGAATTTGTTCCTTTTCTGAATCAGTGCCGCTTTGTTGGGTGCAGTCATACAAAGGAAAAAGGGTGCGCTGTTCTGGAGGCTTTGAAAAACGGAGAGATTGCTCCATCGCGTCATGCCAGTTATGTGAAGCTTTATGAAGAATTAAAACCGCTTAAGGAATGGGAAGTCCGGAAAAATTCATAAGAGTAAAAGAGGGATCGAAGGATCCCTCTTTTTTCTTTGTGTTCTCCATAGGATAGGAACGGGAAAGTCGTTTCCTGTATATACTGTTATAGAACAAAAACGCGCAAGGGAGAGGATGCTATGTGTGGTAGAAATCTTTTTTTCATCGGCCTGTGCGCGCTGGCCCTGGGTCTTGGTATTTTAATCACAGCGATATTTCCCGTTGGTGCGCTGTTGTTCTTAATTGCGTTTTTGCTGATTGCATGCGGCATTGGCTGTATGCGGCGGTGAGAGTGAAAGGAGATCGTGTTCCAATATGAAAATTGTGGTTGTCAAGTCCCCGAAATTTCTTTGCGGTGTATTAAAGAGAATTTTTCATATCAAATGAATAAATCTCCCCCAATGTTCATAGGTTGGACTGGAATTGAACATTGGGGGAGGACAAATATGGAATTTGAACTTAAAAAGGAAACCCTGCGCTTTTATGAGTTCAGCACGGTTTCAAGCGCTGTTCACGAAGAATCCACAGAAACCATCGTTCCGGATTATTGCCCGGATATTGCCCGCATTATTGATGCCAGCGGCAAGGTATTTTTGCGCAGCAAAGATATTCAAGGGGATAAGGCCATTGTCACGGGCTCTGTAAAAGTCACTGTGCTTTTTACACCAGAAGGTGAAAATGGAATTCGCAATTTGGAATTTGCACTCCCTTTCAATACCTCGGTTGTCAATCAGGAGTTTGATCGCTGCCAATGTCTCTTTGCAAAAGTCTGTGTGCAAAGTATTGAAACCAGGAGCATGAATCCACGCAAAATTTTTACCAGAGTCTTACTGACTGTTCAGCTGCGTGGCCTGCGCCATGCAGAAGCGGCTTTTTGCAGCCATATTGCAGCGGATACATCGCTGGGGATTGCGCAGATGGAGCAGGAAGCTGAGTTGAACCTGATCACGGCATATTCTGAGAAAGATTTTACATTCACAGATGAGATTGCAGTGCCTTCTGTGAAGGATGCTGTACAGGAAATTTTGCTTTCCAGAATGATGCCAAGTGTGCAGGAAACCAAGATTTTTGGTACTAAATTGATCATCAAAGGAGTTCTTTTGGCAGAATTGCTTTATCGCACAGAACAGCAGGGGATTACGTCTGTCAGCACAGAACTGCCCTTTTCACAGATTATGGAGATTGATGAGGTTCCGGAAACAGCTTCACCAACAATTGTGCTGCAATTGTCCGGAATGGATTATCATATCGGCAGCGATGAAAACCCGGACGATCGGCATCGTGTGACAATTGCTGTTTACTTAAATGCACAGGCATATCTGCGCTGTCCGGTTTCCTTCCACTGCATATGCGATGTTTACAGCACGGCTTATGATGTAACACCGGATTTAGCAAATTTGCAGTGCACAGGCAAAATTGATGTAATGAATCTGCGCCAGAGTATGCGCCAAACCATCGAGGTGGGCGTAGTGCCCTCAACGGTTTTGTCCGCAGCAGTTTCCTTTGATGATGTGAATATCAGTCGGGAAGAGAATACTGCCGTGTTGCAGACCATGGCCCATGTCAAAATTTTGTTTCTGGACGAGGGCAATGTGCCGCTTGTAGCGGAGCGTCAGCTGGAATGCACCTGCAGAACAGAAGTTCCCTCTGATCTGCAGTGCACAGCGCAGGTACAATATGGGGGAGACCTGTCTACTTCTATTTCAGCAAGTGGGATTGAAGTGCGTTTTTCTGCAGATTTTACGCTAGAAGCGGCGGAGCGGAAACAGCTGTTGGGGCTGACAGGATTGACGGTAGACACGGAGCACCCAAAAGATACCAGCCAGATTCCGTCTATTGTACTGAAGCTGTTTGACGAAGATGAAAGCTTATGGGAAATTGCAAAGCGCTATTCCACCACAGTGGATGTGATCCGCTCGGCCAACGACATGCCGGAGGATTGTACCTGCGGTGCCGGGCAGATGCTGCTGATTCCACGCAAGCGGTGAGGAGGAAAAAACGATATGGAAACGGAAAAAATCTATGAAGATATTGCCCGGCGCACTGATGGGGATATTTATATCGGCGTGGTTGGGCCTGTTCGGGCGGGAAAGTCCACATTCATCAAACGCTTTATGGAAACCCAGGTGCTGCCCAATATTGATAATGTCTATCGGCGGGAGCGCGCCAAGGATGAATTGCCGCAAAGCGGATCCGGACGCATGATTATGACAACGGAACCCAAATTTGTTCCCGAAGAAGCAGCAGAAATCAAACTGGATGGCGGTGCCTCCTGTTCTGTGCGCCTGATTGACTGTGTGGGCTATTTGGTAGACGGTGCTGTGGGGCAAACGGATGAAGATAAACCACGCTTGGTCACAACCCCGTGGTTTGACCACGAGATTCCCATGACAGAAGCCGCTGAGGTTGGTACCAGAAAAGTCATTGCAGAACATTCCACTATTGGGATTGTGGTTACTACAGACGGAACCATTACTGATATTCCGCGTTCCAGCTATGTTCCGGCGGAAGAGCGGGTAATTCATGAGCTGCAGGAGATTGGGAAACCTTTTTTGGTGCTTCTGAATTCCGCGGCGCCGGAATCGGAAGTCACACGGGCGATTGCCGAAGAGATTCAAGATACTTACGGCGTACGCTGTCTTGCGGTCAATTGCCAGACGCTGAATGATGCAGATGTGGCGGCCATTCTCAAAGCGGTGCTTTATGAATTCCCCATGCGGGAATTGGACCTTTTCCTTCCGGCCTGGATCGATGCACTGGAATATGCACATCCCATTAAAAATGATATTTTTACTGCAATTAAAAACGGAACACGGGAGATCCGAAAAATCCGTGACGCGGAAGAAGCGGTGCTGGCTTTGGCGGAAAGTGAGCATATCGACACTGCAGCAATCACAGGAATCGCCCTTGGCACCGGAGTGGTGCAGGCCTCCATTTCGCTTCCCAAAGAATTGTTCTATCAAACACTGAGTGAACGGTCCGGTTTTGCTGTGGCGGATGACGGCGATTTGATGACGCTTTTAACAGACTTGGCAGGTATGAAAAACGAGTATGATAAAGTGAAGGATGCCCTGCAGGATGTCCGTGAAACCGGTTATGGCATTGTTTCCCCCAGCATTGATGAGCTCAAACTGGAAGAGCCGGAAATTGTGAAACAAGGCGGCCGCTACGGCGTGCGTTTGAAAGCAAGCGCACCTTCTATCCATATGATTCGGGCAGATATTGAGACCTCTGTTTCCCCAGTGATCGGGAATGAAAAGCAGAGCGAAGAGATGATGAATTATTTACTGGAAGAATTTGCAGGAGATACCAGCAAAATTTGGCAGAGCAATATTTTTGGCCGCTCCTTCCACGAACTGGTGAGCGAAGATTTGCAGGGCAAACTCAAACGCATGCCGGACGACGCCAGAAAAAAACTGCAGGAAACGCTGCAGCGCATTATCAACGAGGGAAGCGGAGGGCTGATCTGCATTATTTTGTAATCAAAAAACACCTCTCAAGGATGCATAAATTGCAGTCCTTGAGGGTGTTTTTTTATTGCAGATATGCCTTTAATGCATCTGGCTGCAGCAAAATAACCGTGCGATACCCCAATGTAACCCAGTGTTTCCTGGCAAGCTGATTCAGCACCCGGCTGACAGTGACACGGCTGAGACCGAGCATGTAGCCAAGCTCCTCATGCGTACAGGAAATCGTGTGGTTATTGTCGCCTGTATCCATGTTTAACAGCAGGCGCACAATCCGTTTATCCGCAGTCAAAAACGAACTGGCATCCAGATGCGTAGAAAGCATGCGCACAGTCGCAGCCAGATATTGAAAGAAAAAGAAGGCAAGCGCGGGATATGCTTGCAGGCATTGCTCCAGTGCAGGCCGGTCAATGGCGGCTACAGTTGCATCGGTCATCAGCTGTGCAGAAGAGACCCGCGGTCCGCCATCAAAAAACGAAGCCTCTCCAAGAATATCGCCTCGTTTATAAATGGTGAGTAAATGTTCGTTCCCGTCTACAGAGCTGATAAAACTTTTGATTCGGCCGGAAACAATGTAATAAAAACAATTTGCAGCATCCCCCTGATGATACAGCAGCTTGTTTTTTTGATAAGTGCGCACCTGACCGGCACGGCGCAGCGGATGCCAGACATCTTTTGGAAGATCCAACGCTTCTGAGATAAAATATTCATATTGATGTTCCATAAAACCAGCCTCCGCGTAAGATTTTTATAAATTGTAACATAGTTTGCATTCTGCTGCAAGAAAGTATGTCATAATAGCAGTACTTTAGAAATGAAAATGGAGTGTGATGCTTTTATGGGAATGACGATGAGTCAGAAAATTCTGGCAGCGCATGCGGGATTGGATCACGTGGAGGCTGGACAGCTGATTGAATGCAAGCTGGATCTGGTGCTTGGAAACGATATCACAACCCCGGTTGCAATCGGCGTGTTTGAGGATGCCGGACTCACACAGGTATTTGATCGCAACAAGATTGCCATTGTGCTGGATCATTACACGCCCTGCAAAGACATTAAAGCGGCGCAACTGTGTGCAACAGCACGAAATTTTGCCAAAAAACATGAGATTAAAAACTTTTTTGACGTTGGCACCGTGGGTGTGGAGCATGCGCTGATTCCGGAAAAGGGATTGGCGATTCCCGGCGACTGCATTATCGGCGCCGATTCCCATACCTGTACTTATGGCGCTTTGGGCGCATTTTCTACCGGTATCGGCTCTACAGATATGGCGGCTGGTATGGCCACCGGCACAGCGTGGTTTAAGGTGCCGCAGGCAATCAAAGTTGTTTTAACCGGAAAAAAGCAGAAATATGTCAGCGGCAAAGATGTCATTCTCCATTTGATTGGTCTGATCGGTGTGGATGGTGCGCTTTACCAAAGTTTGGAATTTACAGGCGAAGGTGTCAGTGCACTTTCTATGGATGATCGTTTCACCATTTCCAATATGGCCATTGAGTGTGGCGCCAAAAACGGTATTTTCCCCGTGGATGAAAAAACCATTGCTTATCTGGCTGGACGCACGGATCGTCAGTATACAAAGTTCGAAGCAGATCCTGATGCGGTGTATGCCCGCACCATCACCATTGATCTGGATACACTCAAGCCCACTGTGGCTATGCCGCATTTGCCCTCCAATACCAAAACGGTGGATGAAGTGGCCGGCATGCCGCTGCAGCAGGTTGTCATCGGTTCCTGCACCAACGGGCGTATTCAGGACTTGCGGGAAGCGGCTGAAATTATGAAGGGCAAAACCGTTGCTTCCAACATCCGCTGCATTGTCATTCCGGCCACGCAGGAAAGCTATCTGCAGGCTGTAAAAGAAGGTTTGGTGGAAATCTTTATCAACGCCGGCTGCGCGGTGTCCACACCGACCTGCGGTCCCTGTTTGGGCGGCCATATGGGTGTGCTGGCGGACAACGAATGGGCTATTTCTACGACCAACCGGAATTTTGTCGGCCGCATGGGGCCCACTTCGTCCATGATCATTTTGGCCAGTCCGGCAGTCGCAGCGGCATCTGCGGTAAAAGGCTGCGTGGCTTCGCCTGAAGAAGTGGAATAAAGGAGGAAGAGATTATGGCAAAAGTATATAAATATGGAGATAATGTGGATACGGATGTCATCATCCCGGCAAGATATTTGAATGCTCCGGAAAAGAGTGAGCTGGCCAAGCATTGTATGGAAGATATCGATTTGGAATTTGCCAAAACTGTGCAGCCGGGCGATTTTATTGTGGCAGGTGCCAATTTCGGCTGCGGTTCTTCCAGGGAGCATGCCCCAATTGCCATTCAGGCCTGTGGAGTCAAATGTGTCATCGCAAAGAGTTTTGCGCGCATTTTCTACCGCAATGCCATTAATATCGGTTTTCCGATTATGGAATGCCCTAAAGCAGCGGAAGACATTGAAGCGGGAGATGCGGTCAGTGTCAACTTTTCTACCGGTGTGATTACCAATGAAACCAAAGGCAAAACCTATCAAAGCGCACCCTTTCCTGAGTTTGTCAACGGTATTATTGAAGCCGGCGGATTGATGAACTCTTTGAAAAAACGCGGTTTGGCTAAATAAAACGGAGAAGAGGAAGCATTTATGGAATATAAAATTGCATTGATTCGGGGTGATGGCATTGGTCCGGAAATTGTGGAAGAGGCCGTTCATGTCATTAATACGATCGGGAGAAGATATGGTCATCAGTTTATATATACCGATGTCGATTTAGGTGGTTGCGCTACAGACAAATATGGTGTATCCTATCCTGAGGGGACAGCAGAGAAGTGCAAGGCCTGTGATGCCGTACTGTTGGGCGCGGTCGGTGGCCCGAAATGGGGACCGGATAAACCTGCCGAACAGCGGCCGGAGACGGCGCTGCTGGCGATTCGGAAAGATCTTGGCCTGTATGCCAATTTGCGCCATGCAACTTTGCGGCCGGCTTTGGTGGATGCCTCTCCGCTGAAAAAAGAGACAGCGGAAAAGGGCATCGATATCATGATGGTTCGTGAATTGATCGGCGGTATCTACTTTGGAAAACGCGGCCGTTATGAGACAGAAGACCGCGGCGTGGAATGCACCGATTTGATGGCATACAGCGAAATGGAAATCGAGCGTATCGGCCGCCGTGCTTTTGAATTGGCGCAGAAGCGTCATAAGCGCGTAGCTTCTGTTGACAAGGCCAATGTTTTGGAAACTTCCCGCCTGTGGCGCGCAACGATGCACCGTATCGCGGCAGATTACCCAGATGTGGAGCTGGAAGATGTACTGGTGGACAACTGTGCCATGCAGCTGGTACGGGATCCTTCTCAGTTTGATGTGATTGTAACCGAGAATATGTTCGGTGATATTTTGTCTGACGAGGCCAGCATGGTAACAGGTTCTTTGGGCTTGCTGCCCTCGGCTTCCATCGGAAGTCATGCTCCGGCGCTGTATGAGCCAATTCATGGCAGTGCCCCTGATATTGCCGGGCAGGACAAGGCCAACCCGATTGCAACGATTCTGTCTGTGGCAATGATGTTTAAGTATTCTTTTGATCTGCCGCAGGAATCGGAGGCGATTGAGCAGGCTGTTGATGCAGTTTTGGCTGCAGGTTGGCACACCGCAGATACCATGGGAAGTGATGACAAGCTGGTTGGATGCCAGGAGATGGGGCGCTTGATTTGCGAGGAATTGGAACGATAAAAAGCGTTTTTTAATCTGGAAAGGAGTCTATTATGCTGCTTGCTTTGGATGTGGGCAATCTGACGATGTCCATCGGGTTATTTGACAGAGAGGGGAATTTGAAATTTTTAGCTGTCCTTGACACGGATAAATCCAAAACGGCAGACCAGATTGCAATTGATCTGATGAATCTTTTTCAGCTATATCACTACGATTTGCGCAGTGTCAGCGGGAGCATTTTCTGCAGCGTTGTGCCGCCAATGGATTTCGGCATCGAAAAAGCGTTGACACGGCTGTTTGGAAAACCGCCAATCCGGGTGGGTCCCGGTGTGAAAACCGGGCTCAACATTCGCACGGAAATTCATACCCAGTTGGGTGTGGATCTGGTTTGCGGCGCAGTTGCAGCTATCAACAAGTTTAAACCGCCGATTATTATGATTGTAATGGGAACAGCTACGGTTTTCTGTTATATTACAGAAAAAAAGAGCTTTGAAGGTGGGCTGCTGTTCCCGGGGGTAACAGTTTCCATGGAAGCACTTTCCAAACGCACAGCCCAGTTGCCGGATGTTTCTTTTGTGAAACCGGTTTCTTTAATCGGGAAAAATACCGAGGATTGCATGCAGTCCGGCATTGTCTATGGAACGGCTGCCATGATGGATGGGATTATCGACCGCATTCAGGCGTTAACCGGAAAAGATGCGTCGATTGTTGTCACTGGACCAAATGCACCGGTGATTGTCCGCTATTGCAACAATCACATTACCTATGATAAAAATCTTGTAATGGATGGACTTTACCAGATTTATTGCAAAAACAAAACTTGAATGAAAAATATCCCATTTATCTGCAAATACATGGGATATTTTTATAAAAGGAATTTGTTTGAAACGTTTTCCACTTCATTCTTGCGCATCAAAACATTCCATATTATAATAATATGGCTATCAATAATCAGAGAGGGCTGAGCAGAGATGAAAGAATTGTCCAGAATCGCATCTGCCATTGCGCCATCCAGCACGCTGGCAATCAATAATCTTTATAAACAGTTGAAAGCAGAGGGAAAAGATGCTTTGGGATTTGGTGTGGGTGAACCGGATTTTAATACACCTGAACCCATTAAGGCGGCAGGTATTCGGGCTATCAAAGAGAATCAGACGAAGTACACTGCGGCTTCTGGCACGCAGGAGTTAAAAGAGGCAATCTGCTATAGACTGGAGCAGGATTTTGGTGTGCAGTATACGCCGTCCGAAATTGCCGTAGCCAGCGGCGCCAAGCACAGCCTCTATATTGCGCTGCAGTGCCTGCTCAATCCGGGCGATGAAGTTATTCTGCCTGCACCATATTGGGTAAGTTATATTGAGATGATCCGTATGTGCGGGGGGGTGCCGGTGGTCATTCCTACAAGCCATGAGGAGCATTTCAAGATTACACCGGAGCAGTTGCACGCCGCCGTAACAGAAAAGACTAAAGCGATCATTCTCAATAATCCGTCCAACCCCACCGGCATGATTTACAATAAGGATGAACTTGCCGCACTGGCGGCCGTTTGTGTGGATGCGGATCTTTATATGATTGCTGATGAAATTTATTATTGCCTGGTATATGATGGGCGGCCTTTTACCAGCATGATTTCTTTGGGAGAGGATGTGCGCGCCCGCACAATTCTGGTTAACGGCGTTTCAAAAGCATATGCGATGACTGGGTGGCGGATCGGTTACACAGCAGCACCAGCTTCTATCACAAAAGTGATGAGTAATTATCTGGGGCACTCTACTGCTGCGCCCAGTACGATTTCCCAGGCTGCTGCGGTGGAAGCTTTTCGGGGCAGCCAGGAGAGTGTGTATCAGATGCGCGCCGCTTTTGAAGAGCGCCGTAACTATATGGTGCAGCGTATGAATGCCATTGCGCATGTCAGTTGTTTGAAACCGGAAGGTGCCTTTTATGTAATGATGAATTTGGATGAAATTCTGGGTCATACCATCCGCGGGCATCAAATTCACACCTCGGCAGACTTTGCTTCAGCATTTGTACAGGAGGAAATGGTCGCTACAGTTCCAGGCAGTGCCTTTGGCGCCGATCACTACATCCGCTGGTCCTATGCCACAGATATGGATACCATTCAAAAAGCAATGGATCGACTCGAATCTTTTGTACAAGACATTCAATAATCGTACAGCAGAAGTTTCAGTGAAAGGGCGCTTGTTCGCTTCTGCTGCGGTCCTTTCGTTGACGATATTTGTACCCGTATGCTATCATACGCTCAGGAAATTTTTTAGAGTAGAATAAGAACAGAAGAGGTTGATACGAGATGAAGAACACTTATGAAAGCCCATTAGCATCGCGCTATGCCAGCGATGAAATGCTGTATATTTTTTCTCCGGACAAAAAATTCTCAACTTGGCGCCGGCTCTGGATAGCTTTAGCCCGTGCCGAAAAAGAACTGGGCCTCACGCAAATCACGGATGAAATGATTGCGGAAATGGAAGCCCATGTTGATGATATCAACTATGATGTAGCAGCAGAAGAAGAAAAGCGGCTGCGCCATGATGTGATGGCGCATGTACATGCATATGGTGCACAATGCCCCAAAGCAAAAGGAATTATCCATTTGGGTGCCACCAGCTGCTATGTGGGCGACAATACAGATATCATTATTATGCGGGAAGGTCTTATGCTGATCCGCAGCAAAGTCGTTCGTGTGCTGGCAGCATTGGCTCAGTTTGCAGATACTTATAAAGCTATGCCGACACTTGGTTTCACTCATTTTCAGGCAGCCCAGATGGTGACGGTTGGAAAACGTGCAACTCTTTGGATGAATGAGCTTCTGATGGACTTAAGTGAGCTGAATTTCCGAATTGAACATATGCAGCTTTTGGGGTCTAAGGGAACAACTGGCACACAGGCGAGTTTTATGGAGCTTTTTGCCGGGGATACAGATAAAATCAAAGACATGGAGAAGAAAATTGCGGCAGAAATGGGCTTTGATTCCGTTGTTCCGGTTTCTGGGCAAACTTATTCCCGGAAAGTGGATGCTGCCATTGTATCGACGCTTTCTGGTATTGCGCAGAGCGCTTCCAAGTTTGCCACAGATATCCGGCTGCTGTGCCATTTAAAAGAAGTGGAAGAACCTTTTGAAAAGAATCAGATCGGATCTTCTGCCATGCCTTATAAGCGTAATCCTATGCGGTGTGAGCGTATTTGCTCTCTGGCGCGCTATGTCATTGCAGATGCGGCAAATCCGGCAGTGACTGCTGCAACACAATGGTTTGAACGGACATTAGACGATTCTGCCAATAAACGTATTTGTATTCCTGAAGCGTTTTTGGCAGTGGATGCTATTTTAAATATCTATTTGAATGTAGCCTCAGGGCTGATTGTGCATCCGAAAGTGATTGAAAAGCATATTATGGCGGAATTGCCGTTTATGGCTTCCGAAAATATTATGATGGATGCAGTCCTGCGCGGCGGTGATCGTCAGGAACTTCACGAAGAAATTCGTCTGATGTCCCTTGAAGCTGGTAAAAATGTCAAGGAACGAGGATTGGAAAACAATCTGATTGATTTGATTTCTGAGAATCCCAAATTCGGCATGAGCAGGGAGGAGCTGATGGTGCATATGAAACCAGAAGCCTATATTGGCCGCTGCCCGCAGCAGGTAGAGGAATTTCTGGAATATTGTGTGAAACCGGCTATTGCACCATATGCCGATGAATTGAGCAAAGAAGCAACTGCACTGAAGGTGTGAGCACCTGCCATGCAAATCCCGCGAAAACAGTTGTTTTCGCGGGATTTATATTGACTTTATTTAGATATCTATCTATAATAAAACATTGTACTTATAAGGCCAACAATGATAAGTACGACTCATAAAGAAAAATACAGTGATGGGAGATTCGAAAATGAAAAAAAGGTACAACCCGGCCGGCTTTATTGTTATTTTGCTGGTCATTGTGCTGGGTACATGGACGATCTTCAACGGCTTGAATTTGGGCATTGCCAAGCTTCCAAATGTTCAGGACGGCGTTGTCTTAGGGCTGGATCTTGTCGGTGGCGCTGAAATTACTTATGAAGCCGATTTGGAGGATGCCGGTGATATCTCGGCTGAGGAATTGAGCGAAGGTATGCGTTCTGCACAAACGATGCTGCGTCAGCGTTTGACAACATTAGGTTACACGGAAGCAGACGTGTATCTGTCTGGCGACGATCGTATTGTTGTTGCCATACCTAATATTGACAATCCGGAAGAAGCCGTTCAGATGTTGGGTTCCACTGCAGAGGTCACGTTCTCTGATGCGGATGGCAATGTTATTCTGACCGGTGATGACTTGACAGGTGCCAGTGTGGCCTATGGCGATATTGACCAATCCGGATTTAATCAGTATTATGTTGATGTTGCTTTGAGCAGTGAAGGACAGGCAAAATTTACTGAGGCTACAAAAGAGGTTGCCAGCCGTACCGATGGGAGCAATTATATTTCCATCAGCATGGATGACCAGGTTATCAGTTCTCCTTATGTTTCTTCAGAATATGCTGCAACCGGCATCAACAGTGAGCATGTTTCCATTACGCTGGGCAGCAATGCCACGCAGGAATATGCTTCTCAGCTGGCAGGACTGATTGCATCGGGGCAGCTTCCGTTTTCTTTAACCAATATTCAGTTGGATTCTGTTTCTGCAACTCTGGGGCTGCAGGCCCTGAATACCAGTATTCAGGCCGCAATTATTGGTCTGATTTTAATTATTCTTTTCATGGTGTTTTATTATCGGGTGCTCGGCCTTGCATCGGCGATTTCTCTGATTTTCTTTGCCGTTGTTTTTGTAAATGTCATTTCGTTCAGTCATTTGAATTTGACGCTGGCGGGCATTGCTGGTATTATTTTGACGCTGGGCATGGCTGTGGATGCCAACGTGATTATTTTCGAGCGTATTAAGGAAGAGTTGCAGGCTGGCCGCACTGTGCGCGTTGCAATGGATGCGGGATTTAAGAATGCTTTTTCCGCTATTCTTGACTCCAACATTACTACTTGCATTGCAGCATGCTGCTTGTGGTGGCAGGGAACAGGTACGATTGTCGGATTTGCCAAGACGCTGTTGATTGGTGTTATTCTGTCGATGTTTACCATGATTGTGATTACACGTGTGATTCTCAGAACCTTCTCCAATCGCACACCCAAAAGTTTGGCAGCTTATGGCGTGAAAAAAGGAGGTGCTGAATAATCATGAAAGATTTTACAAAATCTAAATTCAGTTTTGTGAAAAAATTTAAGATTTTCGGCGTTATTTCTCTGATTTTGGCAGGCATCGGTTTGGGTTGCTTTTTGGCTACAGTCTTTGGGGCAAGTCCTTTTAACTTTGATATCGAATTTGCAGGTGGCGTGAAATCCATCTATGCATTGGGCGTCGACGTTGACCGCACTGTAACGGAACAACTCGATACGATTGTTTATGATGTCACAGGTGCCCATGCCTCTTCGATTCAGGCAACTGGTACAGACGGACAAAGTGTTCAGATCAAAACCTTAGAGCTCGACAGTGAGACCCGCGATGCCTTGTTTACAGCCATTCAAGAGGCTTATCCTGGCACAGAAATGACAGATTCGGGTTATATATCTGCAACAGTGGGCGATGATTTGAAAGCTGCTGCGGTTAAAGCATCTCTTTTAGCCATATTGCTGATTTTGGTTTATATTACCATTCGGTTTGAATTTCGCTCTGGCTTGGCAGCTGTGGTAACGTTATGCCATGATATCTGTGTCATGATGGCGTTCTTTGCGATTTTCCAGCTGCCGATTAATATGAATTTCATTGCAGCAGCATTGACCATCCTCGGTTATTCCATCAATGCCACTATTGTTATCTTTGACCGGATTCGCGAAAATTCCAAGGGTATCGGAGATAACAAGATTTTTGCCGAGATTACGGATCGCAGTATTTTACAGACAATAGCAAGAAGTATCAATACATCGTTGACGACATTAATTCCTATCGTGTTAATTTTAATTTTGGGTGTGCCATCGATTCAGAATTTTGCCATTGCGTTGATTGTCGGTATTGTCAGCGGAACATATTCTTCGGTATTTATTGCCGGACCGCTGTGGGTTACACTGAAAAAACTCGGTAAAAAGAATGCTGAGAAGGCAAAAGCATAAATGTTATTTTCAAAACAGAGCAGATGAAACAAATGTTTCGTCTGCTCTGTTTGCAATCAAACGATCTGCGATATTTCTATTAATATCAATAAAATTTGACAATGTCAATGCACAGCTGAATCAAAGAAGCAGCGATACGCCGATTTGGAATATCGCTGCTTATTTTTGTCTCTCAAAAAGTATGTTATTTTGCCAGAACCTTTTTCAGTTTTGCAAAACGGGGAAGGGAGTCTACCATCGGCCGGTCAGGTTCGCCTTGAATCAGGGGCAGCACATAATCAATATATTCCTGATTCATACCGTTGCCATCTGCATTGATCCAGGCAAGGGGCACTTTCTTTTCTGTGTTGGCAACATCCGTCAAATTCAAAAGCTTTGTTTTGCAGATATATTTGCCATCTTCGTAAATACGCTCGAATGCGATCATCTTATCTGTTACACCAGCTACAGCGTGCTCCACAGCGGCTTTTCCTGCCATATAGGATTCTTCGATATCAGTTTTAGACGCCAAATGTGCGGCACAACGCTGCAGAAGGCTCAGTTCAATGCCGCGGACTTTGGCACCGGTGCGCGCTTTTGCCAGGTCTGCCAGCGTAGGTGCCAACCCGCCAAGCTGTGCATGGCCAAAACCATCGGTGGCAGAAGTACTCGCTTCAGATACAAAACTCCCGTCTGGGTAATGGATCCCTTCCGAAACAGCTACCAGGCAATTTCCTTTTTCTTTATAAACGCGATCCACATCGCTCAGAAATTGATCCATGTCGAAATCTGTCTCGGGAAGATAAATCAAATCAGGACCACACCCATAATGAGAGGCCAAAGCTGCAGAAGCTGCCAGCCAACCGGCGTGTCTGCCCATAATTTCCACGATGACTACCATACCGGTATCATAGACGCGTGCATCATGGTAAACTTCCATGCAGGAGGTTGCGATATATTTGGCAGCGCTGCCATAGCCGGGGCAGTGATCTGTCCCAAACAGATCGTTGTCGATTGTTTTGGGTACCCCCATAACACGGCATTCATAACCGACTTTCTGCATATACTTGCTGATTTTATTGCAGGTATCCATGGAGTCATTTCCGCCGTTATAGAAAAAATAACGGACATCGTATTTTTTGAAAATTTCCAAAATCCGTTTATAATCAGTATCGTCCACATCAGGGTCTTTCATTTTATAACGACAGGAGCCAAGCGCTGAAGATGGGGTATAACGCAAAAGCGCCAACTCTTCTGGATCTTCCTGGCTCATATCAAACAGCCGATCATTCAGCACACCGACAATTCCATGCTCAGCTCCCAGAACACGAGTGATGGAATTTTCTTTTAATGCGGTTTCAATTACACCCAATGCGCTGGCATTGATCACAGAAGTGGGCCCTCCGGATTGTCCAATGATACATGCGCCTTTCAATTCGCTCATTTTCTGATTACCTCCCAAAATTCATGTCTCTCACAAGAAAAACACAATAGAGTAATTTTATTTTACCATGTTTTTTCAAAAAAGTATAGATCGATTGACCAAAAAACAGGGAATTAGACTTGCAATTCTTTGTCGATATGATAAAATTTAAATACAAATTGTTGAGGAGATGAAATTTCATGGCACTTGTTTCATCCAGAGAAATGTTCGAAAAAGCATATCAGGGCGGATATGCCATCGGCGCTTTTAATGTGAACAATATGGAAATTGTCCAAGGTATTACAGAGGCGGCACAGGAAGTAGATGCTCCGCTGATTCTTCAGGTTTCAAAAGGAGCCCGTGCCTATGCCAATCACACATATCTGATGAAGCTGGTAGAAGCTGCCATCATCGAAACTGGCTTGCCGATATGTCTGCATCTTGATCATGGTGATACATTTGAACTTTGTAAGAGCTGCATTGACGGTGGTTTTACGTCGGTTATGATTGATGCTTCATCCAAGCCTTTTGAAGAGAATATTGCATTGACGAAAAAAGTGGTAGAATATGCGCACGATCACGATGTGGTGGTAGAAGCAGAATTGGGTGCATTGGCCGGTATTGAAGATGATGTCAATGTTTCTGCAGAGAATTCCCACTATACACGCCCTGAGGAAGTAGAGGAATTTGTCTCCAGAACAGGCTGCGATTCGCTGGCGATTGCTATCGGAACTTCCCACGGCGCTTATAAATTCAAACCCGGGACAAAGCCGCAGCTTCGTTTTGATATTCTGCACGAAGTTGAAAAGAATCTTCCGAATTTCCCGATTGTGCTCCACGGTTCATCCTCAGTCCCCCAGGAATATGTCAAGATGATCAATGAAAACGGCGGCGCAATGCCCGGAGCCATCGGGGTGCCGGAGGATCAGCTCAGAGAAGCGGCCCGCAGTGCTGTCTGTAAAATCAATATTGATTCTGACCTGCGCTTGGCCATGACGGGAACCATCCGTAAATTCTTTACGGAGCATCCTGACAAATTTGATCCGCGTGAGTATTTGAAGCCGGCACGTGCCAATATTCATGAGTTGGTTAAACATAAACTGGTGGATGTACTGGGCTGCGCTGGTCACGCTCATGAGCTGTCCAACAAATAATTTGCATAATAAAAGCATGGCAAACTGGCTCTGAATTTTCATTCAGAGCCAGTTTTATGCATATGGATATACTATTCGACGCAATTCACCCTTTTTGTTATATGGGCATAGGATAGAGAACAGGGAAGGAGGAATGCGTTTGACATTTTATCCATATGATCGGGAGGCAGCTGTAGCCTATGCACACCGCTGGGCTTTTGCACGCAACCCACGTTTTTATGATTATGAACTTCTTGGCGGTGATTGCACAAACTTTGCATCACAATGCATTTATGCCGGAACAGGTATCATGAATTTTTTACCGATATTTGGCTGGTATTATATCGACGCAAATGAGAAATCCCCATCTTGGACGGGCGTTCCATATTTGTTCGATTTTTTAACAAGAAGCGAAAAGTCCGTTGGACCGGTGGGCGAAGATGTGCAGATCACGCAACTCGAACCAGGTGATATCTTGCAGCTATCGTTTGACGGCATTCAATATAAACATACACCCGTTGTGGTTGCTGTGCGTGCACCGATTACACCGGCAACTGTTTGGGTTGCAGCGCATAGTGACGATGCAGATTATCGACCATTGAACACCTATCAATATCGTTCTATCCGATATATTCATATTCCTGGGTTCTACAACACATAATGAGTAATTCAAAAAACGCGGTTGGATGAAAAGTCTTTCCGCGTTTTTTCAATCTTTTTTTCTAATATAGCAGGAACGCTGCATATGGGAGTAGGGTTCATATCCCTGAATTCAGATGCGGACGGCTTGACAATGCTTTATATTTATGATATCTTTAACTCGGTTAAATTAATATTTAACCGAGTTAAATGCGGAATTTTTTGCTTAAAAGGGGTTGAATATACTATGACCACCGATTACCGCTTAGAAGCGCCCGAACTTGTGCGTGACTTTTTGCAATACCATGAAACGATTCTCAACCATTCTGTGCGCACTGTGGATAGTTACTATATTGATTTGCGTCTGTTTTTGCGTTATATCAAATGGAATCACGAATTGGTTCCTGCGGATACTCCATTTGAAGAGATTTCCATTCGAGATGTGGACCGCGCTTTTTTAAGTGCCATTAAAAAAGCAGATATCTATAATTTTTTGTCCTGGCTCGCCAGAGACCGGAAAGGAAAAAAACAGATGGGTATTGTCGTATCTGCCCGGGCGCGCAAGCTTGTTGCAATTCGATCTTTTTTCAATTATTTAGTATTGAAGCGCAATCTTCTTGAGCAGAATCCAGCCGCAGATATCGATGCTCCGCGCATGCGAAAATCATTGCCCATTTATTTGACAGAAAGCAATGCGGTAAAACTTTTGGATGCTGTGCAGGGACCCTATGCAGAACGGGATTTTTGCATGCTCCTTCTGCTGCTCAGCTGCGGCATGCGTGTTTCTGAACTGGCAGGTTTAAATTTGAAGGATATTACCAGCGATACTGTCCGGGTACTCGGCAAAGGCAATAAGGAACGTATTTTATACTTGAATCCTGCCTGTCAGGCGGCACTGCGCGATTATTTGGCCGTTCGGGATGGTGCCCATGTCCATCCGAAAGATAAAGATGCACTGTTTTTATCACGGAATCATCGCCGCATCAGCGTAGACAGTATTCAAAATCTGGTCAAGAAAACGGCAGCAGCGGCTGGACTGGATGCAGAACGATATTCTCCTCATAAATTGCGCCACACGGCGGCAACGCTGATGCTGCAAAATGGTGTGGATGTACGCACATTACAGGAAGTCCTTGGACATGAAAGCTTAAATACAACACAGATTTATACTCATATTGACAACGAAGGGCTCCGTACAGCCGCACGGGCCAATCCTATTGGACACTATAAGAAAAAGACGGAAGCCTAATCAAACGCGCAGCCAATGGCTGCGCGTTTGATTATTTTCCGAGCACTGTTTGCAGGGCTTGGCCAACATTTTTTACACGAATCAGCTGCATTTCCTGCATACCAACCAATTTGTCTGTTTTTTGATATGGAACCACACATTGATGAAAGCCCAAACGCTGTACTTCCGATAAACGCTGCCCGATATTCTGCACGCTGCGCAGTTCCCCGGTCAATCCGACCTCACCAATGGCGGCCAGGTTGCTGCGGACTGGAACATCCAAATAGCTGGATGCCAGCGCGATGAGAATGGCAAGATCAGCCGAGGGCTCGTCCAAAGTTAAACCACCAATAACATTCAAATAAACATCACAGTTGGAAATTTTCAATCCTCCGCGTTTTTCGAGAACCGCCATCAGCATGGCACTGCGATTATAATCCAAGCCGTTGCTCGTGCGGCGCGGGTTGGCATACACCGTCGGGGCAATCAACGCCTGAATTTCGGCCAAAATCGGTCGCGCGCCCTCCATAGCGCAAGTCACGCAAGTTCCAGGCGCGTCATCCGGCCGCCCGGAAAGCAATGTTTCGGATGGATTCGGCACTTCAGCCAGCCCTTGCTCCGCCATTTCAAAAACACCGATTTCATTGGTTGCGCCAAACCGGTTTTTTGCTGCCCGCAAAATACGGTAACTCATATGCTGGTCCCCTTCAAAATACAGCACACAGTCTACCATATGCTCCAAAACCTTTGGGCCGGCAATGGATCCCTCTTTATTGACGTGTCCGATGACAAAAACAGTGATCCCCTCCCCTTTTGCCAGCTGCATCAGCGCCATAGTGCATTCTTTCACTTGACCAATACTGCCTGGCGGGGTATCCAGCGCATCGCTGAACATGGTTTGGATCGAATCAATAATCAGAATATTCGGTTTAAGTGTATGAACCGCTTCTATGATATCAGATAAGTTGGTTTCTGAAAGTACATATAAGTTCGGAGTGCACACATTGAGTCGCTCTGCCCGCATTTTTAATTGATGTTCTGATTCTTCACCGGAAACATACAAAACATCACCTGTATGACATAATTGGGCGCAGATTTGCAGCATCAGTGTAGATTTTCCAATTCCAGGCGCACCGCCGACCAATACCAGAGAACCTTTAACCGCACCGCCCCCCAGCACACGGTCCAGTTCTCCCATGCCGGTAGCAAAACGCAACTCCTCTGTACTGGTCAGTTCTGTAATAGGTCTCGCTCTATGGCCAAGTCCGGAGGCAGGCATTTCTCTTCCGCGCCGCCCGGATACAGGACGGCGTTTTTCTTCTGCAGGACGTTCCACAATGGTATTCCATGCGCCGCAGGCTGTGCATTTGCCGGACCATTTCGGAAACTCATTTCCGCACTCTGTACAAAAAAATACTGTTTTGGATTTCATGATGATGCTCCATTCGTGGTTTGTAAAATTCCAGAAACAATAACGGCAGCCAACTTTGTCTGATAGTGTACATCCTGCAATAGTTGTGTTTCAGCGGCGTTGGAAAGGAAACCGCATTCAATTAAAATTGCAGGGCAATTGACATGCTGCATTAAATAAATCGAAGAATCAATTTCCTTGGCCGCTTTTTCGTTCTCAAGATTGATACTTTGGTTCAGTTGCTGCTGCGTTTGTTCTGCCAAAACTTGTGCTCCTTCGACAGCATTATAAAACACTTGTGCGCCATGCACTGCGGGCACAGACGGCAGGAGGCTATTCTGATGAATGCTAATCAATGTGGCATGTGTGTATTCATTGACCATAGAGACCCGATTTTCCAAATCTGAGCGTTTCTTCTCACGCAGTGTTGCAGCACCATCTGTATAAACTGCATTGCCGTCACTGCGTGTCATGGCCGTATTTTTCCCTAAAAAGGAAAGCAGTTTTTCGGTTTTGACAGCGATCGACAGATTCAGGTCGCTCTCTGCAATGCCATCGCCTGATACGGCCCCACCATCTTCGCCGCCGTGTCCGGCGTCGATGATATAATAATGCGCTTGACCTGTGGCATCTGGCGCAAAAACAGGAACTAAAGTTCGATTACATGTTATGATAATACCGCCAATGGTT
Source organism: Candidatus Pseudoscillospira faecavium (assembly GCA_904420565.1). Classification (GTDB taxonomy): domain Bacteria; phylum Bacillota; class Clostridia; order Oscillospirales; family Oscillospiraceae; genus Pseudoscillospira; species Pseudoscillospira faecavium. The sequence goes on from CAJFVV010000024.1 coordinate 51,594, forward strand.
AAAATAGTCAAGCATAGAACCATAAAAATGCGCTTTGCCCGCAGCACTAAAAACATCAAATCCCCCCCCTATTTATCCTTATGCAGAAATGGAAAAAATATGTTTTAGCAGCACAAAACCCGCGCTGTCAAAGCAAGGCAGCACGGGTCCTGTATTATGATTGACAAAAACTTTAATGATCGAAAGAGGGATTTACAAAATACAGGTTTTTTTGATCCATTTTCTCTTTGGCCACACGCAGTCCTTCTCCAAAGCGTTGGAAATGGACAATTTCGCGCTCACGCAGAAAACGGATTACATCGTTGACGTCTGGGTCATCGCTTAGCCGAAGAATATTGTCATAAGTGACCCGTGCTTTCTGTTCAGCCGCCAAATCTTCCGTCAAGTCGGCAATCAAGTCCCCTTTGCATGCCATGCTGGCAGCGCTGTATGGAAATCCGGAAGCAGCCGTGGGATAAACACCGGTTGTACGGTCGACAAAATAGGTGTCAAATCCAGCGGTTTTAATTTGTTCATCGGTCAAATTTCGCGTAAGCTGATGCACAATGGTACCAATCATCTCCAGATGCCCCAGCTCTTCTGTACCAATATCGGTCAGCAGCCCCTTCAATTCAGGATAGGGCATAGAAAAACGCTGGCTCAAATACCGAAGAGATGCACCAAGTTCACCATCCGGCCCGCCATACTGGGAAATAATCAAAGATGCCAGCCTTGGATTGGTGTTTTTGATTTTGACCGGATATTGCAGCTTCTTTTCATACACAAACATTATGCATTGCCCCCTTCCAGATCCCAGGGCCACGGATCGTTGATCCAGGTATATTTGCCGTCTTCAGAAACATATCGTTTCGCCAATGATCCATACATTGACTCATATTTTTTTCTTCCCTCTTGGGCCAATTTGATGTAGGAGTTAAAAAGCTCCAATGCTTCACCGTCGTTGGGATGGGTATCCAAATATAAGCCCATCTCATCAATAGCGAAATCCAAGGCCATCAATTCTGCCAAAGCTGCCGGAACCGTAGGAAACCGGGACTGCATTTCTGCATGAAAAGGCAAGTGAAGCCCTGGGAACAAAGTGCCGTTTTTCAACGCTTCATTGCTGTCATAGCGCTCCGCATGCTCGCTTTGCATCGCAATAAAAGGAAATGCCATTGCTGCGCATTTGCCAGGGAGCATTCCTTCTGTTACCTGACAAGTGCCTTCAGGTTTTACATTCAAATTCGATTCCTCCTATGACTCATATGGGGTACGATCATACCCGTATCAGTCTATGTTGAAGAAATCAGATCTGTGTCGAAAGAGGCATGCAAAAAGGGACTGTCTGAACAAGACAGTCCCTTCGCAAAAGCAATATCAGAATAAAGATTATGGAGTGTTTATTTCTTTCTATTGCGGATACTAGTGCGAATGGCTTTGATCAATTGAATTTCGACTACGTTCATTGCAGCACATCCGACTACGACACCATACAGCATCGGTGTTAACGTGGCAGTCTGGAACAAGGGCTCCAGCGGAGGAACCAGCAGAACTGCACTGAGCAGCAGCACGCCTACAAAGAAAGAAATATTCAGATAACGGTTATTAAACATCTCTTTTTTGAAGAGCACCGGATGATCTGCTTTATTGTTAAAACCATGCATCAACCGAGACAAACACAGTGTTGCAAATGCCATTGTGCTGCCCACAGATGCTGCTCCTGCTGCCATAGCGGCACCAGAGTTCAGACCCACATGGAATGCAACCATGGTGTTGAGTGCAATGACGGCACCTTCGATTAAAATGCCAAACAGAAAATCTTTTGTCAGGATCGGCTCGTTTTTAGGCCGCGGCTTCTCCCTCATCACTTCGCTGCTATGCGGATCCAAGCCCAGCGAAATTGCAGGAAGACTGTCTGTCAGCAAGTTAATGAACAACAGGTGTACTGCGGCAAACGGCACAGGAAGCGCAACAATGCACGCATACAAAACGGAAATAATTGCGGCTGTATTGCCGGAAAGCAAAAACTTAATCGATTTTTTGATGTTTGCATAGACGTTTCGGCCATTTTCCACAGCTTTCACAATGGTTGCAAAGTTATCATCTGTCAATACCATGGAAGCAGCATCTTTGGCAACTTCAGTGCCTGTAATGCCCATAGCTACACCGATATCCGCCTGTTTCAATGCTGGAGCATCATTTACACCGTCACCAGTCATGGAAACGATGTTTCCCAAATCCTGCCATGCACGGACAATGCGGATTTTGTGCTCCGGTGATACCCGGGCATATACGGAAATCTCAGGTACAACGGCCTTGAGCTCTTCATCGCTCATACGGTCAATTTCGCTGCCCTCTATGGCATGTGTGCCAGGCTGGAGAATTCCAATTTCCTTTGCAATGGCAGCCGCTGTCACTTTGTGGTCACCTGTAATCATAATGGGACGAATGCCGGCTTGGATACATTTGGCAACAGCTTCTTTAGACTCCACGCGGGGAGGATCCATCATGGCAATCAGTCCAATGAATGTCAAATGCTGCTCTTCGTCATTAGAAAGCGTCCCGGACATCTCTTCCCTGCCGGATTTCTGTGCAAAAGCCAAAACACGCAGTCCGTTCTCAGAGAAATACTCATTAGCTGCTTTGATCGCTTCCACATCTTCCGGCGTAATGCGCCGCTCCCCAGCACTGGTATCAATGGTATCAATGCGATCTAAAAGCACATCCACGGCACCCTTGGTAAAGAATACCAATTTACCGCCGCAATTATTGACCGTAGACATCAGTTTGCGGTCGGAATCAAAAGGAATTTCAGCTATGCGGCAGTCATCACAGCGAATTTTCTGCCAATCATAGCCGTGTTTTTCTGCCATTGCGATTAACGCAACTTCTGTGGGATCACCGATTTCCTTTCCTTCAGAAATGACAGCATCATTACAAAGCACGCAGGCATTCAAAAGATTTTTGGCCACCGGCTCTTCAAAATCTGCGTCCTGGATTTCCAAAGTCTTACCATCGACATAGCATTTTTGAACTGTCATCTTATTTTGGGTCAGTGTGCCGGTTTTATCGGAGCAAATGATGGATACACTGCCAAGTCCTTCCACGGCCTGCAATTTACGAATAATTGCATTTTCCCGCACCATTTTCTGCGTGCTGAAAGCCAGAACAATTGTAACAATGGAGCTGAGCGCTTCCGGAATAGCTGCCACAGCCAGTGCCACAGCAAACAGGAATGCATCCATGATTTCGCCGCCGCGGAACACTTCCAGTCCAAAAACCAGCGCGCAAATCACAATAATTAAAATTGCCAGTTTCTTACCGAAATCATCCAGGTTTTCCTGTAGCGGTGTTTTCTTTTCGGAAGTTGTTTTCAGCAGCTGGGCAATTTTGCCGACCTCTGTGTCCATACCGATGCTGGTTACCAAAAAACTGCCGCGGCCATAGGTGACAAAACTGCCGGAATAAACCATATTTTTCCGGTCGCCCAAGGGAACTTCACCCTCAATTACCGTATCCTCTTTTTCTACATTCAAGCTTTCGCCGGTCAATGCACTTTCATTGATCTTCAAGCTGGCATTTTCCAAAATCCGACCGTCTGCACAAACAGAGTCACCGGCTTCCAAGTAAACGATATCACCTACAGTAACTTCCCTGGAGGAAACTACCATAGTTTTGCCATCACGTAAAACCTTTGCTGTCGGCGTTGAAATCTGTTTTAGACTTTCCAGAGAATGCTCTGCTTTGATTTGCTGCACAGTACCCAAAATTGCATTCATAACGATAACAGCCAAAATAACGGCGGCACTTTCCAGATCGCCAAGGGCAATCGATACAATGGCTGCTACAATCAGGATAATGACTAAAAAATCTTTGAACTGCTCCAGGAAAATAAGAAATACAGGCTTTTTCTTTCCTTCAATCAGTTCATTGTAACCATACTTTTCTCTGCGAGATTCTACTTCTTGTGAAGTAAGGCCTGCCTTGGAGGATCCAACTTCCTGCAAAACAGCTTCTTTCGTTTTTTGATATACATTTTCCATACGCACATCAACTCCCTGCTATAGTTTTTACGTTCTTGGGCGCAACTATCAGGATTTGCGCAAAAATAAAGCGATCCCTTCGTTGCAACTTGCAACAAAAGTCTCGCTTCTTACTTGTGCTCCGGACACATCAGTCGACGTAATCGGGATGACGAAACACAAACACCTCTTAAAAGATGTGAACTACTCCCTTTTGATTGGTACATAATATACCAAGCTTTCCCAAAAAAGTCAATGCTTATTTTGTAATAACATTGCATCAAGGTATCAAATTATTTTGGGGAAGACATATACAAAAAGCGCGATTTTGTCTGCCATTGCAACAAAACAAAACCGCGCATGCACCCCTCTCAAAGCATATCCAAAAACGCTTCTTCTGTGAGTATCGGGATTTCCAATTCCTGTGCTTTTGTCAATTTAGATCCGGCGTTTTCCCCGGCAACTACATAGGTTGTTTTTTTTGAAACCGAAGAAGCCGCTTTTCCGCCGCGTTCCTCCACCATTTTTCCTGCTTCCTGCCGGCTGAATTTCGTTAAGCTGCCTGTGAACACAAAGGTCATGCCTGCAAAATGATCACTGACCTGCTGCTCTAAATACTCCATATTGACGTTGGCTGATTTTAAACGGCTGATCACATGCTGTGATTGGGGATTCTCCAGCCATTCCAAAATAAATTGAGCTGTAATGGGGCCAATATCCGGAATCTCTGTCAGCTCTTCCAAACTGGCCAGCGCGAGGGCATCAAAGCTTTTAAAATGTGCAGCCAAAACTTTGCCAGCCTTAGCGCCTACCTGACGGATACCCAATGCATACAGCAGCCGGGATAAGTCATTTCCCTTGGACTTTTCAATGGCCTTCATAACATTTTGGGCTGATTTTTTTCCCATGCGCTCTAATTTGGCAACCGCTTGTTCTTCCAAATAATATAAGTCTGCCGGAGAACGCACCATATCCGCTTCGATCATCTGCTGCAAAACAGCCGGGCCGACACCTTCGATATCCATAGCATCCCGACTGACAAAATGCATAAGATTACGCAGCAGCTGCGCCGGACATTCTGCACCTGTACAGCGAAAAGCAGCGCCGTCCGGATCGCGGCGTACCGGCGCCCCACACACCGGACACACCTCCGGCAAATGATAAGGCGCTGTTCCCGCAGGCCGTCTTGCAAAATCCACAGAAACAATCTCCGGAATAATTTCCCCGGCTTTCTGTACCAATACAGTATCGCCGATGCGCACATCCTTTTCCGCAATATAATCCTGGTTGTGCAGTGTTGCATTGGTCACCGTCGTGCCGGCAAGGTGAACAGGTTCTACAATCGCTTTCGGCGTCAATACGCCGGTGCGCCCGACCTGCACCACAATGTTCACCACTTTGGATGCCTTCTGTTCCGGCGGATATTTATAGGCAACAGCCCAGCGGGGATTTTTAGCAGTACTGCCCAATATATCACGGTCTGTCAAGCTATTTACCTTTACAACCGCCCCGTCCATTTCAAAGGGAAATAACTCCCGTTTTTCATTCAAAACAGCGATTTCCTGATTGCACTCGTCAATACCAGAAACAAGTTTATATGGAATTACTTTGAAATTTTGACTCTTTAAATATTCCAAAGTTTCTGTATGCGTTTCAAAAGTACGCCCTTGAGAAAGCTGCAGATTAAAAATTTGAATATCCAATCGCCGTTGGGCAGCAATTTTGGAATCCAATTGCCGCAGAGATCCGGCTGCAGCATTGCGTGGATTGGCAAACAGAGATTCTCCATTGAGCTCCCGCATAGCGTTGAGTTCCTCAAACACTTTGCGGGACATATAAACCTCTCCACGGACAATCAAATGCGGCAGTTTTTCCGGAAGCACCATGGGAATGGACTTGATGGTACGCAAATTTTCCGTAACATCCTCTCCCACTCTGCCATCTCCGCGGGTTGCTCCGCGGACAAATACACCGTCCCGATATTCCAGCGCTACTGATAAACCATCTACCTTCGGCTCAACACTGTAAGCAACTGCCGGAAGCGCTTCCAGCATACGGTTTCCAAATTCCTCCACTTCCTCAGGAGAAAAGACATCCTGCAGGCTTTCCAACGGGACCTCATGTTCTACCGGAGTGAATTCTTTTAATATTTTTCCGCCAACTCGCTGCGTGGGAGAGTCCGGCGTAATTTCTTCAGGGTGTGCCTTTTCCAGATCTTCCAATTTTCGCAGCAAATGATCGTATTCATAATCTGAGATTATGGGAGCATCCAACACATAGTAGCGATAGCCGTGCTCATTCAGCGTGTCACGCAGTGCTTTCATTTCTTCGCGATAATCCATTTTCCGCCAACTTTCATTGATTGGTTACATATTCCTGTACATCATTTGTCGAATCCGAATGAAAATAAGTGTATGTATCCGGAACCGATCCCACAATCACTGTCTCTGCAACGGCCAGAGAATGATTTACTGTCGTTGATGTTGTATACCCGGGCATTAAAATGCGCACAGTTACTTCTACATTCAAAACGATTTGGTGCTTTGTCTGGTTGATTCCTGCGTCAGTAAAACGGTTTTCAAATTCTGCAGACGGAGTTCCGACAGACAGAATCCTGACATGCAAATCCGGACCACGCCCCGCCAACAGGGCAATTCCTGTCAAACTGCCGATGGGAATGGAAAGCTCACTGCTTGACACCATTCCCACCTTTTTCATCACATTTTCCGAAACTTCAATCTGCAGTTGATTAAATTGAATCATATTACTGGTCAGTGCCGTAATTTTTCCATCTGCATCTTTTTCCAGGGAAATCAAATCGCTGTAATTATAATTTCCTGTGCCAATGGTTTCAGTTACTGCCTCTGCCACCGCTTTGTGAATGACATTGGAGACCCGGGCAGTAGCCATGCTGCCCATGATTGGACGCAACTGTGCTGCAGCTGCCGCAATCATCAAAATGAGTACAGAGATAAAAATCAGGCACAGTAGTTTTAAACAGCGTCCTCTCCGGCGCCCTCTGCGGTATGAACAAAAATGCAAAGCCATAAATCCACCCCACAGGGCAGTTTATGTCAATCCTGCTTGTTTTGATACCTCAAAATTTCGGAAACTGCCAGTAAAATACCAGTTTTTCCAGATTCATAGGTAAGACCACCCTGCATATAAGCCACATAAGGTTCCCGCATGGGACCATCGCAGGACAGCTCGATAGATGCACCTTGAATAAAGGCACCTGCCGCCATAATGACAGGACAATCATACCCCGGCATATCCCATGGTTCCGGTGTCACATAAGAGTCCACAGGGGAGCCGGATTGAATCCCGCGCACAAAAGCCTTCATTGGCTCCGGTGCACCAAATGAGATCATTTGAATAATATCATGGCGCACCACATCAGAAGCTGGTTGCGTTTGATATCCCAAAAGCTCCATCATGCGGGCGCAAAAAATAGCTGTTTTCAGCGCTTGGGCAACCGTATGAGGAGCCAGAAACAATCCCTGATACATAAATCGGTTATTCCCCAATGTGCTGCCGCATTCTTTTCCAATACCAGGTACTGTCAGCCTCGCAGCGGCAGCCTCCACCAAATCATGCCGCCCCGCAATATAGCCGCCTGTTGGTGCCAGGCCACCGCCTGGATTTTTAATCAGCGAACCGACCACCAGATCTGCTCCCACATCAGTGGGTTCCAGTTCCTCCACAAATTCGCCATAGCAGTTATCTACCATAATCGCACAGTCAGGATTGGCCTCGTGAATTCGCCGGCAAAGACTCCCAATCTGTGCAACAGAGAGGGATTCCCGGGTGGAATAGCCGCGGGAGCGCTGAATCATGGCAATTTTCACTTTGGGATCACGTACCGCCTGTGCAACGGCATCCTCATCCGGCAGCCCGCTTTTTAACATATCCACCTGGCGGTATTCTATGCCATATTGCTTCATATTTCCAGGCTCATTGCCAACAATGCCAATTACACTTTGAATTGTGTCATAAGGCTCGCCTGTCACATAACACAGCACATCACCCGGCCGGAGATTGCCAAACAGTGCACAGGTAATGGCATGGGTTCCGTTGACAAATTGAATGCGCACAACAGCGTCTTCGGTATGAAAAATATCGGCATAGATCTGCTCAAGAGTATCTCTTCCCCTGTCGTCATAGCCATAACCTGTTGTACCGGCAAACATATGCTCTGCAACGCGATGCGCTTGAAATGCTGCAAGCACTTTCTGGGTATTATGTTCAGCAATGCGGTCAATTTGTGCAAACATCGGCGCAATATCTGCTTGAGCCCGATCCCGCAATGCCAAAATCTTTTCATCAAAATGTATCGCTTCCATCTGTTTGCTCCTTATTCCAATCGACTTACAATCATTTTAAATTTTTTACCGCGTTCCATAAAATTAGCAAATTTATCAAAGGAAGTACTGGCGGGAGAAAGCAGCACAATATCGCCCTCCTCTGCGTGAGCCGCCGCTGTGCGGACTGCATTTTCAAAATCATCGATAAATAGAATCGGGAGCTTGTGACTGTCATACTCCGGTACATTCAGCACTGCAGCACAAATTTTCGCCACGGTGGAACCGAGAACGTCGCCGCCGGTCAGCACTAAAAATTTTACATGATTTACAATTTCAGGGCCAAGTGCTTCATAAGAGATATCTTTGTCTTTTCCACCAGCAATCAAAATCACTTTTTTCTGAAAGGAACGCAGGCCCGCAATGGTACGTGTTGGACTGGATGCAATAGAATCATTATAATACTGGACACCGCGGAATTTTCGGACTAATTCGATGCGATGTTCCACCCCGGAAAAACTGGCTGCAACTTCCTGAAGAATTTCCGGTGAAACCAAATCCCCCACAGCAGCAATTGCTGCCATATAATTTTCTACATTGTGCATTCCGGGAATGGAAATCGTGCTCTGTAAAAGTACGGATTCCTTTTTTTCGCCCTTTTTGACCATGATGCTACCGTTTTCCAATGTAATATCCGCATGCTCCGGCGATTGCAAACTGAAAAAGACCACTTGGCCCGGTGCACGTTTTGCAAAATCACGCGTCAACATATTATCATAATTCAAAATAACTTTTTGATCGGCTGTCTGGTGTAAGAAGATTTGTGCTTTGGCTTCTACATACTCTTCCATATTTTTATGCACATTGAGATGATTTGGCGCAAGATTGGTTACAACGGCAATCTCCGGGCTTTTCCGCATTGTCAGCAGTTGAAAAGAAGACAACTCCAGCACGGCATAATCGCTTTCTTTCATTTTGCCTGCTTCTGCCAGCAGCGGATGACCGATATTACCGCCCACATAGACAGTCTTTCCTGCAGCTTTTAAGAGTTCCGCAATAATGGTGGTTGTGGTTGTCTTTCCATCGCTCCCGGTTACTGCAATGGTATGACAGGGGCAGACATCAAAAAATACTTCCATTTCAGAAGTAATTTCGCTGCCGCGTGATTTTGCTTCCAAAAACTCTGGAATGTCCGGTCGGATGCCGGGGGAGCGAAAGATTACATCCTGATCCAAATTTTTCAGATAATCTTCGCCAAGTTTTAGCTGGCAGCCCCATTTTTCCAAACGGTCTGCCAGCGTCCCAAAAGCAGATCGTTCCTTTTGGTCGCAGGCTGTGACAGAAATTCCATAGCCCAGCAGCAATTCAATCAGAGGCGTATTACTGACTCCGATGCCAATGACCGCAACGCGTTTTCCTTTCAATGAATCCAGATAGGTATTGAGATTTAGATGCATGCTCTGCAATCTCCTTTTTTTCATATATCAAGCTGCATTATACCTTAATTGCCATTGTTTTTCAATCAAATATTGACTTTCTGTATATTATCCGATAAAATATTTTTTCGAGCAAGCCAGGCGGTCGCGCAAACGAGGCTGAAAAGCCGTTTGTGAGGAAAGTCCGGGCTCCACAGGGCAAGAATAACGGGTAACGCCCGCCGAGGGTGACCTCAGGAAAAGTGCAACAGAGATATACCGCCCCGTATGCCGGTTGCACCGGTACACGGAGTAAGGGTGGAAAGGTGAGGTAAGAGCTCACCCCTCTCCCTGGTAACAGGGAGAGGCTGTAAACTCTATTCGGAGCAACACCGTGGAAAGGACGCATATGGCCGGCCCGGCCGTCCTTAGGAGGTGGCTTGAGCATATTGGCAACAATGTGCCTAGATAGATGACTGCCAAATACAGAACCCGGCTTATAGACTTGCTCCATGAATATGCCCCTTTCCGTGCAGGATGCGGAAAGGGGCTTTTTGTATCTGGTATCAATAAGAGAGCGTGCTTTGATGAAATTTCAAAGCACGCTCTTCCCTTGTCGATACGATAAAAATAAGTGGGTGATTTATAGCGTTTTAACTGGGGAGATTACATCAATCCTGCTGCCAATTGTGATAAACATTCTGAACATCATCATTGTCTTCCAGTGCATCAATTAACTTTTCCATATTGGTGACATCTTCTTCTTTTTCAAGTGTGATGTAATTTTGCGGCACCATGGAAATGTTCGCTTCCAGGAATGCATAGCCTTTTCCTTCCAGTGCGGCGCATACTGCAGTGAAATCGTCCGGGTCTGTATAAACCTGGAACACAGGCCCTTCGTTGGAAAAATCAGAAGCGCCTGCTTCCAATGCATCTTCCATAACCTGATCCTCTTCCAGCTCGCCCTCCTCGTTGTCAATAATCAGCACACCTTTGCGATCAAAAGACCAGGAAACGCAGCCGGTAGCACCCAGATTACCGCCGAATTTGTCAAATGCATGGCGCACCGCCGGCGCTGTGCGGTTGCGGTTATCGGTCAATGCTTCCACAATGACAGCAACGCCTGCAGGGCCGTATCCTTCATAAACAACGCTCTCGAAATTGTCTGTGTTGCCGGCACCCAGCGCTTTGTCAATGGTCCGCTTAATGTTATCATTGGGCATATTCACAGCCTTTGCTTTCGCGATAACCGTTGCCAAACGGGAATTGTTGTTGGGATCACCGCTCCCACCTTCTTTAACTGCTACGATAATTTCGCGGGCAATTTTGGTAAAAGCTGCGCTGCGCTTTGCATCAGCAGCACCTTTTGTTTTTTGAATGTTATGCCATTTGGAATGTCCAGACATCATTCACATCTCCTTTTATCACTAAAATTATTTATTTAGATAATATTGAAAAACCTCTTTGTGCCGAGTTGATTTTTGAACAATGATCTGTGGGTAGGCGTGTTTCAACCATGTGATTACCTGTGCGCATACAACATCTTCTGTGGGAAAATGACCTGCATCAATCACATTCAGCCCCATGGCCTTGGCATCCAAAAAGTTGTGATAACTCAAATCGGATGTTACAAAAGTATCACAACTTTTTTTCAGAGCATCCATGTGATAGTCCCAGCATGCTCCGCCGCCTACGGCAACCTTGTGAACAGATTTTCCTGCAGACACATAGCGGAGACCGGAACAACCCAATGCCGCGTATACTTCCGGAAGAAACGCATCCAAAGAAATTTCGTTTTCCAAAAAGCCGACGCGGCCGCAGCCATCCGCACCGAGGGGCTGCGTTTGTGTCAACTGCAGCGCTTCAGCCAGCACATCGTTTACCCCGCCGGAAGTGATATCTAAATTGGTATGCATACAAATTCCGGCGATATCCTTCTGAATCATTTTTATCAACAGCCGTCCTTGATACGTATCATCGCGGACAGACTGCACTGGATGCCATTTACAATTCATGACAGGGTGGTGAGCAACAATCAGATCTGCACACTGCTCAATTGCCTCATCTACTACGTCTTCTGTAATATCCAGAGCAACCAGAATCGAATGAACCTCCTTGTCCACCCGACCAGCCAATAAACCGACATTATCCCAGTCCAGCGCCAGTTCTTTAGGCGCCAAAGAAAACAGGTAACGTTCAATTTCTTTTGTCGTTGGCACGATGCCACTCCTCCTTCATTTGCTGAAGCTGTGCAATCAATGCATGCTGCGCGCACGCTTTCGCCCTATTTTCAGGATGGTTAGACTGCATCAAACCTGTCAGCGCAGCAGATAAATGACGCAACAGCAGCTCCAGAGCTTTTCCTTGCAGCGGATCGTGCAGCAGGGAAACACCGCCCCAGCACTGTCCGGCCGTCAATGTTTCCGGGGTATTTCCGCCGGAAACAACCATCACCGGGAAATATGTGTGATTCTCATACACAAGATGCTCCTCAACGAACCGATACCCCTGCTCCGCCAGCCACGGACGCAAAACCTCTGCTTTGGTCATAGGCTGAAGAAGAACGCGGTATGCCGGAGCATTGACCCATGGAGCAGCACCCAAAATAGAAAGAATAGTTTCACCACCCATACCCGCGATGATAATGGTGTCTACTTCCTGCGGCTGAATGCAGGAAAGACCATTGCCCAGACGAAAAGACAGTTTTTCTTTCACACCATATTGTACAGCAGAGCGCTGTGCATGACCCAAAGGCCCTTCTCTGACATCGCAGGCTATGGCAGAAAGAATTTTATTTTTCTGTATCAGCCATAAAGGCAAATAGCCGTGGTCTGTGCCGATATCTGCAATGCAGCTTCCCTGCGGCACGAGATCTGCCAAAAGCTGCAGACGTGGGGATAAACATACCTGTTTTTCCTTTTCCATGACGGCACGCCCTCCCCTCTTGCAGACAAATCAAAGCACGGGTCTTGTACAGGACAAAAACCGTGCTTTGATTTTTGTGTTCTTATTTTGCAGCCTTGTTTGCTTCTTCGTTAACCAGTGCCAAAAGCTTGTCCACCTCTACACCATGAACCATGCAAGCCTCTTCCACCGTTTCACCGCGGGAAGAAGGGCAACCCAAGCAATGCATGCCGATAGACAGGAAGATGGGGGCCGTCTGAGGTGCAATATCGAGAATATCACCGATAATGGTGTCTTTTGTAATCTCAATCATACTGAAAATGCCTCCTTTTTAAGATTTGCGTAGATAGTATATCCTAAATGTAATCTTTTTTCAATATCAAACTGTATATTTTCTATGGGAAAAATCCGATTTTTACCGTTTTAGTCATGCTGAAAATACCTATTGATAGTCCAACAAATAGTGAAAACTGTGAAATTCCGTTTGCAGAAAATCGTATATAATAAAAAATTAAGATTGGTGTTTTACAATTATCTGCGTACTCAGCCAAAATCCGAGGGAGTGAATTATATGGGAATTGCAATTACACCATTGGAGCGGCCGATTCATATCGGAAAACGTCTTGCCAAAAACCGCTTTTTGATTCAGCCGATGGAATGCATTGACGGCGACCTCCGCGGCAGATTTTCGGAAAGCACATTGCAGCGCTATGAAAATCTGTTTCGCGGCGGAGCTGGTGTGGTCGTCATGGAAGCAATTACACTGCAGTATGAAAGCCGTGCCCGGCGAAATCAGCTCCTGCTGGATGTGGACGACCCCGACAACCGCGACCAATGGGAACGGTTTTTGTTCCAAAAACGGATGCAGTACCCAGATACGCTCCTGATCGTGCAACTGCATCACAGCGGTGAGCTTTCTGACGACTCCTTTTCTCGCAGGGTTTGTGTCAAACCTCTTCCTGGTTATGGCGGCGATTTGATTGACGAGGAATATATGGAAAAGACCATCGAATCATATGTCAAAGCGGCCCATTTCCTCGCTTGCAGCGGGGCCGACGGCGTAGATCTGAAGTTCTGCCACGGTTATCTGTTCTCTCAAATCCTTCGTCCCTATAACGACCGCCGCTGGAAATACGGCGGATCTTTTGAAAACCGCGCCCGTTTTGCGTATGAGCTTTGTGAAAAAGTACGCCGCGCTGTGCCGGATGAACGCTTCTTGATTGGTGCTAAAGTAAGCGTTTATGATGAGATGCCCGGAGGCCAGGGGCACGACGGCCCTTACAGCCCAGTGATTGATCCGACAGAATCCATTGCACTTTGCAAAGGCTTGGAAGCCAGGGGTGCAAGCTATTTCATTGAAACACTCGGAAACGCTGGGTGCGGCTGGAGCCTCATGTGCCCGGATCGGTACTCGGCAGGAAATGTCTTCCAGCATATGACTATGGCAAAATTATTACGAAAAAATCTCCGTCCGGAAACAACAGTCATCTGCGGCGGATTGTCCGTGCTGAGAGACGGAAACAACAATGGTTTGAGCGGGTTGGATGCAAAGAAAAACAGCCTTTTTTACTGGGGCAATACTTGTATTGAACGAGGCGATTTCGACATGATTGCTCTGGGCAGGCAGTCCCTGGCAGATCCCTTCCTGCCGCAAAAATATTTGGAGAAAAGAGAAAAAGACATCCACTGGTGTGTCTGCTGCAACCGGTGCGGAGAATTGGAAGCAGCGCAGGAGCGCTGCGGCTGTGCTATTTATAATAAACCGTATGTCAAACTGTATCAGAACTTGAAACAGAAACGGCTTCCCTGTGACATATGACAGATGCTCCCCGCCAGAGTATGATCCGGCGGGGAGCACTTTTTTCAATATTTTGAAAGAAATAAAAAAGAGAGCAGATCAATCTGCTCTCTTTTTCATTTCTTCTAACTATTTCAGCCTTCCTGATTATGCATTTTAGCAAAGCATTCGCTGCAGTATACAGGGCGGTCAGACTTCGGCTCAAAAGGAACCTTTGCTTCACCGCCGCAAGCAGCACAAACAGCAGTAAAATACTGACGAGGACCGCGGGCGGCATTCTTGCGCGCATCGCGGCAAGCCTTGCAGCGCTGGGGCTCATTCTGGAATCCACGCTCAGCATAAAACTCCTGCTCACCTGCAGTGAACACAAATTCCTGACCACATTCTTTGCATACCAATGTCTTGTCTTCGTACATGATTTTACCCTCTCTTTGATAGAAAAATATATGCGTTCAGCTTTTGCTGACTTCGCCGGGATGAATTTGCCGTGCTACTTTGCGCCGAATGCGCTGCACAGCGTTGTCCACCGATTTCGGGGACTTGCGCACTTTGACTGCTATCTCCTGATAAGACAGTCCATCCAAATAGAACCCTAAAATCTTCGCTTCGAACTCGGACAACTGATTCTGGACCTGTTTCCACATCTCGTTGAAACTTTCCTGCAGAATGATTAAATCTTCAGGATTGGACTGCGAAATGTCAAAACTTCCCGCGGTGTAGGAATTACTATCAAAGAAGGGTGCTTCTACAGTGACGGAATGATTGAGCGCTGCATTCTTGTTCAAATTCTGGTTGCGCACAACGCTATACAGGCGGCTGCGGATGCAGATTTCCGCAAAAGTACGAAAAGACGCGTCTTTTGATGCATCATATCCACGGATTGCTTTGAGCAGGCCGACCATTCCTTCCTGGATCAGATCCTCATTATCCCCACCCACCAGGAAAAACGGGCGTGTACAAATGCGAACCAGGCGATTATATCGTACGACCAGCAACTCTTCTGCCTCACGGTTGCCTTGGGCAACCAATTGACACAGAAAACCATCTGACATCTCCGCAATATTTTGCATAGCACAACCTCAAATTCTATTGCACCTCATAGTATACAGGCAAAATAATTTTTCGTCAAGAAAAAGTGAGAAATTTTTTGCTATTTTCAAGAAATTTTTAGTGATTTTACCACCTTGACCAATTCTTCTGCATAAGAATTCGCCATTTCTTCCGTTTTTGCTTCTACCATAACACGAATCAGCGCCTCTGTTCCAGAAGGGCGCAATAAAATGCGTCCGTTTTCACCAAGCAGTTCCTCCTGTTTCCGCACAGCTGCAGCCAAACGCTCAGAAGCCATAATCGCTTCTTTTGTACCGCGCTGCGGAGAAACCGGTACATTGATCAAAACCTGCGGATATTGTGCGCAGCAGGAAACCAGTTCGGACGCCCGTTTTCCACTCCGTTTCAGAATTTGCAAAAACTGCAGGCTGGTCAGTTCCCCGTCTCCTGTTGTTGCATATTCCGTGTAAATCATATGTCCCGATTGCTCTCCGCCAATACGATAGCCATGCTTTACCATTTCTTCCAGCACATGGCGATCACCAACATCGGTGCATATCAATTGAATCCCTTCATTTTTGCAATACTCATGCAATCCCAAATTCGACATAACTGTGGCAACAATGGTATTTCCGTCCAATTTTCCCTGGCTGCGCATATCAGCTGCGCAAACTGCCATAATTTTATCCCCGTCAATCACATGCCCTTTTTCATCTACGAGCAGGCACCGATCCGCATCGCCGTCATAAGCAACGCCGATATCATAACCATCATTCAGCACAGTCTCACACAGAGATTCCAAATGAGTGGAACCACAGCAATGGTTGATATTAACGCCGTTAGGCGCTGCATGCATAATGTCCACATGGGCTTTATACCTCGAAAAAAGTTCGGGTGCGGTTGCAGAAGCCGCACCATTTGCACAGTCTACACAAATCCGCAGGCCGGAAAGATCATCGTTAATGGTAGCACATAAATGGTCGATGTAACGATTGCGTGCTTCTTTCATACCGCGAATCATAGTTCCGATCTCTGCTCCGGTTTTTTCTGCAATGGCAGTTTCGCCCAAAACCAGCGCTTCAATGCGCGCCTCGGTTTCGTCCGGCAATTTATAGCCTTTTCCGTTAAATATTTTGATGCCATTATGTTCATATGGGTTGTGTGATGCCGAGATCACAATGCCTGCATCTGCATTGCGTTCCACTGTCAGATAAGCGACCGCAGGCGTTGGAATCACACCCAGCGGCACAACATTGCCGCCAACGGAGCATATTCCGGCGATCAGTGCAGATTCCAGCATATCGGAAGAAATACGCGTATCCTTGCCAATTGTAATTTCGCTGCGGCCCTGCTTTTCCTCGGCAAGAATTGTGGCAGCTGCCTGCCCTATGCGGTAGGCCATATCCGCTGTTAAAGTCTGTCCAACAATACCGCGGATACCGTCTGTTCCGAATAATTTACCCATTGATTCAATCGTCCCTTCTGTTCAATTCCTGTGATTATCACAGGGAAAGTTGGCCCATATCATTGGAATTGCTTCCTGGAAAGGGCATGTGCAGATGTTCATAGGCTTTCCTGGTAACACAACGGCCGCGCGGCGTGCGTGTGAGAAATCCCATTTGCATTAAATAAGGCTCATAAACATCTTCCAGTGTTACAGCTTCTTCGCCAATGGTGGCTGCCAGCGTTTCAAGTCCCACCGGGCCTCCGCCATAATTTTCAATGATCGCAGTCATCATACGACGATCAACGGCATCCAGGCCCAAATAATCAATTTCCAATGCAGTCAGCGCCATATCTGCAATCTCTTTTGTGATAACACCGTCCCCACGTACCTGGGCAAAATCGCGGACACGCCGGAGCATCCGGTTTGCGATGCGGGGCGTTCCCCGGGAACGCGAAGCAATTTCCATGGCGCCCTGCGGCTCAATCGGCACATCTAAAATACCGGCGCTGCGCGTCACAATGCCGGCCAATTCTTCCGGTGTATACAGTTCCAGGCGCAATGTTACACCAAAACGATCCCTCAGCGGAGCAGACAGCTGTCCCGCTCTGGTTGTTGCACCAATTAAGGTGAATTTGGGCAAATCCAGCCGAATAGAATTGGCTGAAGGGCCCTTGCCGATGATAATATCAATGGCATAATCCTCCATAGCTGGATATAAAATTTCCTCGACACTGCGGTTCAGACGATGAATTTCATCCACAAAAAGGATGTCATTTTCGTTTAAGTTTGTCAACAGCGCCGCTAAATCTCCCGCCTTTTCAATGGCCGGGCCAGAGGTGATGCGAATATTGACGCCCATTTCTGCAGCAATAATCCCTGCCAGTGTTGTTTTACCCAAACCGGGTGGACCGTGCAGCAACACATGATCCAGCGGCTCCGTCCGCTGTTTTGCCGCTTCGATAAAAATGCGCAGGTTTTCCTTTGCTTTGCTTTGTCCCACATATTCTTCCAGAGAGTGCGGGCGCAGGGAAACCTCGTTGCGCAAATCTTCATTGAGCAGCGTTTTAGTGACAAGAGGTTCCTCCATCATCTCGTTGCCGTAATCAATGCTCATGTGCCTTCACTCCCTTATTACTTCACCATTTTGCGCAGTGCCTGCCGGATGATCTCTTCTAACGGCAAGTTCTCCATGTCAATATTTTTCAAAGCGCCACCGATCTCCTGCTGGGAATACCCTAACACCATCAGCGCAGACAGCGCTTCGGACATTTTCTGCCCGCTCTGCACGGTGCGCTTGCCTGTTTGCATGCCGGACAAATCTTCTTTGGCCAGCTTATCTTTCAGTTCCAAAATAATACGCTGCGCAATTTTTTTGCCAATGCCCGGCGCAGTCATCAGCGCTTTTTCATCTCCGGAAACAATCGCCAAGGCCAGCTGTTCCGGCGTATTAGCGGACAAAATCGCCAAAGCGGCCTTTGGGCCAACGCCGGAAATACCAATTAACATCTTAAAGCTGTTTAATTCATTCTTACTGAAAAAACCATAAAGGTCCATGGCATCTTCTTTCACATTTAAATACGTATACAGTTTTGCACGGCTTCCACGCTTTAAACGGGCCAACGTGGCATTGGTTGTAGCACAGGCATATCCCACGCCGCCGCAGTCAATGACTGCAAGGTTTGCTTCCAATTCTGCCACCGTTCCTTCCAAATAGTAAAACAACCGAACCCCTCCTACACTGTCGGTTTGGCAAACGGATTCTGCCGCAGCAAGGATGTTGCACTGCGGGCATGACAAATTGCCAGAGCCAAAGCATCTGCGGCATCATCCGGCCGCGGCACAGACCGGAGCTTTAATAACCGTTTTGTCATATCCATGACCTGCCGTTTCTCTGCTTTTCCATATCCGACCACGGCCTGCTTTACCTGCGACGGCGTATATTCAAATACCGGCACGCCCAGTTTTTCTGCAGTAAATAAAATAATGCCACGGCCATGAGCCACAGCAATTCCGGTGGTAATATTCGTATTAAAAAACAGTTCTTCCACCGACATTGCATCTGGACGAAATTTCGTGATCAGCTCTTCCAAATCCTGGTTGATCTGATATAGTCTGGTCGCCAGGGGCAGGCCGGCAGCCGTTAAAATTGCACCATATTGCACCATATGCAAAGCAGTTCGCTCAGAATCTACAATGCCGAAGCCAACCGTAGCAATGCCTGGGTCGATGCCGAGAATGCGCATATTTGCCTCCCATAAAAATTTTTACAAACAATGCTGCAAATATTGGTGCTATTGTACCAGCATTTTTCAGGAAACGCAACTCCTGTGTTTTGTTCCACACCATCTATCTTTTACATACAATTTTATTGTAGCATGCTCATTTTTTCTGTGCAAGATAAGAATATCTTTCTCTGCACAGCAGCACTCTTACAGTCCTGAAAATGTTTTCTGCAGATTCGCATATCATTGTTACCCTGCCCAAAGATATCATTGCGCCTCTGTTCATTTAGTAGTATACTGAAATGCAAAACAAGGAGGAATCATTATGAAAAAAGCCATTACTGCCGAACAGGCCCCCGCTGCAATCGGCCCATATTCCCATGGCATTTCTGTCGGAACTCTTTTTTTCACTTCAGGGCAAATTCCGCTGGTACCGGAAACAGGGATATTGGCAGGAGAAACCATTGAGGTACAAACGCAGCAGGTATTGGCCAATCTTTCTGCCATACTTGCCGCAAACAGTATGACGTTTGCAAATGTTGTAAAAACTACAGTTTTTTTAACGGATTTAGCTGATTTTTCTGTTGTTAATAAAATCTATGCCGCTGAATTTCCGGAAGAGCCCCCTGCCCGTTCCTGCGTGCAGGTTGCGGCGCTTCCGGCTGGTGCCAAAATAGAGATTGAACTTGTTGCCGCCAGATAACTGTGCTTTGTGAAAGAAAATGAACGCCTGCTGCCGCATAAGCGGACAAGCAGGCGTTCATTTTCCTGTTTTCAACAATCGGAAGAACCAGCGTGTTTCTCTTTGCGCCAACGTTTCAAGGTCGGCAAAAATTTCCTGAGCGCAGTTCGCGCCTCTTCTTTTGTAAGCTGCAGCCCATTTGCTTGGTTCCATTCATCCAGATACTGCAAATTGGATTCGATCAGCTCTTCCATAGTAAGCTCCCGCGTGAATGTACCATGCTGATAACAAAATGTGCAGTATTCATTTGAAAGATGCCCATTCTGTTCTGTGCCTTTATCACTTGCCTGCTGCAAAACCATCCCGCAGCTTTGACAAATTTCAGCGGGGTTTCCCAGCAGATAATCTACAGATACGCAAAAAGTGCTTGCGATCAGCTGGAGCGTGTCGCTATTGGGAACGGTTTCTCCATTTTCCCAGCGAGACACAGCCTGTCTTGTCACAAACAATTTGTCCGCAAATTCTTCCTGGGACAATCCTAAACTCTTGCGCAGCTGCAAAATTGCTTCTTTGGTTTTCATTGCGCGTCCCCTCCTTGTTGCTTTCAATGATAACATTTCTGCAAGATATGCACAAGCAACAGGATGTTGCGTCAACAGCCTGTACCGATGTAAAGAAATATTGAGGGAGCACGCACAATCTGTAATGCAAAAAAGGCGGGAACTGTTCAAAATCTCAGTTCCCGTCCCATCTGGTCAAATTTTCTCACATGGCTCTTGGATGTGCTTTGTTGTAGACATCCTTCAGCTTTTGGTTAATCAAATTTGCATAAATCTGCGTAGAAGAAATATCGGCGTGTCCCAACATTTCCTGAATAGAACGCAGATCTGCACCGTTTTTCAGCAAATGCGCTGCAAAGGAATGACGCAGCGTATGCGGTGTGATATCTTTATCAATCTGCGCTTTTTCCTGGTAGTATTTGATAATTTTCCAAAATCCCTGGCGGCTCATGCGCTCACCGTTCATATTCACAAACAGCGCCTTTTCTTCAGGATCCGCAATCATGCTTGGCCGGATATTCTCCATATAATCCCGCAATGCTTTCACCGCTGCCGGATAAAGCGGGATCATCCGAACCTTTGCCTTCCCTGCGCAACGAATAATCCCGGCAGCAAGATTTACATCGGTTACATCCAAAGAGATCAATTCGCTGACCCGGATACCTGTGGCATACAAAAGTTCCAGCATCGCATGATCCCGATACCCTTTCATATCTGTACATTTTGGCTGCTCCAGGAAAAGTTCGACTTCCTGTCCGGTCAGAATCTGCGGAAGCCGGCGCTCTACTTTCACTGGGACAATATTTTGTGCAGGATTTTTTTGCAAATACCCTTCCAAAACCAGGTAATGGTAGAAAGACTTCAACGCCGCAACAGACCGCGTTACTGTTGCAGCAGACTTCCCCTTGCCTGTCATCCAGTCCATATACTTCTGGATAGTCTCTCGATGAACCTGCAAAATATCTTTGGACACAGATTCCAGATAGGTCTCAAACTGACGTACATCCCTCGTGTAAGAACTCAAAGTATTTGCAGATGCATGGCGCTCTCCGACCAAATATGCCTGATATCCCTTGATGTAATCGGTCACAGATACACCCTCCCTCTTTTGATAGAACTCTTCTCTCTTTATAAAACGGCATACAGCCATTCCACCAAAAACAGATGCTCCAACAGAGCCCCGGCAAACAAGATCAATATACAGGCAGCAAACCGTAAAACTGTATATTCCATACGAACAGGTTCAGCATGCCTTCTGTTTTGTTTGTTTAACCGTTTTGCTGCGGAAGCCATACCAGCGTTTGCCAGAAAGAAACAGCACGGAAGCGTAACCAAGCAGCGCAGGCCGAAAAACAGCACCGCCAAAAAAACGCTGTGCTCCCCAGCGGCATAAAGAACTGCAGAAACAGCAAAAGATGTCATGAACCCCTGATATGCAACAAATGTCGGGATCAAAAATACGCCGACAGGCACAAGTCCCAGGCAAAATAACACAATAGGATATTTACAATATGAAAAAAGCGTATATCCAAACGGGGCATTTTCAATTTTCCCTTCCTGCAGCAGAAGCAGGAAAGAATGAAAAAATCCCTGCAGCTCTGTGCTTTGATACACAGCTTGCTGCCCGGCTGCATAATGACCGGCCAGCGCGCCGAGAAGAAAACACCCCGCCAAAAGCAGCATCACTACAACAGAAGAATCTGCCAAAACAACTCGTCCATGAAAAACTTTGCGGCTCAACGGCAACTCACCTCAAAACAGCATATGCAGTTGCCGCATACCTTAGAATGGACGATTATCCTGAAATCTTTACATATAAAATAATAATTCACAAAGCACTTTTTCGCAAGGCAAAATCCGCAGGGCAGTGCAATTTTGTCGATTATGCCAAAATATTATGTAAACATTTTTATGTAAACTTCAGAAACGCTTAAAAGCCGCCGTATGAGCCTTCTCCGAGCAATGCACAAAATATAGTCCTGTATCCCGGGATACAGGACTATATACAGGATAATTCGTGTTGTCTGACATGTCGCACGCGCAATTACGGATTGTATAACCCGAGTGCTCGCCGCTCCCTTACTCTTCTGTCGCTGCAGCTGCTTTTAGTGCAATTGCACACTCAAGACGTTTGCGCTCCATTTCACAAGCGATGTGATTTGGTGTTTTAATGTCGTGGTTGACCAGCAGATTGGATGCGCTGCAGCCGCCTGTGCAATAAAATTTCGCCCAGCAGTCGGCACATTCATTTCTGGTGTAGATATTCAAACCCGCAAATTGCTCGGATACTGCCAAATTAAACGCTTGCTGATGCACATTTCCCAATTTGTATTCTTCTTGTCCCACAAACTGATGGCATGGATATATGTCGCCTTCCGGTGTAACCGCCACATACTCACACCCCGCCCCACAGCCTCTGATTCGTTTAATCACGCAAGGACCTTGTGTCAGATCTACATTAAAATGGAAAAAGTTGAAATCGTGGCGGTCTTTCATAATCTCGGCCAAACGCTCATACTCAGCACAGATAGCCGGCAAATCTTCTTCCCTGAGCGCATAATCACAATGCTCGTCTGCAGAAACTGGCTCCACAGAAATTTGCCGGAATCCTTCTTCTGCGATAGCCAAAACATCCTTGGAAAAATCAAGATTTTCCCTGGTAAATGTGCCGCGCAGATAGAAGTCTTTATCGCCGCGTTTTTCAACCAGCTTCTTAAATTTGGGCAAAATGATATCATAACTTCCCCGTCCGTTTGGTGTAACGCGGAAGTGGTCATTCACCTCTTTGCGGCCATCCAGCGAAAGCACACAGTTGTCCATTTCCTGATTGATATAATCAATGGTTTCATCATCCAGGAGCACGCCGTTTGTTGTAATGGTAAAACGAAAATGCTTTCCGCTTTCCTTTTCACGGGAACGTGCATAAGCCACAGTTTCTTTCACAACATCCATCGCCATCAGAGGTTCTCCGCCGAAAAAGTCCACTTCAATATTGCGCCGCTGTCCGGACCGTGCAATGACAAAATCAATGGCCGCTTTGGCGGTATCCACATCCATCAGCAGCCGACCCGTTCCAAAGTCTCCGGTAGCCGCAAAACAATATTTGCAGCGCAGATTGCAGTCGTGAGACACATGGAGACACAGCGCTTTGATCGGCGCATTTTTAATGACAGCCATAGCCGGGTCAATGTAATCTGCCGGAGCAAATAGTTCCCCTTTTTTCACCAGTTCCTGCAGTTCTCCATAGCTTTCCTCCACGGTATCCTGCTCATATTCCGGCAGAGCTGCCGCAATTTCTTCCAGAGGCGTCGTCGGATCTTTCATTTTCTGCAGCACCGCATAGGTAATATTATCCAAAACATGTACAGCACCGCTGTTCACATCCACAGCCAGATTTTGCCCAAGCAGCGAAAATGTATGTACCATAAAATTTATCTCCTTATCACGCAGTAGAAAGGACGGACTCCGCGGCCGCTCCTTCCCGGAGCCGCCCAGCAGGTCCGCCCTTATGGTTTCGTTGCGAAAGCAGCTTACTGCTTGTTTTCGCACTTCTGATTCGCAACAGTGCAGGAGGTCTTGCATGCAGACTGGCAAGAAGTCTGGCACTCACCGCAACCGCCCTTTGCCGCGCTGTTCTTCAGCGTAGCACCATTCAAGGTCTTGATGTGCTTCATCACTTTTCTCCTCCTTAGTTGAACAATTAGTCTTATTTTACCACAGGGTTATCTTTTTTTCAATCGTATCGTTGCATTTTTCTTAAATTTCTTCTTTTTCCCGCCGCCAAACAGCAAAATAGCCAAAACTGCCGAAAGCAGCATCACCAGCGCTGTAATGCCAAGGCTCAGCCAGTTTGTCTGCGCCTCAAAGGCAAGCATACCTGTCAAAAGCAGCACCGCAAGAAAAATCACCTGCGAAAGGATCGCTTTCGGCATCCGTTGATGTCGGATAAAAAGAGTTGACACTGCAGCCGCTCCAAATGCCGCCAACGCACTGAGTGCGTACAGCAGCATCGAACGGAACGTCCATGGAATCAAACCCGCATGAATGAGTCCGGAAAAAATTAAAATTCCCGCTGTATAAAAAGCGGCCGTAAAAACAACAGACTTCCAGAGTCCGCGAATCAGTCCAAGCCAGTCAGACGTCTTTTTCCTTTCCATAAAAATCCTCCCCTCGCATATGGTAATAACCTATGCAAGGGGAGCATTTGAAAGAACCGATTTTGAAAAAGCTTACTTGCTTTCCTCTTCTTCATCAATGCCGAAAGCTTCCGCACGCTCTTCCGGCGTCTGGTTTTTACGGTTTTTCTTATCATTATTGGTGTCTTCAATCTTTTTCTGAACACCGACCGTGGAGACAGCCCATTTGGCAAATTCCATACGCACACGATCTTCGCTGGTTTCAATAATAATCGTATCCGTATCAATTTTCACAATACGGCCCACAACGCCGCCGATGGTTGTAATCTGGTCGCCTTTGCGCAGATTGCTGCGCATCTCTTCCTGCTGCTTTTTCCGTTTGCTTTCCGGCCGGATCATAAACAAATAGAATACTGCAATCAGGACCACAATCATGATCAGGGTATAACCCGAATTTCCCATTTTTCATAACTCCTTTGTGCTTTCATAATATTTTCCCTGCATCAAAATCGATACTTGTATAAGTATATCGGATATCTGCTGGGATTGCAAGCAATTTTTCCGCGGATTATATGCGTTGATCCAATACACCGCTATAGGCTCTGCGAAAAGCCTGGAATGTTCCATCTTCCAGCGCATCACGAATGCGCTGCATCAGCATATTGTAAAAATATAAATTGTGCATCACACACAGGCGCAATGCCAGAACCTCTTCCGCTTTCATCAAATGGCGCAGATACGCCTTGGAAAAGTTTTTGCATACAGGACAACCGCATGTATCGTCGATAGGGCTGTCATCTGTTTTGTATTTTTCATTTTTCAAATTGATGGCGCCTTTCCATGTATACAGTTTTCCATGGCGCGCATTGCGCGCAGGCATCACACAGTCGAAGAAATCAATGCCCCTGGCAACACCTTCAATGATATTGGACGGTGTGCCGACGCCCATTAAATACCGCGGCTTATTGTGCGGCATATACGGCTCTACAGCATCCAGGATCTCATACATTACCTCTGTTGGTTCGCCCACTGCCAAACCGCCCACCGCAAAACCGTCACAATCCATATCCGCAATCTGCTTCATATGCCAGATACGAAGATCCGGATAAGTACATCCCTGATTGATCCCAAACAGCATTTGTGCAGGATTGACCGTATCCGGCAGCGCATTCAGCCGCTTGTGCTCCCGAATGCATCGCTCCAGCCATCGGGTAGTGCGTTCAACCGAGGCTTTGGCATATTCATATCGGGCAGGATTTTCAACACATTCGTCAAAGGCCATAGCAATATCAGAACCGAGATTACTCTGGATACGCATGCTCTCTTCCGGCCCCATGAAAATTTTCCGGCCGTCCACATGGGATGCAAATGTGACACCTTCTTCTTTAATCTGCCGCAATTTAGCCAGAGAGAAAACCTGAAATCCACCGCTGTCCGTCAAAATTGGGCCGTCCCAATGCATGAAAGCATGCAAACCGCCCATCGTGCGCACCACATCGTCACCCGGACGAACGTGCAGATGGTATGTGTTGGATAATTCAATCTGGCATCCCAATTCTTTCAGATCCAGCGCAGAAACACCGCCTTTGATGGCAGCCTGGGTTCCCACATTCATAAATACAGGTGTTTGCACTGTCCCGTGTGCACAAGTAAAAACACCTCGCCTTGCGTGGCCATCCGTCTTTATTACTTCAAACACAGCCTACTCCCCTATCCATCTCTCCACATAAAACATATTTGTTCTACAAAGTTAATAAATAAACATCGCGTCGCCAAAGCTGAAAAAACGGTATTTTTTTTCAACAGCTTCCCGATAAGCTTCCAAAATATGTTCCCGACCAGCCAATGCAGATACCAGCATAATCAATGTGGACTCCGGCAGATGGAAATTGGTAATCAGGCAATCCAGCACCTTAAATCGATATCCTGGATAAATATAGATATTTGTCCACCCCGCTGATTCCTGCAAAGTGCCATCCTCCTGCGCCCAGCTTTCAATTGTGCGGCAGGATGTAGTTCCAACGCAAATCACTCGTCCGCCGGCGCGCTTGGTTTCATTGATGATTTTCGCAGTTTTCTGGGAAATCATGCAATATTCGCTATGCATTTCATGCTCTGTAATGTTTTCTTCCTTTACAGGCCGAAACGTCCCCAAACCCACATGAAGGGTTACATAACAAAGTTTCACACCCATAGCTTCAATCTGCTGCAAAAGTTCTTCTGTAAAATGCAACCCCGCAGTGGGCGCCGCAGCGGATCCCATTTCCCTGGAGTAAACCGTCTGATAGCGCTCGGGATCCTGCAGTTCTTTTTTGATATAAGGCGGCAGCGGCATTTTCCCCAGCCGTTCCAGTACTTCCAGGAAAATCCCCTCATAAGAAAACCGCACCAGGCGGTTTCCGCCAGGCAGTTCCTCTGTGACTTCAGCAGTCAGCTCACCATTGCCGAAAACAACTTGTGCCCCGGGTTTCATTTTCTTGCCCGGGCGCACCAGGCACTCCCAAGTTTTATTGCCGCGGTCAATCAACAGCAATACTTCACAGGCGCCTCCTCCCGGCAGGCGATGCCCCAAAAGCCGCGCCGGCAGCACCCGGGAATCATTCATCACCAGGCAGTCTCCCGGTTTCAGCAGTGTCGGCAGCTCATAAAAATGCATGTGCTGTCTGGCGCCTGTACGTTTGTCCAGCGTCAGCAGCCGGGACGCATCCCGCTGATCCAGCGGCGTCTGGGCAATCAGTTCTTCCGGCAAATCATAATAAAAATCATGTGTTTTCATGGAATATAATTCATCCTGTCCTGTGTATTGTTTTCATGCGCAGCATAAATCATTTTTGCCGCTTGCGCGGAAAGTTCCCCCAAAGACCTGCTTACAATTACTCAAAAAGAACCATGTCAGCATTCCGGTAAAACCGAGAAGCAAATTGACAGGCTTTCCGAAATATGCTAACATAAAGAGCAATTTACAGAGATTTTCTCCGCACAATCGCATTTTTTTACAGACAATTTTATATTATAATAAAATTATCCGCATTTTTCAACCCAATTTATCGCCTTTTTAGAGAGAACCCAGCGCGCTCCAGCGCGCTTTTTAGTTTAGTATTGGAGGCAAAGGACAATGGAAAAATATCGTGTAGGCATTATTGGCGGCACGGGTATGGTGGGGCAGCGGTTTGTCACATTGCTGAAAGAGCATCCTTGGTTTACCCTGACCGCGGTGGCAGCCAGTGCATCCAGCGCGGGAAAGACCTATGAAGCGGCAGTCAAGGACCGCTGGGCTATGGAAGAAGAAATTCCAGCTCAGGTCAAGGATATGGTTGTTTTGGACGCTGTGCAGGATGCTGAGAAAATAGCTGCTCTTGTCGACTTCGTATTTTGCGCTGTAAATATGAAAAAAGATGAGATTCGCGCTCTGGAAGAACGCTATGCCAAGCTGGAAGTTCCTGTGGTTTCCAATAACAGCGCCAACCGCTGGACACCGGATGTCCCCATGGTCATTCCCGAGATTAATGCCGACCATCTTCGTATCATTGATATGCAGAAAAAACGCCTTGGCACCAAACGCGGATTCATTGCAGTGAAATCCAACTGTTCTATTCAAAGCTATGTCCCTGCGTTATCTCCGCTGCGGAAATATGGCCTTGAAAAAGTATTGGTATGTACATATCAGGCAATTTCCGGCGCTGGAAAAACGTTTGCCCGCTGGCCTGAAATGGTGGATAACTGCATTCCCTATATCGGCGGTGAAGAAGAAAAAAGCGAGCAGGAACCGCTCAAAGTATGGGGACAGGTGGAGGGCGAACAGATCACGGCAGCCCAGGAGCCTTCCATCACTGCACAGTGTTTTCGTGTTGCCTGTCAGGATGGACATATGGCCGCCGTCTTTATGAAATTTAAAGACGGCTGCACACCTTCGATGGAGCAAATCAAAGCAGACTGGGCCGCTTACGCTGGTCGGGCCCAGGAGTTGGCGCTTCCTTCTGCACCGAAGCAGTTCCTGCATTATTTCGATGAGCCGGATCGGCCCCAAACCAAATTGGATCGCAACCTGGAAGGCGGCATGGCCATCTCTCTCGGTCGTCTGCGCCCGGATACCCAGTATGATTACAAGTTTGTCGGGCTCAGCCACAACACCCTGCGCGGCGCTGCCGGCGGCGGCGTGCTCCTGGCGGAACTGTTGTGCGCAGAAGGTTATATAACAAGAAAATAAATGCTCCCATAGATAGAAAAGGACGGGTTCCCGGATGGAAACCCGTCCTTTTTTCTTGCGTTTCTTTTTCGTTCCAGCAATCAGGATCTCAGAAACATCCATTGAGCGGAGATACTTTTTTCATAAAGATTTCCCTGTCCCGTTCAAATCCATATTTTTCATACAGAGAAAAAGCATCCTCGGTGACCAGAATCCCCTTGAGCCGGCAAATCGGTTCCTGTTCCAAAATAGTCTGCACCAACGCTTTTCCCAGCCCGCGGCCGCGGTGCTCCGGATGAATCACCACATCTTCCAGATAAAATACCGTGGTATAATCTGTGACACATCGGGCAAATCCCACCTGCGTTCCATTCAGGTAAAGCCCCATACATAAAGAGTTGCAGATGATACCGTGAATTATATCCGGCGTATAATGTTTTGCCCACGCCGTGTCCTGCAGGAGTGCAAGTATCGCTTCCGGCTGCAGAAGCTCTTTTTCATCGCTGAGCAGATATGCCTGTACCTGTTTCTGCATTGATTTCCGCCCCTTTGCTCAGTTCTTATTGCGCAGCAGTCGTGCGCGCGCGGTGAAATACCTTTTTACCTTTCTTAATCACAACACCATCGCCAGAAAAAGCGGAGCACTCCAGCACTGTGTCCACAGCGGTCACCTTTGTATCATTGATGGATATGCCGCCTTGCTGTACCAGCCGACGCGCCTCGCCATTGGAAGCACACAACCCACAGGCTGTCAGTAAATTCAACACACCGATTTTACCATCGGTGAACTGTGATTCTGACAACTCCGTGCAAGGCATTTCTGCGCTGTTTCCTGCTCCAGAGAAAAGGGCACGGGCAGATTGCTGCGCTTTTTCAGCTTCTCCCTCTCCATGCACCATTTTTGTCAATTCATAAGCCAGAATTTCCTTGGCCTGGTTCAACTGGCTGCCTTCCCAGTGCTCCATATCCTGAATCTGTTCCATGGGCAAGAAGGTCAGCATGCGGATGCATTTAAGCACGTCTGCATCGTCAACATTGCGCCAATACTGGTAAAAGTCATAAGGTGATGTCTTATTCGCATCCAGCCAAACCGCATTTCCAGCAGTTTTCCCCATCTTTTTCCCTTGGGAATCCGTCAGCAGCGTAATAGTCATTGCATGCGCATCTTTGCCCAGCTTACGACGAATCAATTCAGTGCCGCCCAGCATATTGGACCATTGGTCATCTCCGCCGAACTGCATATTGCAGCCATAGTGCTGGAACATATAATAAAAGTCATAAGACTGCATGATCATATAATTGAATTCCAGGAAAGACAGGCCTTTTTCCATGCGCTGCTTATAGCATTCTGCACGCAGCATATTATTGACGGAAAAGCAGGCGCCCACTTCCCGCAGCAATTCAACATAGTTGAGATTCAGCAGCCAGTCGGCATTGTTGAGCATCATGGCCTTATCGTCACCAAATTCGATAAAACGCTCCATCTGACGTTTGAAACACTCTGCGTTGTGAGCAATGTCCTCGCGGGTCAGCATCTTTCGCATATCCGTACGGCCGGAGGGATCACCGATCATGGTGGTGCCGCCGCCAATCAGGGCAATGGGCTTGTTGCCCGCCATCTGCAGGCGTTTCATCAATGTCAGCGCCATAAAATGGCCAGCGGTCAAACTGTCCGCAGTGCAGTCAAAGCCGATATAAAAAACAGCTTTGCCCGCATCAATCATTTTGGAAATCTCTTCTTCATTGGTAACCTGGGCAATCAAGCCACGGGCTTTCAGTTCTTCATAGCAGGTCATACGCATTCTCCTTTTTCTTTTTTTGATTCCTCCGACAGGGCGCATCGGCGATGTCAAAAACCACCACCGTTTCCCAGAGACGCAAAACAAAAAAACGCCCCTGTCCCTATCGGGACAGAGGGCGTCAATGGAACGAAACGCGGTACCACCTCTGCTTCGCCGAAAACTCACGTCTTTCGGCCTTACGCCGTGCAATCACACAGGCTGCGCGCTATCGGGCGCACCCGGCCCACCCTACCGGCAATGGATACGTTCAGGCGGCAGCTCGAGGGTGTATTCACAAAGCACGTCTCTCTTCCTCTCAGCAAACGGAAGCTCTCTGTGCAGGCAATGACATTGTTACTAATCCCTTTCATCGCTAATGAGAGGACTATACCATATTTCTTTCGGTTTTGTCAACTCCCCTGCTATGATTTATTTTCAAGCAAGGATACACCTGCCCTCTATTCACCGTTTTCCGCGATATTATGCTGAGCGGGCAGTGGGATTGCTGAAAGGAAATCTTTCCTATCCCATTCATTAAAGAAAGCGGCAGGCTGGTCGCCTGCCGCCTCTGCTTTTAATCAGATTCTCTGTCTTCAAAGACATAATCGTTGCCCGGCAAAATCGCGTTGAGCAAAATCCCAGCAATGGCAGCTACTGCCAAACCGGTCAGTGTAATTGACGTGCCTACCACAGTAAAAGTCAGCCCGGAGGAAAAACCCAAACCGCAAACCAAAATCACTGCAGCAATAATCAAATTGCGGGATTTGGTGAAATCCACCTTGCTCTCTACCACATTGCGCACGCCAATAGCTGAAATCATACCGTACAGCATAAAACTGACGCCGCCAATGATCGAAGCAGGCATGGAAGCAATGACATCTGCAAATTTAGGAATAAAACTTAAAATGATCGCATAAAACGCCGCAAGACGGATGACACGGGGATCATATACTCTGGAAAGGACCAAAACGCCTGTGTTTTCGCCATATGTCGTGTTGGCCGGTCCGCCAAACAGTGCGGCCAGGGAAGTCGCAATACCGTCCCCGATCAATGTGCGGTGCAGACCGGGGTTGGCTAAAAAGTTCTTTCCAACCGTCGCCGAAATGGCAGACATATCACCGATATGCTCCATCATCGTCGCCAACGCAATCGGTGCCATCACAAGGATGGCCGTAATATCAAATTTACACAGTTCCACCGGGGGCAGGCCAATCCAGGAAGCCGCAGCGACATCTGCAAAATTCAGAATGGCACTGCCGTCCGGGTTCGTCACTCCCATAGTATGCATGATAAGAGCCACGCCATAAGAAATGAGAACACCCATCAAAATGGGGATAATCTTGAACATTCCTTTGCCCCAGATATTAAAAACAATAATCACAGCCAAAGCTACCAATGCCAGGAACCAGTTGGTTGAGGCATTGCTCACTGCTGAAGGCGCCAATGTTAAACCAATGCAAATGATGATCGGCCCGGTAACTACCGGTGGCAAAAAGCGCATTACGCGGTGGACACCAACGGTTTTAATGATCAACGCCAGCACCAGATACAGCAGTCCTGCCACAACAATGCCGCCGCAGGCATATGGCAGGCGTTCGCTCATGGGCATGCCTGCAAAAATACCGGTATCCAGTGTCGCAATGGTTTGGAACCCGCCTAGGAACGCAAAGGATGATCCCAAAAAAGCGGGAACCTGAAACCTGCTGCACAAATGAAAAAACAACGTGCCCAGTCCTGCAAACAACAGGGTAACCTGGATAGAAAGTCCATAGGAAACGCCGTTTTCCATATAATACATTCCAGTCAAAATGGGTACCAAAACCGTTGCACCGAACATGGCAAACATATGCTGCAGGCCCAAAATTGCCATTTTCGGCTTTCCCAGCACACGCGCATCATAGACAGGCTGCTGTCCTGCCGAATTTTCTTTCATAAAAATCCCCTTTCTTCTCTCTAACATCGCACAAATATCTGAATTCCGATATATGGTATCAAAAAGCTCCCTAAAAAGCAAGGAAAACCAAATGGAAAATGCTGGGAAGTAAAACCAGGCGCAGCAGGTGATTTCAAGTGATCGCCTGCTGCGCCTGGTTTCATTTAGCATTGTTTCGACAGAGATGCGCGGTATTGCTCTGCAGCATCCAGCATTTCCCCGGCGCTTTTCAACAGTGCATCGGTGATTTGCGCACCGCCGGTCAGCCGTGCAAGTTCTGCTTTTCTCTGCTCGTGGTCGAGACATGTAACCTTTGTATAGGTTCTTCCCTTTGACTCCCCTTTCTCCACAGAAAAATGTGCATCGGCCATCGCCGCAATCTGCGGCAAATGTGTGACACACAACACTTGCTTGCGCCGTGAAACAGAAGCCATTTTTTCAGCAACCTTCTGCGCTGCACGCCCGGACACCCCAGTGTCCACTTCGTCAAATACCAATGTGCCCACACGATCATTTTCCGCCAACACATTTTTCAGTGCCAGCATAATGCGTGCCAGTTCGCCGCCGGATGCAATCTTTTGGATGGGACGCAACGCCTCCCCTGCATTAGCCGACATCAAAAATTGGACCTGATCCTGCCCATCACGCTCCAAGGATTTTTCCATAAACTGAATTTCAAACTGGACTTTTCCCATATTCAAATCCCGCAGTTCCGAGAGAATTCTTGCTTGCAGCTGCTCCGCCGCGGCGTGACGCGCCTGCGAAAGTGCCTCAGCCGCAGCTCTGGCTGTTCGCTCTGCTGCACGGAATTCTTTCTCCAACCGTGCAAATGTATCGTCTGCGTACTGGATTTCATCCAGCTCTTTCTGAGCATGCGCCAAATATTGAATCATGTCTTCCACCGTGGGACCGTATTTTTTCTTCAGACGATAAAGCTGATCAATACGACCTTCCACCTCATCCAATTCTTCCGGTGAAAATTCAAACTGTTCTTTTTGGTCCCGTACCGTTTCTGCAATATCATACAGCTCATGGCGCACATCCACAAGCCGGCCAAGCAGCTCAGAAAAAGTATCGCCAAATTGGCGCACACTGGAAAGGGCATTTTCTGCTTCCATCACCAAAGATACCGCACCATTGCTCTCTTCTCCGCCATTCAGGCAATAATCTGCTCCTTCAATGGCAGAAATATATTTCTCGCTGTTGCGCAGCAAATTGCGCCGCTCCAAAAGCCCTTCCTCTTCTCCTTCCTTTAGCTGCGCATGCTCTAATTCCTCAATTTCGTGCTGCAACACATCAATTCTGCGTTCACGCTCAAGATCATCCATGCGGATGCTTTCCATTTTGCGCTGCAGCGTCCGCATGGCTTCATATGCCTGTGTATAATGTTCTTTTTTCTCATCCGTCATCCCAAAGCTGTCTAAATAGCGAAGATGCTCCCGCTCATCCAGCAGTTGCTGACTATCATGCTGGCCATGAATATTCAAAAGGCCAGCACCGAGCTGCTTCAACTGTGAAACAGTGCATGGTCGTCCATTGATTCGGCAAACGGATTTTCCATCTGCCTGGATATCGCGCTGCAGCAATAAAGAGCCTTCCTCATCCGGTTCGATTCCCTGCTCAGCAAAAACGGAAAGGCACGGATCCACATTGGAAAAAACTGCACTGACAACAGCATGCTCCGCACCGGTGCGCACCAAATCCCGGGAAATGCGCTGTCCTAAAACAGCCCCCAGCGCATCGATCACAATGGATTTTCCGGCGCCAGTCTCACCCGTCAGTGCGTTGAAGCCGTTTTGGAAGGTAATGTCTGCTTTTTCAATGACCGCAATATTTTCAATATGCAAAAGCATCAGCATGGAGCAGCACTCCTTTCCATCATTCAATCATTTTTCGGATATCCTCACAAAAATGAAGAGCGCTTTCATTGTCACGCATAATGAGCAGCACCGTATCATCGCCCGCCAGCGATCCTACCAAAACACTGATATTCATATGATCCAGCGCCGCGCATGCCGCAGATGCCAAACCGGGCATTGTTTTCAGCACAACGATATTCTGTGCGCAATCAAAACTGCTCACACTCTCCCGGAAAATAGTACGGAGCTTTCCAGCGTTATGAAAAGTCGCTTTATGCACGGACGCAACATAATGATAGCTTCCACGGCCGGTTTGCTCTTTGATCAAATGCAGCTCCTTCATATCTCTGGAGATGGTTGCCTGTGTTACATGCATACCGGCCTCTTTCAATGCCTCCAATAACTGCTCCTGCGTTTCAATCGGCTTTTCCGCAATAATTTCCAAGATTTTTTCCTGGCGTTTCGTTTTCATGTTCTCATCTCCCGATTTGCCATTTTGCTGCGTAAAATTTCATAAAAACTTCGATTTTTCAATTTCACCAGCTTCGTCACATATTTCGATTTTCCAATGACCACACGGTCACTCTCTTTGAGCAAAAATGCCTTCCCGCCATCAGCAGATAAATAAACCGTTTTATTTCCATTGCGCACAGAGCGAATTTCTACCGTCTGCTCCGGTCCCAGTACATAAGAGGATGCCATCAATGAATGGGCACATATAGGGGTAATCAAAATATTCTGGGCAACAGGATCCACGATGGGGCCGCCTGCAGATAAAGAATAGGCCGTAGACCCTGTGGGAGTGGCAAAGATCATGCCGTCACCTCCCTGGCAAATAAATTCTTTTTGATTCAGATACAGCTGCAGTTTGATCACACGTGCTACTGCACCTTTGGTAATAACCGCATCATTCAGCACAGTAGTCGAATAAACCTGCTTTTCTTCCCGAAAGACACGCACATTCAGCATCATGCGCTCTTCATACTGCAAATCAGCATCATTCAGCCGCCGAAGCAACGGGAGATCCGTACTTTCCAGTTCTGCAATATATCCGAGATTGCCAAGATTGATGCCAAGAATCGGCAGCCGATGCATGGCAGCTGTCTTTGCCAAATGTAAAATGCTCCCGTCTCCGCCAAAAGCAATCATAATATCCGCACGTTTCATAGCCGTTTTCAGCGGTTGGTAGACAAGATCTTTCGGCACTTCTGCTGTCTCTTGCGCAAACGGCAGACTAATGGCGCTTTCAATCCCCATTTCCCGCAAAATTTGAATCACTTCTCTTGTCATATGCAGTTGGCGATCGCGGTAAGGATTCGGACATAAAACGACTTTTTTCATATGGAATTCAACCTTTCAGCGCAGTATGCGCTGCATCAATGATTTTTGTCAGATCCAGAGATACGGCATCACTGCCAGGTCCCTTTTGCAGAAAACCAAGATATTCAATATTTCCTTCCTGCCCGGTGATAGGTGAATAAGTGATATCCAGCACTGAGAATCCTGCATCCGCTGCATTTTTCAGATATTGTTCCAGCACCATCAAATGGACTTTGGGATCCCTGACAATTCCTTTTTTCCCCACCAATTCACGTCCTGCTTCAAACTGCGGCTTGACCAGTGTTACCATATGAGCGCCTTCTTTCATCAGTGCACATACCGCCGGTAAAATCAGTTTCAAAGAGATAAAGGACACGTCAATTGACGCAAAATCCAGCGCATCCGGAATCTGCTCACGATCGAGATAGCGTGCATTCGTCCGCTCCAAAACGACCACGCGTTCATCGCTGCGCAGTTTCCAGGCAAGCTCTCCATATCCTACATCCACAGAATAGACTTTAGCCGCACCGTTTTGCAGCATGCAATCCGTAAAGCCTCCAGTGGAAGCGCCAATATCTGCTGTAATTTTTCCATGTAAATCGATGGGAAAAACTTCCATAGCCTTTTCCAGTTTCAATCCGCCGCGGCCCACATAGCGCAGTGCCTGACCGCGAACCTCCAGCGCAATTGCTTCATCCACAGGCATACCGGCTTTCTCCAGGCGGCGGTCTCCCGAAAAAATCTGTCCTGCCATAATCATCGCCTGGGCTTTTTGCCTGCTTTCGGCCAATCCACGTTCCGTTACTAATACATCAAGACGTTTCTTTGCCACGATGCAATGCCTCCTTCACCGCTGCAGCAATACCCGCTCCATTCAATCCCATACTCTGACGCAACAGCGCAACGCTCCCCTGTGCTGTAAATGCAGCACCAAGATTTTTTAAAATCAAATGCTCCGGAATACACCCGCGCTGAGAAAGCATCGATGCAATCCGCTGTCCGACACAGCCGCCTTCTACACATTCTTCCAGCACCAGCAGTGCATTCGTTTTGCGAACAGAAGCCTCAATCGCGTCTATATCCAAAGGCTGAATAGTATTCAATTTCAGAATTTCTGCAGCAATTCCTTCTATCTCCAGAAGGCCGGCTGCTTCCAGAACTTCATTGATCATCGTTCCATAAGTGAGCAAAGTGAAATCTGTTCCCTGCCGGCAGCACTCTGACGCACCACGAGACAACCCATGATAAACGCCTTCCCCTCCGCGGGCATAGCGCACAGCCACAGGGCCTCGCTCCTCCAGGACAGCGCGCTCAATCATGTCGCGCATCTCCGCAAAACTGGATGGGCAATAGATCGTCATACCCGGTACCTGGCTGAGATACCCGACATCAAAGACGCCATGGTGGGTTTCGCCATCCTCTCCCACCAATCCGGCGCGATCCACTGCGAAAACAACATGCAGCTGCATCAATGCCACATCATGCAGCAGCATATCATAACCACGCTGCAAAAAGCTGGAATACACCGCAAAAACAGGGATCATTCCCTGGGAAGCCATGCCTGCAGCCATGGCAACAGCGTGCCCCTCTGCAATGCCAACATCGAAAAAACGCTCCGGATAGTGCTGGGCAAAACGATCAAGCCCGGTTCCGGATTCCATAGCAGCTGTAATCGTGCATACCCGCGCATCTCTCTGCGCAAGATCGCAGAGTGTTTTTCCGCAGATTTTGCTGAAATTTTCACCTGATGGTTTCAGTGTCAAGCCGGTTTGCGG
The DNA here is from genome assembly GCA_904420565.1 of Candidatus Pseudoscillospira faecavium. Classification (GTDB taxonomy): domain Bacteria; phylum Bacillota; class Clostridia; order Oscillospirales; family Oscillospiraceae; genus Pseudoscillospira; species Pseudoscillospira faecavium. The sequence goes on from CAJFVV010000024.1 coordinate 88,964, forward strand.
ATCAAATGCAGAAATTCCATGAAATTTATCCGGGTTTTCCTCTGCAAAAGAATAGCCTTTACCCTTAACAGTATTGACATGAACCACAACCGGTGCGTGCAGCTCTTTTGCCCAGCTCAGCACATGAAAAAGCTGGTCCAGGTTGTGCCCATCCACCGGACCGAGATACTGAAATCCCATATCCTCAAAAAAGCTGCAGGGCCACAGTGCTTTCTTCAGACTCGTTTTACAGCGATGTACAATCCGGTAAATGGTTTTTCCGCCCGGCAAATGATGCACTGTATTATGATAAATCTTTTTAAACCGATAGTAGCCGGAACGGGTGCGGATCCTTGCAAGATGACTGGCCACACCGCCCACATTCCGGCTGATGGACATGCCATTGTCATTTAATATGAGAATGAGCGGTTCCCCGGAAGCCCCTGCATTATTCAGTCCTTCATAAGCCAAGCCGCCGGTTAAGGCACCATCGCCAATCACAGCAAGAACACAATAATCTGCTCCGCGCAGTGTTCTCGCTCTTGCCATTCCCAAAGCTACAGAAACGGAGTTGGATGCATGCCCGGCAATAAATGCATCATGTATACTCTCATATGGTTTAGGAAATCCAGATAAACCCTCAAATTTCCGAAGCGTTGAAAACAGCTCGCGCCGCCCCGTTAAAGCTTTATGCACATAACACTGATGCCCAACGTCAAACACCAGGCGATCCCGCGCCGTATCAAAGACACGATGAATTGCAACTGTCAACTCCACCGCACCTAAATTGGAGGCAAGATGGCCGCCCGTCTTTGAAACGGATGCCAATAAAAAAGCACGCAGCTCTTCACATAGGTGCTGACATTCTTCCTGTGATAATTTTTTCACATCTTCAGGACCGGAGATGTGTTCCAAAATTTCAGATTTCATTGCGCTCACCTTTACTGCTTTCCAAAAACATCACTGCAGTATATCATTTCCGCCGAATTACATGGAGCACGCGTGCAGCTGTATGCACAACCTGTGTACTGTTGTTAATGGCAATCTTCTTGCCAATGGCTTTTCCTCCGATGGTAAGACCGGATACCAGCGCAGAAATAAACAGAGAAAGCATCACTGAATCCAAACGAAATGCGCTGCACAGTTTGGATACGATGACCGCAGCCGTGGAACCGCTGACAATACCGGCGATATCGCCCACCACATCGTTGCATACATTGCTGACCTTCTCTGCATTTCGGATCAGCCGCAGCGCACAAGCAGCGCTTTTTTCTCCGTGTGCCGCCATGGAATGAAAGGGACGTTCATCGGCCACAGTAACCGAAACACCGACAATATCAAATAAAATACCAATCAAAATAAAAGCCGCCAGCAGCGAAAAAGCAATAAAATAGCCGGCGCCTTCGAGCACATTGGAAGAAACCAGACTGAACATTGCTGAAATAATAATCGACATCAAAAAAATTTTGGGAACCCAATAGTCCCGTTTTTGCTTTCCCTTTTCTGCCGGTGTCTGCTTTTTCACCTTGCCCGTTTTAGGGTTATCCACTTGAAGTCCTCCTAAATCATAAAACACATGAGAAAACTAAACAGACGGCAACATCAGAAGTAAATCTTACGGCTTAGGTACGGGTAGGATTTCCCCGTGGAGCACCTCGCGTTTCCACTCGGCGGTTTCCCTTTAAGCCCCGCGTCAATGCGTCACCGACATTGCGACCCGATTGCCACTTAGTCCGCACTGCAATCCTTCTGATGCCCACGAATCGACAGCCTAGGTGTTTTCCACGGCAGCCAGCTCATTTCTTAGCCTCTTTTGCAACTGTGGTTTCAGCAAGCAATCGCACGGCCTCCCTGGCCGGGGATTCCATGCGTAGATCTCGCATCCACCACACCCACTCAAGGCAGGCTACTCTGCACATAGCGATAGGGGACGGAGTCGTCCCTTCCGCACCACATTGCAGGTTTCACCCTGCTTCGTAATGAGTCACAAGCCCATTCCGGGTTTCCCTTGGCTCATCACAAGAGCAGGTCTCCACGGAAAGCGGGTCGAATTTGCATGCCATTGCAAGTCGCCCGCAAACCTTAACCCCCAGCATCCACCCCAAACTGGGCGTAAGAAGCAAACACCAGGGACTTCATCGATATGCCCTTCAAAGGATTTTTAGGCC
>CAJFVV010000025.1 GCA_904420565.1 Candidatus Pseudoscillospira faecavium
ATCGGCCTCGGTGAGAAAGCCCTTGGCGCTGCCCGAGCAAGTGGTCCACAGGTGCGCGCCGCCGTCCACCCGGCAGCTGAAGTTGCCATCGGTTCCGGTGTTCAGCCCCTCTTCATACAAAAGGCGGCCCACCCGGATCAGGAGGTCCCGGGCCTCTTCATCGGTAGGGTATGCCGTCATTTTCGCGCCGCCTCCTTCTTTGCGAAGATTTCCCGCAGGGAAACGTCGTAGGGCGCACGGGCCACGCCGTATTCCGTTACGATGGCGTCAATCAAATCATGATCCGTCACGTCAAAGGCCGGATTCCAAGTCTTGATGCCTGCCGGCGCCATGCGCTGTTCATACCACATTTCACAAATTTCATCGCCATCGCGCTCTTCAATGATGATCTCTTCGCCGGTGGGCGTATTCAGATCGATGGTGGACGACGGCGCCACCACATAGAAAGGGATGCCGAAGCGCTTTGCCAGAATCGCCACGCCCAGAGTGCCGATCTTGTTGGCAGCGTCGCCGTTGGCCGCCACCCGGTCGCAGCCCACGAACACCGCGTCGATCAGCCCCTTTTTCATCACAGAGGCCGCCATATTGTCGCAGATCAGCGTGGTGTCGATGCCCGCAGAGGACAACTCGAAGCTGGTCAGCCGGGCGCCCTGAAGCAGCGGGCGGGTTTCATCGCAATACACACGGAAGTGATAGCCCCGCTGCTGGCCCAGATACATGGGGGCCGTGGCCGTGCCATAGCGCACCGTGGCCAGCTGGCCGGCGTTGCAGTGGGTCAAAAGGCCCGCGCCGGGCTTGACCAGCGTCAGTCCATTTTCTCCCAGCCGGCGGCACACGTCGATATCCTCCGCCCAAATGGCCTGGCATTCCCAGCGCAGCCGCTCCTTACAGGCAGCCACATTCCCCTGAAAGTCCCGCGCCGCGCGTTCCATGCGCGCCAGGGCCCAGGAAAGGTTGACCGCCGTGGGCCGGGCGGAATTCAGATACTCCGCCGCCATGTGCAGTGCATCAAGAAAAGCGGCGCGCTCCTCGGTCTCAATTTCCCGCGCTGCCAGATACAGCCCGATAGCCGCCGCCACGCCGATGGCCGGCGCGCCGCGCACCCGCAGCGTGCGAATCGCCTCCCAAATTTCGTTTTGTTTTGTCAAATGCAGCAGTTTGATCTCCCCCGGCAGCAGGGTTTGATCGATGATAACCAGCGCAGGCTCCTGCTCGTCCAGCGCCACAGTATCGTAATCCAGAATAGAGCTCATGGGTTTTCCCCTCTCACTTCGTATTTTCTATAAAGCTACACCATTTGGCGGCGATTGTCAAAGAGAACAGCATCAGTCCACCAACGTCAAGGTGACAGTGCAATGGTAGAAAGGCTCTCCTTCGTATACATCCCAATCTTCTTCGGCTGCATTCCAGGTTTGACTGCGGCGCAGAGCATATCCATCATAAAACTCCGTACCGATTCCAATGCGTCCCGTAACATCACACATCTCCACTCCCGCGCTGTCCACCTGACAGTCAATGCGCACATTACCCGCGATGCCGCTGCCGCCGGTCATAAAAAATTCTGGCACAGAAACGACTTTATAGTAGTCCCTTGTTACTGCCAGCGCCCCACAAAAACTTCCCTGCTCAGAGCGTAATGCCTCATAAGAATACCACGTCTGACGAATCAGATCATCTACATAAAGTTCATCACCGCCCTTTATGGCAATCTGCACACCGTCTACGCCGTAATCTTCTCCCACCAGGATTTCATATTCCATAGGAGCACCATACCCCGCCGGAGACGTGTAGGGATATTCCATCAGGGCTTCATCCGTCACCTGCCATTGCCCATTGCTGTTGAGAAACAAGCGGTAGGGTCGCTCTTCTCCTGCATCGTCCAACTGCACACTCCGATTACAGCTTGCAATGAACGCCTGTTTCGTCTGCACACCACCTTTGCTGTGCACAGTGAGCTGCTGCGCAGCAATCCAAAAACCGCTGCATAGTAGCCCTGCACAAAGCGCACAAAATGCCACTGTGCGCCAGGCTCTGGTACCGCGCATGGTACACACCGTATTTTCCTCCCAAGCAGCCGGGATCCCAGCCATACAGCGCTCGTAACTTTTCCATGGAAAATAGAGATTCAAGCCGGGCACATTCAATCCCATACCCTGCATCAAAACCCACCATGTACGGCGCAGCGCCTGGTCATAAGTGAGGTTTTGCCCACAGACATCGGTAATCCGAAGGCCAAAAAACCATTTACCCGGTGTAGTGCCCCACCGGCTCAACAACAGCGGCTCCAGCAAAAGCATCAACAACACCGCCATACACCATTGCAAAACACGTTCCACACCCTCTGGCATCGGTCCGATATGTAAAATATATACCACGCAAAAGTTCCATAGCCAGCCATAGAGCATCCAATCCAGGTTCCGGGCAAAAAAGCGCCGCCAAGGACGGCGCAACGGTACAATCACATCGCCCGTTTCCGGCCGCGGCACAGTCCAGGCGTTGCCCGCCGCGGTTTCCTCCGCTTCCAGCTGGGCAAGATAGCCCTCCGGCTCCAGGGCATCATAGTCCACCTGGCGGCGGCGCAGTTCGCCGCACACCAATTTTTCCCGCGCCAGCATGGCAGATTCACGGCTCAGCTCTTCTTCCCGCTCCGCCAGCGCTGCGCTCAGCGTCAGTTCCCCCGCCTGCACCGTTCGGATGGTTTCAATGCTGAGCCCCAAATGGCGCAGCAGCTTGATTTTTCCCAGGGCCTGCAGATCCTGCTGGGAATAGTCCCGGTAACCGTTTTCCCGCCGCACCGGGTGCACCAGCCCCTGCTGCTCATAATAGCGGATATTGGCCCGGGCAAGCCCCGTCTTTTCTTCCAGTTCCTTGATTGTCATAGTGCATCTCCCGCCTTTCGCCCTCAGTATCAGGTATCAAGGGACTTGACAGTCAAGCTTTTTCCCAGATTTTTTCCAAATTTCCTGTTTCAGTATAGCAAATTTCACCGCAGAAAACCATCTGCAATTTCTCCGCTGCACAAAAAAAGCACCGGATAGCATTTCTCCATCCGATGCCTTTCTGTTTGTTTCAATCAAATTCTCTTTGTCAGCTCTCTTCCTGCATTTTGGCAGTGGGCCGCAGGCTGCGCTGACGGTTTGCCAGATAAAACGCTCCCAGCGAAGATGCCAGCACCCCCAGCGCCAAAACAGCCAGCAGTAAAAAGGCTGATTGGCTGCCCAGCATGGTGCCCAGGACAAAATCGCCCTCCATGCGCGCCTGTGCGGATGCTACCATAGTGCTGACCACCGCCGTGCCGACGGCACCCGCCAGCTGCTGCAGCGTATTGATCACCGCATTGCCATCCGCATTCCATTCCGCAGGCAGCTGCCGCAGCCCATTGGTCATGGAATTACCCATCGTGCAGCCCTGGCCAAAGGCAAAGCAGATATAAATGGCAATAATCAAAGGCGCCGTCAATGTTTTTGCAAACAGGCCAAAGCAGATTGCCGCGGCCACAATGGCCACATTGCCCAGCAAAATTGGTTTTCTTGCGCCAAAACGATCTAAAATCCGGCCGCTGACCGGCGCCAGCGCTGCGCCCAAAAGACAGCCAGGCAGCAGCAGGCACCCCGCAGCAAAAGCGTTCATGCCGGAAACCAGCTGTGCATAGTTGGGAATCAGGAAACCAAGGCCCAGGCAAATCAGCTGCACCAAAACAATGGCCAGCACATGCAGCGCAAAGGGACCGCAGCCAAGCACCTGCACCCGCAGCAGCGGCTGCGCTGCGCGCAGCGAGCGAAAACAGAACAGCCCCAGCGCCAGCAGACTGGCCATAAACAGGCCCACGACTTCCGCGCTGGCCCAACCCGCGCCGGAAGCATTGCTGAGCGCAAAAATGAAGCAGGAAAACCCACAAGCCAGCAGCAGATAGTCCAACCACTGAAAAGGCGCCTTTTGCACGGGTGTCACCTGGCGGATGGATGGGACACCGAAAATAAAGGACAACACCAACAGCGGCAGCAGCGCCGCAAAAATCGTGCGCCAGCCAAAGTGCTGCACAATCATCCCGCCAAAGGACGGCCCCACCGCCGGCGCCACCGCCGTGATCAGGGACGCCACGCCCATCATCAGCCCCAGTTTCTTTTCCGGCACCTGTTCCAGCACGATGTTGAACATCAGCGGCAGGGCAATGCCGGTGCCGACGCCCTGAATGATGCGCCCCAGCAGCAGCATGGAAAACGCCGGCGCTGCCCACGCCAGCACTGTGCCGGCAAGAAACAGCAAATTTGCCGCAATAAACAGGGCCTTCATGGGAAAGCGGCGCTTCAGATAAGAGGAGGCCGGAATGACCAGCGCCAGCACCAAAAGATATCCCGTTGTAATCCACTGCACCGTGGAAGTGCCAACGGAAAATTCCTCCATCAGCGTGGGAAACGTCACATTCATGGCCGTTTCCACCACAACACCGGAAAAGGACATGATGCCCGCCGCTACAACGGACAATATCAATTTTGCGTCGATCTTTTTTTCAAATGCCATGGGTTTTTGTGCTTCCTTTCTGCTCAATTGTATGTCTGCATGCCGCCCTCATCCACCGCCGGCATGGTTTCCCGCTCCATAATGCTGTGCACCCGGCGAATGGTCTCTGCCGTGATGCGCAGCTGTTCCGGCTCCAGCTCGGAAAAGCGTTCGGCCAGCCAGCTGTGATAGCGGTAAACATAGTGTTCATAATAGCGCTCGCCCAGCGCTGTCAGCTGAACCCAGACCACCCGCTTATCTTCGGTTCCGGCGGTTTTCTGCACCACACTCAGCTGCTCCAGCTCACCGATCAGTTTTGTAATGCTCGGGCGGGTAACGCTCATCGCCCGGCTGACGTCACTGACTTTTACTCCGCTCCCGCCGCAGCTCAGTTGATGGATGGTGTCAATCACAGCAATATGGCGCGGCGACATCCCCGCAGGCAGCTGCGGCATCAGCTCCGTAATCCGCCTTGCCTCATGAAACGATGCCAGCAAATCCCGCACCAAAGACAATTCCATTCTGATGATCCTCCTCCCATATAGTTATCTAAAGTAATTATTGTTCATAACTATTATAAAAGAGATATGAACAATGTCAAGGCGTCTCTTCCGGATTTTTTAAGATTTCTCTAAACTCCCCCGGCTCCACATTGACAAGGCGCGCGGGCGGGTGCTATGCTCCAAACATGCAAACTGCTGTCACAGGGGAGGCCGCACCGGATGTATCGCATATGGATTGTAGAAGATGACGCCGTGATCGCACGGGTTTTGCGGGAGCATTTGGCCCAGTGGGGCTACATCGCCCAATGCGCTCAGGATTTTGAACATATTTTGGAGGAAATGGAGTCTTTTGCCCCCCAGCTGATCCTGCTGGATATCTCTCTGCCTTTTTTCAATGGCTATCATTGGTGCACAGAAATCCGCAAGCGCTCCAATGTGCCAATTCTTTTTCTCTCCTCGGCCTCGGATCACATGAACGCCGTCATGGCCATGCAGATGGGCGGGGATGATTTTATCGCCAAGCCCTTTGACTTGATGGTGCTCACCGCTAAAATCCAGGCGCTTTTGCGGCGCAGCTACGATTTTTCCACCGCAGCCAACCTCGTTTCCTGCGGCGGCGCGGTGCTGAACCTGGACGATGCCACACTGCTTTATGACAATACGCGCATCAGCCTGAGCCGCAACGAATATAAAATCCTGCGCCTCCTGATGGAAAACCGGGGCCGCATTATTGCGCGCGACGCCATCATGGAAGCCCTGTGGGAATCCGACAGCTTTGTGGACGAAAATACCCTGAGCGTGAACGTCAACCGGCTGCGCAAAAAATTGGAGCAGGCCGGGCTGCATGATTTTATCCATACAAAGAAAGGCGTGGGCTATCTTGTGGAATGACCTTTCTGTGCGGGCCTATCTGCGCCAGCGAAAACGCATGCTGCTGATGCAGCTGCTCTTTCTCTCCCTCTTCTGCGCTGTTTTCCTGTTGTACGCCATGCCGCTGGAGGGCATGCTCTATGCCCTGTGTTTATGTTTTCTTCTGGCCGGCGCAGGATGTATATGGGATTTTACCCGCTTTTGCCGCAGGCACCGCACCCTCCGCGCACTGCTGATATGCACGGAAAACGCCGCTTTTTCCCTGCCGGAGCCGGAAAGCCCTCTGGAAGCGGACTACCAGACTCTGCTCACAGCGGTATGCGCCCACCGCGCCGCCCTGAGCGCCAAAAACGAAAGCCGCTATCAGGACCTCACGGAATATTTCACCCTGTGGGCCCATCAGATCAAAACGCCCATCGCCGCCATGCAGCTGCTGCTTCAGCAAAATACCAGTGCCCACAGCCGGGAACTCTCAGCTGAGCTGTTTAAAATCGAACAGTATGTGGAGATGGTGCTCTCTTATCTGCGTCTGGGCAGCGACAGCACGGATTACCTTTTCCGCCGCTGCCGCCTGGATGACATTGTGCGCGCCTGCCTACGCAAATATGCAAGGCTTTTCATCCTCAAGAAAATCTCCCTCTCCTTTCAGGAAACGCAGCTTTCCGTGCTCACCGATGAAAAATGGCTGGCCTTTGTCATCGAGCAGCTGCTTTCCAACGCCTTGAAATACACGCCGGAGGGCGGGCGCATCCGCATCCTGAAAGATGGCCCCTGCCTGGTCATCGCAGACAATGGCATCGGCATCCGCGGCGAAGATCTGCCGCGGGTGTTTGAAAAGGGATTTACCGGCTACAATGGCCGTGCAGGCAAAAAATCCACAGGCATAGGCCTGTATCTTTGCCGCCGGATTATGGATCAGCTGAACCACACCCTGACCATTACTTCAGTTCCCGGAAGCGGCACGCGCGTATACTTAAATTTTGAACAGGATGCTTCTCTGGCAGAATAATCCGCAATCTTACAAAACTGTAAGCTGTGCCGGACAAAGTGTAAGCCAATGCGATGGCAAGGAGCCGCAGCGCCTGCTATGCTGTAGGTACAAACCCAACAAGGAGGCGTTTTCATGGCTCTTCTGGAAGTCAACCATTTGAAAAAAACATATGTGCCCCGCTTCGGCGGCAATCAGGTACATGCCCTGACCAATGTCAGCTTCTCTGTGGAGCAGGGGGAATATGTAGCCATCATGGGCGAATCCGGCAGCGGAAAAACCACCCTTTTGAACATTCTTGCAGCACTGGACCGCCCTACCGCCGGAGAAGTATTGCTCAACGGCAAAGATCTGACCAAGGTGCCGGAGGGAAAACTGGCCGCTTTTCGCCGGCAGAATTTGGGCTTTGTGTTTCAGGACTTCAATCTGCTGGACACCTTCTCCCTGGAGGACAATATCTTTCTGCCCTTGGTCCTGTCCGGCGAAAGCTACCCCGCCATGCGCAAAAAGCTGAAGCCCATCGCCGCACAGCTGGGGCTGGAACCGCTCCTGCACAAATATCCCTACGAGGTTTCCGGCGGCCAAAAGCAGCGGGCAGCGGTGGCCCGCGCCCTGATTACAAATCCGCAGCTCATCCTGGCCGACGAGCCCACCGGTGCGCTGGACTCCCGCAGCGCCGACAACCTGCTGCAGCTGTTCGCCCAGGTCAACCGCGATGGTCAAACGATCGTCATGGTAACCCATTCCGTCAGAGCTGCCAGCCACGCCCAGCGCGTGCTTTTTCTGCGTGACGGCGCGGTTTATCACCAGCTTTACCGCAGCGAGGAGGCGCAGGAAGTCATGTTCGGCCGCATTTCCGATACGCTGACGGTATTGGCGCAAGGCGGTGAAGTGCATGAATAAATGCAAATTTTATCCCCGCCTGGCTTTGGTCAATGTAACGCGCAATGCCCAATTTTATCTGCCGTATCTGCTTTCCTGCGGAGGCACGGCAGCCATGTATTACATGGTTGTCTACCTCAGCCGCAGCGAAATCGTCGCCAGTGTCCGCGGCGCAGGATATCTGCAAAGCCTGATGATTCTCGGCACAGGAATCGTAGCCCTTTTTTCCATTATTTTGCTGCTGTATGCCAATGGCTTTGTAATGAAGCGCCGGCGAAAAGAATTGGGCCTCTACAATGTGCTCGGTATGGAAAAGCGGCACATTGCACACCTGATGTTTTGGGAAACGCTGCTGTGCGCTTTTTGTGCTATTGCAGGCGGCATCGCTGTGGGGATTCTGCTTTCCAAATTTCTTCTGCTGCTGTTGATGCGGCTGGTACGTCTGCCTGTAGCTTTTGGCTTTGAAATCAGCTCCAGCGGCATTGTGCAGACTGCCGTTCTTTTCGGCATTCTTTTTCTGCTGACTTTTTTATACAATCTGGTGCGCATCGGCCGTGCCAACCCCATTGAACTGCTCCACAGCGACAGCGCCGGCGAACGTGAACCCAGAGTCAAATGGCCTCTGGTTGTTGTCGGCTTACTCACGCTTCTGGGCGGTTATTTCCTGGCTCTGACGGTCAAAACGCCCGTGGACGCCCTGGCCCTCTTTTTTGTGGCAGTATTTCTGGTTATTATTGGTACATTCTGCCTGTTCACCACAGGGTCCATTGCTGCACTCAAAGCTTTGCGCCGCAACAAGCACTTCTATTATCACCCAAAGCATTTTACCGCCGTTTCCGGCATGCTGTACCGCATGAAGCAAAACGCCGTTGGACTGGCCAACATCTGCATTCTCTCCACCATGGTACTGGTCACCGTCTCCACCACGGTGTGCCTGTATCTCGGACTGGACGGCACACTGAACCGCATGTATCCCCATGACCTTCAAATCACCCAGGAATGCCAAACCGGCAGCGATCCAGACTTCTCAGCACTGCTGCAGCAGGCAGAGACATCCGCCGCAGAAAGCGGGCGCTCCATTACCTCCCAATCCCATCTGGTTTCTTCCAGTTCTTATGCGCTTTTCAGCGGCAACGCATTTCTCTTTTCCTATCAGGACGAGCAGCCCGGCACCCTTTATCGCTTTACGGTCATCACCGCAGAGGAATATAACCGCCTGACCGGACAGAATACTGCACTGCAAAAGGATGAAGTGCTGATCTATACCTCTGAAGGCGACATGCCCAACACAATCTATCTCAAGGATCAGCCCTTCCGCGTGGCGGGCCGGCTGGACACCTTTCTGGATCAGAGCCGCAGTCTCTATTCCAACATGGCCTATGCGGGTCTGGTAGTGTCCGATAACAGTGTTTTGCATCAGTTGGTTACCCTGGAGCCCGACGCGCCGGATACCACCCGCACTTTTTCCACTGATCTGACCCTTTATCTGGATTTGGACGGTACAGAGGAAGAAAAACTGTCTTACTATGAAACGCTGAACACTGCCTTCAGCAGCACAGAATCCTCTGTTTCTGTGCAGAGCCGCCAGCAAAATACCATTGAATTTTATTCCATGTACGGCGGTTTTCTCTTCCTGGGAATTTTCCTGGGTGTACTGTTCCTGGCCGCCACAGTGCTGATCATTTATTACAAGCAGATCAGCGAGGGTTATGAAGACCGCCGGCGCTTTGCCATCATGCAGCAAGTGGGCATGAGCCGGCGCGAGGTGCGCGAAACCATCAATGCACAGGTGCTCCTGGTCTTTTTCCTGCCTCTGGCCGCTGCAACTCTGCATATTCTGATGGCTTTTTCCATGGTGCGCAAGCTCCTGATGCTGTTTGCTCTGACGGACATCACGCTGTTCATCTTGTGTACTCTAGCAACACTCCTGGTATTCAGCGCAATCTATGCCCTAGTTTATTCCATTACTGCAAAATCCTACTATAAAATTGTGCGCGGCATATAATCTCCCCCCTTCTCTCAGGTCCCGGAAGAGACTTCTTTCGGGACCATTTTCTTGCTTTAGCAAAACTGCACAAAAATGGAAGGCACAATTCTCTCACTTGCAGAGAAAGCCCATATTTACAAAAATAATTTAATATGATAAACTGCTAACGTATTAATGAAGCAGAATTCCAAGCTTCACTATGGAGGATTTTGAGAATGAAAAGCATGAAAAAACTTTGGGCTGCAGCTTTAGCGCTGGCCATGATGGGCTCTCTGGCTGCCTGCGGCAGCGGCGGCCAAACCGGTTCAGACAACGAAGCCGATCTGACCTATGCCGTGGAAGCCGGCAGCGCCGGCGAAGAGATCGCCACCGCCAACGGTTATCAGTACACCGCTGTTTCTTCCCAGGCCGATGCACTGATGGAAGTGGACTCCGGCAACTCTGATGCCGCCATCATCGATCTTTTGATGGCCGGCGCCATGATCGGCGAAGGCACCAGCTATCCCGACCTGACCTATACCGAATCTCTCACAGAAGAAGAATACGGCGTGGGCTGCCGCCAGGACAGCGATTTGACCGACTTTATCAACAATGTTTTTGCCGAAGCCTATGCCGACGGCACCATGGCATCCCTGGCAGACACCTATCAAATTCCTGCTGACCGCCTCATTGAGCAGGGCGAGCCCACCGAGTTTACCCCCGCCGAAGACGGCGATGTGGCCTACATCCAGGATAAAGGCACGCTGATTGTGGGCATCACGGAATTTGCCCCCATGGATTATAAAGATGAAAACGGCAACTGGATCGGCTTTGATGCTGACATGGCCAAATTGGTCGGCGAAAAGCTGGGCGTTGACGTTGAATTCAAGGTCATCGACTGGGATATGAAGATCATGGAGCTGGATTCCAAGAACATCGATGTAGTTTGGAACGGCATGACACTGACCGACGAGGTCACTTCTTCCATGAACTGCACCAACCCCTATTTCTCGAACGCACAGGTCGTTGTCGTACCTGCTGAGTAAAGCGTATCACAACAGAAAATTCAAAGGCAGAGGGTTTTTGCTCTCTGCCTTTGGTTGGTTTTATAGATTGATAGAATAGAACGATTGGGGAATCTGCAATGATTGATTTATCAACCTTAGTCAGCGTTACGGTCACCCTGGCCCAAGGCATGTGGGTCGCCATGGAGATCTTTTTCTTGACGCTGCTGTTTTCTCTGCCGCTGGGTTTGCTTGTGGCATTTGGCTCCATGAGCAAGCTGACTCCGGTGCGCTGGCTGTTCAACACCGTGGTGTGGATTATCCGCGGCACGCCGCTGATGCTGCAGCTGCTAATCATCTTTTATGTGCCCGGCCTTCTGGATCACAACCTCTGGGCCCACATTGGCAACGGTCGTCTGGTCGCCACCGTGGTGGCTTTCACCATCAACTATGCCTGCTATTTTTCCGTGATCTACCGCGGCGGTATCCAGGGCGTGCCCATCGGCCAGCGGGAGGCCGGTGAAGTACTGGGCATGACCAAACGGCAGATTTTTTTCAAAATCACCCTGCTGCAGATGATTAAGCGCATCGTGCCTCCCATGTCCAATGAGATCATCACCCTGGTCAAGGATACCTCTCTGGCCCGCATCATCTCTGTGTACGAGCTGACCTTTACCGGTTATTCTTTCATGAAAAGCAGCGGTTTGATCTGGCCTTTGTTCTACACAGGTGCTTTTTACCTGCTGTTTGTCGGCGTGTTGACGATCCTGTTCGGCTATATTGAACGCCGGCTCAGTTATTTCCGCTAAGGAGGGCGCAGATATGGCAATTTTGGAAGTTTCACATCTGGAAAAACATTTCGGTTCCACCGCTGTGCTCAATGATATCAGTTTTTCCTTGGAACAGGGACAGGCGCTCTCTATCATCGGCGCTTCCGGCAGCGGAAAAACCACGCTGCTGCGCTGCCTGAATTTCCTGGAAAAGCCCGATGGCGGCACTATTTCTGTAGGTGGCAGTACTATCTTCAACGCAGCTGACAGCCAGGCCGCTTATGAAAAGGATATCCGTACCAAGCGGCTGCATTTTGGCCTGGTATTTCAAAATTTCAATCTCTTTCCTCAATATACTGCTCTGCAAAATGTCACTCTGGCCAGAGAGCTGATGAGCAAGGAAACCGGCGAAAGCAAAAACGAGATCGAAGAGGCCGGCCGTGAATTGCTGGCCCAAATGGGCCTGGCAGACCGGGTCAATCACTATCCTCACCAGCTTTCCGGCGGGCAGCAGCAGCGCGTGGCCATTGCCCGGGCGCTTGCACTGCATCCGGACATTCTCTGCTTCGACGAACCCACCTCGGCCCTGGACCCGGAGCTAACCGGCGAGGTGCTGCGTGTCATCCGCACCTTGGCAGAAAAGCGCACCACAATGATCATTGTTACCCACGAAATGGCGTTTGCCCGGGATGTGGCCGACCAGCTCATCTTTATGGACGGCGGCGTGATTGTGGAACAGGGGGATCCGCACCAGGTAATCGACCATCCGCGCATGGAGCGCACACGCCAGTTCCTGGCACATTACAGCGAAAATTGACAGGATGCTCCGGCCTTGCAAACGGCCGGAGCACATTTTTTCAAAAATTTTCATTTTCCTCTTGACACAGGTCCTTTATCGTGCTAAAGTAGTTGCAACAAAACCGTTGAGAAAGCGTAAGTACCCTGCAGGGAACGGTTCAGCGAGCTGCCGGTGGTGAAAGGGCAGTACGGGAAGCGCAGGCGAATGGGCTTTTGAGGGCGCGCCGAATCCAAAGTAGGCAAGCCGGAGCTGGCATCTCCGTTAGCAAAATGCAGCGTATGATTGTACGCGCAAAGGGGGCGGATTGTTCCGTCAAGCCGGGTGGCACCGCAGAAGC
>CAJFVV010000026.1 GCA_904420565.1 Candidatus Pseudoscillospira faecavium
TAGATTATGAAAAAATACGCTGCTCCGTGCAGTTACTTACCAAGGAGGTGTCACGAAAATGGCAGTACCTAAGGGAAAAGTATCCAAGGCAAGACGCGATAAAAGACGCAGCTCCGTTTGGAAGCTGTCTGCCCCTATGCTGGTCAAATGCTCCAAGTGCGGGGCATTGCATATGCCGCATAGAATGTGCCCGGAATGCGGTTACTACAATGGCCGTCGGGTGAAGGCAGTCCAGGCTGAGGCTGAGAAGTAAGCTTGCTTTGTGAAAATGCAGAGGGGAAGAAGCCTTTCTTCCCCTCTTTATTTTTGCATTGCGGTTCCCGAAAAAACTGGATATAATACTAAAAGAAACACAGATTTATGCATAAAGAAAACACTATATCACACTGCACCTGCGGCGGATGGGGAAAGAGGTGGAGATCCCGTGGCTGGAAAAATTGCATCAATTGATTCCCATTCCCCGGCGGAACGCGCAAAACTCCGTGTGGGCGATACGCTGCTTTCTATCAACGGAAAAGAAATTGCAGATGTATTGGATTATCGTTTTTATGCATATGATCCCAAACTGACGCTGGTGGTGGAATCGCCGGATGGGAAGCAACGCACGGTGCATATCCGCAAAGCGGAAGGCGAGGATATTGGACTGAATTTTGAAACCTATCTGATGGATGAGGAACGATGCTGTTCCAACCACTGCCTGTTTTGTTTTGTAGATCAGATGCCGCCCAATATGCGCGATACATTGTATTTTAAGGATGATGACGCCCGCCTTTCTTTTTTGATGGGCAATTACACCACGTTGACCAATCTGAGTGAGCGGGAAGCGCAGCGCATTATCGATTTGCGCATCAGTCCGATCAACGTGTCAGTTCACGCGACAGATCCCAAATTGCGCAGTATTATGCTGGGTAATAAAGCGGCGGCAAAGGGGCTTGCGTATATGCGGGCTTTTGCGGATGCCGGCATCGTGATGAATTGCCAGATTGTAGTTTGCCCTGGACTCAATGATGGGGAGCAGCTTTCCCGTTCCATGGAAGATCTGGCGGATATGGGAGTGGCCAGCTGCGCCATTGTGCCGGTCGGTGTGACAAAATATCGAAAAGGACTTTATAAAATGCCCGTGGTGGATCGAACGATTGCCAATGAAATTTTAAACCGGGTGCTGCCTTTTTCGGAGCGGTGTTTGGAACGTTTCGGCACACGCCTGTTTTTTTGTTCAGATGAGATTTTTATCAAAGCAGGCCGTCCGCTGCCGGAAGAAGAATATTATGAGGGCTATGTGCAGCTGGAGAATGGCGTCGGTATGCTGCGAAGCATGGAAAATGAATTTATGGCTGCGCTGCGCCAAATGGAGCCGGATGCACCTTGCAGGCCGTTTTCCATCGCAACAGGCTGCCTGGCGGCACCGTTTATCCGGAATTTGGTAGAAAAAGCACATGCACGCTGTGCATCTGTGTGCGGAACGGTTTATGCGATTGAAAATCATTATTTTGGCACTACCATCGATGTTGCCGGTCTTGTAACGGCAACGGATATTATGGAGCAGCTTCGGGGGAAGCCGCTGGGCGAACGGCTGTTGCTCCCGGCGAATATGCTGCGCCACGGCGGAGATGTTTTCCTGGATGATTATCGTGTGAGCGATATTGAGCAGGCGTTGGGGATTCCGGTTGCTGTTTCGGAAACGGACGGATTTTCCCTGATAGATACCATATTTGAACTGGAAACTTAAGTAAAGAGGGGAGATGGAGCTTTATGCCAAAACCGATTGTTGCCATCGTGGGGCGGCCCAATGTAGGTAAGTCGCTGCTGTTCAACAAATTGATTGGCCAGCGCCTTTCCATTGTGGAAGATACGCCCGGCGTAACCCGTGACCGCATTTATGGAGAAACAGACTGGAATGGCCGCAGCTTTACTTTGGTGGATACGGGCGGTATTGAACCGAATACAGATAACCAGATTTTGAGTTTTATGCGGGAACAGGCGCAGATTGCCATTGACAATGCAACGGTTATTATTTTCCTGTGTGATATCAAAACGGGTGTGACCGCTTCTGATCAGGAAGTGGCCAATATGTTGCTGCGCAGCGGGAAACCGATTGTTTTAGGTGTCAATAAGATGGATGCTACCGGAGCGGTTAATCCAGATATCTATGAGTTTTACAATCTGGGCCTCGGAGATCCGATTCCGGTTTCCGCAGTTCACGGCCACGGGACGGGCGATTTGCTGGATGCCTGTGTGCAGTATTTCCCGGAGCAGGATGTGCAGGAGGAGGACAGCGACTATATCAAGGTTGCCCTGATTGGAAAACCCAACGTGGGCAAGTCGTCACTGGTCAACAGGATCCTGGGCGAGGAACGGGTTATTGTGAGCGATATGGCAGGTACTACCCGGGATGCCATTGATTCTAAATTTGAGAACAGCAAGGGAAAGTATGTTTTTATCGACACAGCCGGCATGCGCAAAAAATCCAAAGTGGAGGAGAACGTTGAAAAATACAGCGTGCTCCGTGCTACTATGGCGATTGAACGCTCGGATGTGTGCCTGATTATGATTGATGCCCAGGAGGGCGTTACGGAACAGGATACAAAAGTGGCGGGGATGGCACATAATGCAGGAAAAGCCTGCATCATCGTGGTGAACAAATGGGATGCTGTGGAAAAAGATGGAAAAACCATGGATGCCTATCGGGAAAAGGTGCGCCGGGATCTGGCATATATGACCTATGCACCGATCCTGTTCATCTCGGCGTTGACGGGGCAGCGTGTTGAGCGGCTGTTTGAGTTGATCAACTATGTCAATGAACAGGCATCTGTGCGCATTACTACGGGTATGCTCAATAATGTTTTGGCAGATGCGCAGACACGGGTGCAGCCGCCGACGGATAAGGGCCGCAGGCTGAAAATTTATTATATGACGCAGGTGGGCATCAAACCGCCCCATTTTGTTTGCTTCTGCAATGACAGCAGGTTGTTCCATTATTCGTACCAACGTTATATTGAAAATCAGCTTCGCAGTGTGTTTGGTTTGGAAGGTACGCCAATTGTGCTTTCTATCCGCCAGAAAGGCGAGGAAAATTGATGACCGTTGAAATTTCTGTTTCATTTTTAGGACCGTTTTCTCTTGCGCTTTGCACTGCGGCGATTGCCTATTTGCTGGGCTGTATCAATGGCTCTATCCTGATTTCTAAATGTGTTTTTCGCGATGATATCCGTGTGCATGGCAGCGGTAATGCGGGGTTGACCAATTTTTACAGAACTTATGGGACAAAGGGTGTTGTCGGTGTTCTGGCTTGTGATATTCTCAAGGCGATGCTGGCAGCGGCAATTGGCGGTGTACTTTTCGGAAGTGAGATCAACGCTTTTGCTGTCAACCTGATTTTCAGCGTGACACAAATGCAGCTTGTGATGTTTGGAAAACTTTGGGCCACAATTTTTGTCCTGCTGGGACATATGTACCCTGTAACATTTAAGTTCAAAGGCGGAAAAGGTGTGCTTTCCGGTGTTTCGGCGCTGCTTTTGGTCGACTGGAGAATCGCACTGATTGCCCTTGGCGTATTTTTGGTTTTAGTGCTGCTGACGCGCTATGTATCTCTCGGTTCCATTGGCGCGGCGCTTACTTTTGCAATTGGACTGTGGTGCTTTTATCATAATCCGATTTTGGAGTGTTTGGGGGCTGTTGCCTCGGGGCTGGTAATCTATGCGCATCGTGCAAATATTTCCCGCTTGATTCACGGCAAAGAAAACAAATTCAGCCTACATAGAAAGGAAGATGGGGGAAAATGAACATTGCGGTTGTGGGCAGCGGCGGCTGGGGCACAGCTTTGGCGCTGGTCTTGCTGGAAAACGGGCACCAGGTGACATTGTGGTCATTTGCGGAGCAGGAAGCAGACGTATTGCGCACACAACGGGAAAATCCGCTTTTGCAGGGAGTGCCGCTTCCTGATGGGCTGCAGATTACAACAGACATTTCCTGTGTTTCCGGCAAAGAACTGGTTGTTTTTGCAACGCCGTCTTTTGCGGTGCGGCAAACAGCGCAGAAGGCTGCGCCTTATCTGCAGAATGGAACATTGATTGTTTCTGTGTCCAAAGGGATTGAGAAGGGAACTTCCCTGCGGCTAAGTCAGGTGATTGACGAGGAAACAGACCATCGCTGCCGCCTTGTGGCCTTGTCAGGCCCTTCTCATGCGGAGGAAGTGGGGCGTAAGGTTCCCACAGGATGTGTGGCTGCTTCAGTTGATCGTGCAGCGGCGGAAACTGTACAGGATGTTTTTATGAATGAACGTTTTCGTGTGTATTCCAGCCCGGATATTGTAGGGGTGGAACTGGCTGCTGCGCTGAAAAATGTAATTGCTCTGTGTTATGGTGTATGCGACGGACTGGGTTATGGAGATAACACTCGCGCATTACTGATGACCCGCGGCTTAACGGAAACAGCCAGATTGGGCGTTGCCATGGGTGGGAAAAAGGAGACTTTTGCGGGCCTTGCCGGTGTTGGCGATTTGATTGTAACCTGTACTTCCATGCATTCGCGCAATCATCGGGCCGGCATCATGATTGGAAAGGGCCTTTCCGTGGAGCAGACGCTTCGGGAAGTTGGCGGCGTTGTTGAAGGCTATTACGCCACGGATACTGTGCGTACTCTTGCAGCAAAGTATGGCATTGAAATGCCGATTTCTGAGGGAGCTTACCAGGTTTTGTACCAGCAAAGGAAGCCCCAGGATGTGCTTGCAGAATTGATGTGCCGTGAAAAAAAGCACGAAATCGAAGATGCCAGTTGGTAAAAAGAGCGGGATCTGCAAATTTTACAGATCCCGCTTTTAACAAAAAATCCCACTCACAAGAGTGGGATTTTTAATGTTTCCTATGTGGCTCAGACCGCTCTGGTAACTTTGCCGGAACGCAAACACCGGGTACAAACATATACATGGCGAGGCGTGCCGTTCACGATTGCTTTAACGCGCTTCACATTGGGTTTCCAGGGACGATTGGACCGTCTGTGGGAGTGGGAAACCTGAATACCAAAGGTAATGCCCTTGTTGCAAAATTCGCACTTAGCCATCCGTTGCACCTCCTTGCTGGGAACCTTGATTTGTCTAAGAATAGACAGCTTTTATATATTAGCATAACTTTTTGTGAAAAGCAAGTATTTTTTCAGCAAAAATTTTGCTTTTTTACAAAAAAGAAGAAGGTGCGCTGGAAAAGGTTGCGCTGTTTTGATCGGTCTGTTATAGTGGTGGCATCAAAAGGATTTTGGGAGGGGTATTTGTGAAGGTTTTGAATTTCGGATCGCTGAATGTGGATTATGTTTATACAGTAGATCACATTTTGGTGCCGGGAGAAACGCAGAGTTCTGCACAGCGCAATGTCTTTGCCGGGGGCAAAGGGCTGAATCAGTCGGTCGCATTGGCAAAAGCGGGATTGCCGACTTATCATGCCGGACAAGTGGGCAACGATGGCGACGGGGAAATGCTGCTGCGTGTTTTGGATGAGAACGGCGTGGATACATCTCTGATTCAACGCATTGACGGCCCCTGCGGACATACGATTATTCAGGTGGACAAAGAGGCGCAGAACTGTATTCTGCTTTTTGGCGGTGCAAATCGCTGTATCAGTGCGGCATATCGTGACCAGGTATTTTCTCATTTTTCTGCAGGCGATGTCCTTGTTTTGCAGAATGAAATCAATGATCTGCCCCAAATTATTGACCAGGCATATGAAAAAGGCATGAAGATTGTTTTGAATCCATCGCCATTTGATGCATATTTGGATCAATGCGATTGGAATAAAATCGATATATTTTTTATTAATGAGGTGGAGGGGGCCCAGATCAGCGGCAAGACAGAAGCGGATGATATTTTGGACTGGTTCCGTGCAAATCATCCGGGTGCCCTGGTGGTGCTTACTTTGGGCGGCGCTGGATCCTGCTGCCTGAAAGATGGCGAGGTGTATCGGCAGGAAATCGTTCCCGTAAAAGCGGTAGATACCACAGCGGCGGGGGATACGTTTACAGGCTTTTTCTTAAAAGCTTATCTCAGCGGTCAAAGTGTGAGCGAAGCGTTGGCCCTGGCAGCCCGTGCCTCATCTGTTACGGTGTCCCGTCCGGGGGCGGCGAACTCAATTCCGACCCTTGCGGAATTGCACCAGGCGTAAACACAGAACGGCTGCATGGTATGTTGAGAAGTGTTGTTGATGAGCAGGCAAGCCCTCCGTATTTGTATGCAAATACGGAGGGCTTGCCTGCAGTTCTTGATGACGTTATTCCCGCTTGCGCAGAAAGCTGGAATGCAGTATACTATAGTTGTTGTTTTATACATAAAAATACGGCGTTGGCACGGCCAACGGATTGATTGGAAGGGAGCGCGGTTGTATGGCTCAGCAGCGCAGTGTGAAATTATCAAAAATTGTAGATGAATTTTCTCTGGAAATTCTGAATAAAGGCGTCGATTATGATGATGCTTTGCTGACGATTGTGGATGTAAACCGCCCTGGTTTGCAGTTTGCCGGATTTTTTGAATATTTTGATCCCCGGCGTCTGCAGGTGGAAGGAAAAGCGGAGCATACATATCTGGAAATGCTGCCGCCTCAGGAGCGGAAAAAAAGCTATTCGGCGCTGTTTTCCTATGAGATTCCGGCTCTGGTTCTTTCCCGTGCCATGGAGCCTTCTGCAGAATGCATGGAGGCTGCACGGGAGCATGGAAGAACCCTGTTGCGCACTGAGGAGACAACAGTGATTTTTACCAGTCAAATGATTGATGCTCTGAACCGCTATTTGGCACCTTGCATTACCCGGCATGGTGTTTTGATGGAAATTTATGGAGAAGGCGTTTTAATTATGGGCGATTCCGGCGTTGGCAAAAGCGAAACTGCCATTGAGCTGGTCAAGCGCGGACATCGTCTGATTGCTGATGATGCTGTGGAAATCAGCCGGATATCCAATACATTGACCGGCACGGCACCGGAATTGATCCGGCATTATATTGAGCTGCGCGGAATCGGTGTTGTGGATGTGCGGCGGCTGTTTGGTATGAGTGCGGTCAAAGTGGAATCCCAGATTGATTTGGTCATCAATTTGGAGCAATGGAAGGAAGGTTTTGCTTATGACCGTCTGGGTTTGGATGAACAATCCATTTCTATTCTTGGCGTGCAGCTGCCGACACTGACCATTCCAGTGCAGCCCGGTCGAAATCTTGCTGTTATTATTGAAGTCGCGACCATGAATAACCGCCACAAAAAGATGGGATATAATGCGGCATTGGAACTGACCAACCAGCTTAGCCAGCATATGGATCGGCAAAACGGACGGGGAGCATTGTAAATATGGGGAAGAAATATATTGGAATCGATATTGGCGGAACCAATTTGAAAGCTGGGCTGGTGGCGGAAGACGGCACGCTGCTGGCCTCTGCCAAAACACCGCTTGCATGGTCTGACGCGGACTCTTTTGTAAAAACCCTGGCAGAGCTTTCGGTGCAGGCTGCAGAAAAAGCCGGCATTGACAGGACGGAAATCTGCGCTGTGGGCATGGGGGTGCCCGGCGAAGTTGATGCGGAGCAAGGTCGGATTCTGTATACCTGCAATATCCCGCTGTTGGATGTGCCGGTGGCTGAATTGTTTGAAAAATATCTTGAAGTTCCGGTCTATTTGGACAACGATGCAAATTGTGCGGCTCTTGGTGAATACTATGCAGGGGCGGGAAAAAACTGCAAAAATTTCGTGGTGGTTACA
Organism: Candidatus Pseudoscillospira faecavium; assembly: GCA_904420565.1. Classification (GTDB taxonomy): domain Bacteria; phylum Bacillota; class Clostridia; order Oscillospirales; family Oscillospiraceae; genus Pseudoscillospira; species Pseudoscillospira faecavium. The sequence continues at coordinate 7,725 of CAJFVV010000026.1, forward strand.
TTGGGCACCGGCGTTGGTGCGGGTATCCTGTTAAATGGGCAGCTCCTGCGCGGTGTCAATGGAACGGCCGGTGAGGCTGGGCACATGGTGATTGAAGCGGATGGTCAGCCCTGTCCCTGCGGGCGCAGGGGATGCTGGGAGCAATATGCTTCTGCCTCTGCGCTCAAGCGCATAACCCGCGAGGCGATGCAGTTTCACCCGGACAGCGCATTATGGGCTCATTGCGGTGGTGATTTGGATAAAATCGGGGGCCGCAGTGCGTTCCTGGTGGCAAAAGAAACCGGGGATCCGACAGCCCGGGTTGTATGTCAGCGGTATATCCGCTATTTGGGAATTGGTATTGTTAATTTAATCAACCTGTTTCAGCCGGAATTGCTGTGCATCGGAGGCGGAGTCAGCAACGAAGAAGATGAAGCTTTGCTGTATCCTCTGCAGCAAATTGTGAAAACGAAATGCTATGGGCGTGACCAGGAGCGGATGACAAAAGTTGTGAAAGCGAAGCTGGGAAATGATGCCGGTATTATTGGTGCAGCATATCTTGGAATGATATGAGAATGGAGATTTTCTGTATGACGTGGTGGAATCAATTGGATCAATTACTGCAGCAGCGTGCGCCGTCTGCAAATGTGATAAAGGATGCGGTCATGTCGCAATACACATCGTTTCGCATTGGCGGAGCAGCAAAGCGGATGCTTTTCCCGCGGGATGAAGCGGAAGCTGTGCTGCTGCTGGAATTATGCAGAGAATGCAATGCACCATTTCTGGTGATGGGGAAAGGAACCAATCTTCTGGTGTCGGACGCCGGTTTGGACAGAGCGGTACTGAATATGTTGAAAATGGATACAATTTGTGTCCAGCCGGAATATACCATGTGTGTTCAATCGGGGGCGTTATTGTCCAAGATTGCGGTGCAGGCACAGCAGGCTGGCTATGCAGGGCTGGAATTTGCCCATGGAATTCCCGGCAGCCTCGGCGGTGCAATCGCTATGAATGCCGGAGCTTATGGCGGTGAGATGCAGCAGGTTGTGCAGAGTGTCACCGCCCTGTTTCCGGACGGCGTGCGTACGCTGGATAAAAATGCGCTGCATTTTGGTTATCGGCACAGCATTTTCTCGGAAGAAGAGGGGGTTGTGTTGTCTGCCGTGCTGAAATTGCAGCCGGGTGATCCGCAGGCAATCCGTGCGCAAATGGATGATTTGATGGTGCGCAGAAAAGCGAGCCAGCCGCTGGAATATCCCAGTGCCGGCAGCACGTTTAAACGGCCGGAAGGACACTTTGCCGGAACGATGATTGATCAGTGCGGACTGAAGGGAACTGCGGTCGGCGGTGCGGAAGTTTCAAAAAAACATGCAGGTTTTATTATCAATAAAAACCATGCCACGTTTGACAATGTGGTAACACTGATCGGCATTGTACAGGATACTGTTTACCGCGAGTTTGGCGTGGAACTGGAACCGGAAGTGAAAATTATTCAATAAATAAGAGGCCGTTAAAGATAGGGAGGGCGCCTATGAAATTTTTGATTGTTTCCGGCATGTCCGGCGCAGGGAAGAGTAAAGCTGCATCTATTTTGGAAGATTTTGGATTTTACTGTGTCGATAACATGCCGGTGCCCTTGATTCCGAATTTTGCAGAAATCTGCATGGCAAATCAGGGAAAATACGAAAAGGTCGCTTTGGTAACAGATGTGCGCGGCGGGGAAACCTTTAATAAGCTATTTGAAGCTCTGGATAAATTGGAGCAGATGGGCTGCCCTTATGAAATTTTGTTTGTAGAAGCCAGCCCGGAAACAATCATTCACCGGTATAAGGAAAGTCGACGCAAACATCCTCTCGGCAATCCCTGCACACCTATAGAGGATGCTGTCCGCAGTGAGCGGCAGGTGCTCAAAACAGTGCGGGAACGGGCCAATTATATTATTGATACTACAGCGCTTTCTACGGCGAAGCTGCGCGACCAGCTGCGTCATTTATTTGCCAGCGAAGAGCCTGTGGCCCAGATGTCGGTCAATGTTATTTCCTTTGGTTTTAAATACGGCATTCCAATTGAAGCCGATCTGGTGCTGGATGTGCGGTTCTTGCCAAACCCGTTTTATATTGACGAGCTGCGGCATCAGTGTGGTCTGGATCAGGGTGTCTACGATTTTGTTTTCCAATTTCAGCAAACACAGGATTTTATGAAGTACTTAGAACGTTTAATCGCGTTCCTGCTCCCGCTGTATAATGAAGAAGGGAAAAGTGCGCTGGTGATTGCGGTGGGATGCACGGGTGGGCAGCACCGCAGTGTGGCAATTACCCGTGCTTTGGCGGAATTTATCCGCCGAAAAGGATATCAGGCAACAGAAAGCCACCGTGATATGACAAGAGCATAAGCTTTGGAGGCGTTTTCGAGATGGGAATGGATCGACCTGCATTCAGAGGACAGCGTGGCATGGGGCCGAAAGTTGTGGCGTTGGGCGGCGGCACCGGATTGTCCACGATGCTGCGAGGCTTGAAGCAATATACGGAAAATATCACCGCTATTGTGACCATGGCAGATGATGGCGGCGGTTCCGGTGTGCTTCGGCAGGACCTTGGAATGCCTCCGCCGGGTGACATTCGCAATTGTTTGCTCGCTTTGTCCAATACGGAGCCTGTGATGAGCGAACTGCTGGGATATCGCTTTACTGAGGGAATTCTGAAAGGACAAAGTTTCGGCAATTTATTTTTGGCGGCCTTGAATGAAATTTCCCCATCCTTTGATGTGGCAGTGCGGCGCATGAGCGAGGTTTTGGCTATTACAGGGCGTGTGCTGCCGGTGACAAATGAGGATGTCTATTTGGAAGCGGAATTTGAAAATTATACCAAAGTGGTTGGGGAATCCAAGATATTTCAATGCAAGAAAGAGCAGGGGTGCCGCATTCGCAGAATTCGGATGCTCCCGGAGCACCCGAAAGCTTTGCCGGAAAGTCTCAAGGCTATCCGTGAAGCAGATTTAATTTTACTGGGGCCGGGCAGCCTATATACCAGTATTATCCCTAATTTGTTGGTTTCAGGCATTGTTGAAGAGCTGATGGTATCGGATGCTTTGAAGCTGTATATTTGCAATGTGATGACACAGGAAGGCGAAACAGAAGGGTATTCTGCGGCCGATCATATTCAAGCGATTTTCCGCCATGCGGATGACAAGATTTTTGATTATTGCCTGATCAATTCCAGGCGCATTCCCAAGGAAATTTGTGAGCGGTATGCAGTGGAAGGTGCGGCGCCGATTGTTTGTGACCGCGGAGCGTGTGAAAAGCTGGGAGTCCAAATGATTGAAAAACCGGTATCTGTGGTCAGCGAGGGAAAAGTGAAACATGATCCGCTGGCGTTAGGCCGAGAAATTTTTTCCATTTATTCTGAGTTTGGCGCTATGCGAATTGCTGGAGAGGATTTTTGAAAAATCGTTAAAGACAAAGAAAGTGAGGAAAGGCAATGTCGTTTTCCGGTGATGCAAAATCTGAGTTATGCCGCACGGCGATTCAAAGAAGCTGCTGCGCCAAAGCAGAAGCTCACGGCATATTATTGTTTTGCAATACGTTTCAAAAAAATATGATCCGTATTGTTACGGAAAATCGAGCATTTGCCGGCCGTTTGCCCCGATTGTTTCACAAAGCGTTTGGAATTGCTTTTGACAGTGTTCCGGATGATCTGGCGGGCACGGCAAAATTAACATTTGAAATCACTGAATCGAAAAAAATCGAAAGTATTATCAATACATTTGGTTTTTCCATGGAGCAGACGTTGTCTTTGCACATCAATTTTGGCTTGTTGGAAGAGGATTGCTGCAGGGTATCTTTCCTGCGCGGCGTTTTCCTGGCAGGCGGCAGCGTGACAGATCCGACGAAGCGCTATCACATGGAATTTGTTACGTCGCATTATAAGGTCAGCCGCGAACTGGAAGCGCTGCTGATGGATATGGGTTTTGTATCCAGGGAAACTGTGCGCAGCGGCAATTTTGTTACTTATTTCAAACAAAGTGAGCATATTGAGGATCTTTTGACGCTTCTTGGCGCTCCTGTGGTAGCCATGGAGATTATGGCGGCCAAGGTTGAAAAGAACCTGCGCAACGAGATGAACCGCCGCGTGAACTGTGATACTGCCAATGTGGGTAAAGCGGTCGACGCAGCGCAGGAGCAGCTTGCTGCAATTCGCGCATTGGAGCGGTCGGGGCGCCTGGAAGAATTGCCCCAAAAGCTGCAGGAAACAGCTGCGCAGCGCCGCCGCTATCCGGAGATGACTTTGGGGCAGCTTGCGGCTTCCTTTGATCCGCCGCTGACGAAATCATGTCTGAACCACCGCCTTCGCAAACTTATAGAGCTTGCCCGGCAGGAACAGCAGGAAGCATAGCGTGCGGCACCATGGATGTGTCCCATAGTGCAATCATTCATACAGAAGAGCAGCAGGAGGAATGCATATGTCCTTTGCACATTTACATGTTCATACAGAATTCAGTCTGCTGGACGGCGCCTGCAGAATCCAGGACCTGCCGAAACGGGTAAAAGAGTTGGGGCAGGATGCGGTGGCAATTACAGACCATGGCGTGATGTACGGTGTCATCGATTTCTACCGTGCCTGCAAGGCAGAGGGCGTTAAGCCGATTATTGGCTGTGAGGTCTATGTCACGCCCGAAGGGCGCACACGTTTTGATAAAATTCATGAATACGATGCTGAGTCACGGCACCTTGTGCTACTGTGCGAAAACGAGGAAGGATACCGCAATCTGTCCTATATGGTGAGCGTTGCATTTACAGAAGGATTTTATATTAAGCCGCGAATTGATTTGGAATTGCTGCGGGAGCATGCCAAGGGGCTGATTGCGCTATCTGCCTGCTTGGCCGGAGAAATTCCCAGACGAATTCGCGGGGGGGATTATCAAGGAGCCAAAGATTATGCGCTGGAGCTACAGCGTATTTTTGGCCCCGATAATTTTTTCCTGGAGCTGCAGGATCATGGTATTCAGGAACAGGCCATTGTAAATGGGGGCATTCTGCGGCTGCATGAAGAAACCGGGATCCCCTTGGTGGTTACCAACGATGCCCATTATTTAAAAAAAGAAGATGCCTACAGCCACGATGTGCTGCTGTGCATTCAAACGGGGAAAACCCTGGATGATCCGAACAGGATGCGCTATGAACCGCAGAAGTTTTATCTGCGCTCCACTGAGGAAATGGCAGCTTTGTTTCCCACGCATCCCGAAGCGATTGAAAATACCGGTAAAATTGCTGCGCGCTGCAATGTGGAGTTTACTTTTGGCAAATATCACTTGCCGGAATTTAAACTTCCACCCGGCTATGATGCAGTGACATATTTGCGCGAGTTATGTGATCGCGGGTTTGCCAAGCGCTATGCCGGCCGGCCGGAGTGTCATCAGCAGTTGGAATATGAATTGGATATGATTGAGAAAATGGGGTTTACAGACTATTTTCTGATTGTATCTGATTTTGTGAATTATGCAAAAAATGCGGGAATTCCGGTGGGGCCCGGCCGCGGCAGCGCTGCAGGCAGTATGGTATCTTATTGCCTGAATATCACCGAGATTGACCCGCTGCAATACCATCTGTATTTTGAGCGCTTTTTGAATCCTGAACGTGTCAGCATGCCGGATATTGATATGGATTTCGGTGATACCCGGCGCGGCGAAGTGGTGGATTATGTGCGGCGGCTATACGGTGATGATCATGTGGCGCAGATTGTCACATTCGGAACTATGGCCGCACGCGGTGCGATTCGCGATGTGGGGCGGGTGATGAATCTTCCTTATGCCGATGTGGATATTGTGGCAAAGCAGGTACCCAATACACTGCACATTACTTTGGATGATGCTTTGCGCCTGTCAAAACCCCTTCGGGAATTTTACGAAAGCGATGAACGGTATCGCCGCCTGATTGACACGGCCCGTGCGTTGGAAGGGATGCCGCGGCATGCATCCACCCATGCGGCCGGTGTGGTGATTACCAAGCGTCCTGTTTACGAATACGTGCCGCTGGCCAAAAACGATGAAGCTGTGGTCTGCCAATATACCATGACTACGTTGGAAGAACTTGGACTTTTGAAAATGGATTTTCTTGGCCTGCGCAACCTGACGGTGCTGGATGATGCGGTACAAATGCTGCGCAGACAGCAGCCTGATTTTGACCTGCATAATATTCCTGAGGATGATCCTGCAACCTATGAAATGATTTCTGCCGGGAAAACGTCAGGAGTTTTTCAAATGGAAAGCACCGGTATGACGGGTGTCTGTGTCAGTATGAAACCGCAGAATATCGAAGACATTACGGCGATTATTGCATTATATCGTCCTGGCCCTATGGAATCGATTCCCAAATTTATCGAGTGCAAGCACCATCCTGAAAAAATTTCCTATCTGCATCCCAGCCTGGAGCCGATTTTGTCCAATACCTATGGATGCATTGTGTATCAGGAACAGGTGATCGAAATCTTCAGGAAGCTGGGCGGGTATTCTCTGGGACAGGCGGATATGGTGCGCCGTGCGATCTCTAAGAAAAAAGCTGCTCAGATCCAAAGGGAAAAGGATGCATTTATTCACGGAGATGCAGAGCGGGGCATTGCGGGATGCGTGCACAATGGGATTCCGGAGCAGACGGCAGAGGCTATTTATCAGCAAATATACGATTTTGCCAATTATGCTTTTAATAAGGCTCATGCGGTCAGCTATGCAGTGGTCGCCTATCAAACGGCGTATTTCAAATGCCATTATACCAAGGAATATATGGCGGCATTGCTGACCTCTGTATTGGACAATTCCGATAAAATTGCAGAATACATTGCAGAGTGCCGGGACTGCGGCATAAAATTGCTGCCGCCGGATATCAATTATTCCTCTGACACATTTACCGTAGAGGAGAAAGGGATCCGTTTTGGCCTGGTGGCAATTAAGAATATCGGCCGCGGGTTGATCCAGGCCGTTATGGCGGAGCGGGAGCGAGACGGCCGATTTACATCCATGCAGAATTTTTGTGAGAGAATGTATGGCGCGGATGTGAATAAACGAGCACTGGAAAATTTGATTTATGCCGGTGCGTTTGATTCCACCGGCGCCAAACGATCGCAGCTGCATATGGTTTATGAACGTGTGCTCGCTGGTGTGGTGGAGAGCAGACGTCAGAATTTGGAAGGACAGATGGACTTTTTCGGCGGCAGTACTGCTGCTGCACCAGCTGAAATTCCACTGCCTGATATTCAGGAGTTCACTGCTGAAGAACGTATGCAGCAGGAAAAAGCGACCACGGGACTTTATTTATCAGGGCATCCTATGGATGCGTATCAGGAAGCAGCAAAAGCGGCTGGCGCAGTTCCAATTTTTGCTATTTTGGAGGATTGTGCCGATGAGCAAGGCCCCTCGCGTTATGGCGATGGGCAGTGGGTAACTATTGCAGGCGTGGTTACTTCCAGCAAAACGAAAACCACGAAGAATAACACGCTCATGGCATATGTGATGGTGGAAGACAGCACCGCTGCCATTGAGCTTTTGTGCTTTTCAAAAGTGCTTTCTGCATCAGGGAGCTATCTTGCGGAAGGAAAAGCGGTTTTGCTGCGGGGACGCATATCATTGCGCGATGAAAAGACACCGCAGATTATGTGTGAAGAAGTCCATCCGCTGGATGGTGTGCGGATTCCTGCTGCTAAGGCTGCTGCGTCCGGCACAAAGCTTTTGGAGGGAAAGCGGCTGGTGATCAAATGCCCGAGTATGCAGGATCCCGTGATTCGGCATATTCAGCTGGTTTTGGCAATGTTCCCGGGAACAACGCCGCTGATTATGGTGATGGCCGATACTGGAAAGCGTTACAGGGCGTATTGTTTGCTGCACCGTGCGCTGGTGGACGAACTGGAAGAAGTTTTGGGCAAGGATTGCGTCGTCATTCAGTGATTTTGCATGAGAGAAGGGAAGGGGGATGCTCCTCAGGAGCATCCCCCTTCCCTTTATGCTTTTTGATATTTCTGCAGCAGCGCATCCAGAATGTTGTTGTAAATTTCTTCGGCATGTGCCTGAAAATGCTCCGCAAGCTGCTCGGCCATCTCTTCTTTGGCAACCATCAGATCCAATGTCATCACATTGTCCACATCATCGCTCAGGGAAAGGGTCACAGTATATGTTCCGTTGGGCCGCTGATTCACGGCGGAGCGGACGAGCCCTTTGCGCTTGAGTTTCTGATTGTAAATGGATATATTTTTGTCTGCTTTAATGCGCACGGAATAAGGAATGCTGCTTTCGCAGATTTCACTGTTGCGAATACCGCGCGGTGTTGCACAATACAGCCCATCCTCTGTTTTTTTAATGTGTTCGCTTTCGACAAGTTCGTTGAGGCATTCGGAAAAGGAAAAATAGTCCACGCCTTCATCGCACAGTGCAAGGTCTGTCAAAACGTCAATTCCGACGGGTTCAATCAAACGGGAAGCAATATATAAAATGAGGAATTTAATGTCCAATTTATCATGGATAAATCCAACGTGTCCCATATTTTTCACACTCCTATCCCTTTTTATTATAGCATAAAAATTTTTTGCGGACAAGAGAAAGACGGCAGCCTGCAATTTATTGTGAATTTTGTGTGGTCAGTATCTGCGAAAGGCAGAAATCGTTGTAATAAAGAAAAAGCAGGATACAGCACCTTGGACAGGCATAGCGGCGAATGGGAACGGATTTTGGAAGCGCACATACAATGGCATGAAAGGAGATTCTCCTTTCGACTACTTATAGGAGGATACATCATGTCTGAAAAGATTGTTCCGGGTCCCCTGCAGGAATGCGGCGCATCGGTCCAGGAGGCAGTTTGCATCAATACAAAAAAGATCTTTGACAGCTGCCGCGATCAGGACTGCATCGAAGATCTGAGATTTTACCCGGTTTTGTGTGGCCAGGATATTATCAACAATGCTATTTCGGTAAAAAGCGCAAAAGCAGAGCTGCTGCACGTCTATACCGATGTGGAGCCGATTAACTTTAACCGCGGCTTTTACACCGTGGATCTGCGCTATTTCTACCGTGTGATTCTGCAGGTCTGCTGCGGCTGCGCGCGGCCTACAGAGGTGGAAGGACTGTGCGTCTTTGACAAGCGCGTTATTTTGTTTGGCAGTGAAGGCGGTGCCAAAGTCTTTACTTCCGATACCTGCCTGAACGGCATGGATATCAGCAGCATCGAAAAGAGCAACCTGCCCACGGCAGTGGTGGAAGCAGTGGATCCCATTGTTCTGGATACGAAGCTGGTGGATGCCTGCGAGCATCGTTGCTGCGATTGTGACATCAGCGAAATTCCCAGCTGCATCTGCGATTGTTTTGGCTCTGAGCTGTGTGGGAACGACCAGGGCAAACGAGTGTTTATCACGCTGGGGCAATTTTCGATTGTGCGGCTGGAGCGGGATACCCAGCTGCTGATCCCGACGTACAGCTATTGCGTGCCGGATAAGGAATGCACGTGCGGCTGCGGCTGCGGTGCAGATCCCTGCGAATTGTTCCGCAGCATTGCATTCCCTGTGGATGAATTTTTCCCACCCAATGCTGTGGAGAAGAAATGCGACTATGAAAGCGCAAAATGCAGTTGCTGCTGCTCGAAACGGTAAACGTAAAAAGAGCTGCCTGTAGGCAGCTCTTTTTTGCTGTGCAGGACATTTGGATTTTTGGTTCTATTTCTGGACAACCATCGATATACTATAGCATCCATTTACAAAAGAGAAGGGGGAAGCAAAGTGGAGGAAGAAAAAAGAGTGCAATGGTATCAGAACGCACTGTATCTTTTGCCGGAGCACTTGCAGCGTGCAGCGCGGAACTGCAGCAAAACGCACCAGGCGGAAGCGGAAGAACTGCGTCTGCGTATGGGACAGCCGTTGTCGCTGCTGGGTACTAAGGGAGAAATTTCACTTTCTGAAGAACCGATATGCGCCCAGGATTTGCAGACTGTACTTGATCGTGCCACAGAGTTTTCTGCGTACCATAGTGCAGACAGTATCCGACGGGGATATATAACGGTGCGCGGAGGATGCCGGATTGGACTGTGCGGCACGGCGGTGCAGCGTGGCGGAGAAATTGCAACACTGCAGGACTTATCATCTTTGGCGATTCGCATTGCAAAGGAAATTCGGGGGAGTGCGCAGACATTGTATCCTCTGTTGTGGCAGGAGGGATGGTTTGAAAGCACGCTGCTGATTGCACCTCCCGGCGGCGGAAAGACAACGCTTTTGCGTGACTTGATCCGATGTTTATCCAATGGAGATGGAAATCATCCTGCCCTTCGCGTATCGGTTGTGGACGAGCGTGGGGAAATTGCAGCAGTTCATGGCGGATGCGCACAGTTTGATGTAGGTGCCCATACGGATATTCTGGCAGGTACTGCGAAAGCAGAAGGGATTTTAATGCTGCTGCGCGCGATGAATCCGCAGTTGATTGCTGTGGATGAGATTACAGATCCGGAGGATATCCGGGCCATGGGATTGGCAGCAAACTGCGGTGTCAGCTTCCTTGCAACGGTGCATGGACAAAATCTGCAGGAAATCCGCCGCCGGCGAATTTGCCGCGAGCTTTTGGATACCGAGTTGTTCCATCAATTTGTCATTTTGAAGCGAAGCGGTGGAAAGCATATTTGGCAGGTGGAACGATGTTAAGGGGAATTGGTGCGCTTTTGATTGTGTTGGCGCCTGTGTTGTTTTCTGCCTCTGCCTATCGCGCGCAATTTTTGAATGATCGAGTGCTGACGGCATTCACAGAAACGCTGGAGTTTTGTGCTGCACAGATTTGCGTGCAGCGCAGAGCGCTGCCGGAATTGTCGCAGTCCATGGCGCAAAAAGGGCCTGTGGTGCTGCGTTCCTTTTGGCATGCTATTGATTTATCGCTTCAGAAAAAACCGCAGGATTTTGATCAGGTGTGGCAAAGAGAACTGCGCAGGACAACGCTTCCTCCGGAAGCATATCCCATATTGGATGCCTATCCCAACGTACTGCGGGGGTATGACACTCATCAGGTAGCGCAGGCCCTGCGCAGAATGGAAAGTGAATTGGAAGCCTGCCGCAGAGAAAAGCAGCGTCTTTTCAGGCGGGATTTTAAGACGCGCACAGGATTGCAGGTTTCTGCTGCTTTGCTTCTGCTGATTTTATTATTTTGAGGGAAGAACATGGAGATTGATCTGATTTTCAGAATTGCCGCAATTGGAATCATTGTTGCGGTATTGAACCAGCTGTTGGTGCGTTCCGGCCGGGAAGAGCAGGCGTTGATGGTCACGCTGGCCGGCCTTGTAATCGTAATGATGATTATGGTGCAGCAAATCAGCGATTTGTTTGCCCTGACGAAAAACTTATTTAATTTATAACAATGGAACTTCTGATCAAAGTTGTAGCACTCTGTGTTATTGGTGCAGTTTTGGCGCTGTTGCTGAGGGAACAAAAGCAGGTGCTGGCGATTTTTGTAATTGCAGCCATTGTGGTTGCTACAGTGCCGCTGCTTTTAAACATATGCACAGAAATTTTTTCTTTTTTTAATACGCTGATTGTTCTTTCCAGTTTGCCGGAGGATGTATTCCAACCAATGGTAAAAGTAGTCGGCATTGCCGCTGTTACTAAGATCGGGACGAGCCTGTGCAAAGAAGCGGAGTCTGATACGGCTGCAGCACTGCTGGAGATGGGAGGGACATGTTGTGCCCTGTTGGTAGCACTGCCCCTGATGCGCATGGTGCTGGAACTTTTGGGGCAAATGCTGTGAATGTACCTATGAGGAACAACGATGAAACGATTTTTATGTTTTTTGTGCTGCATTGCAGCTTGCTGGATCCTGTGCCCTGCTGCTTATGCAGAAGCAGGAGAAACAGAAAATGCAATGACAGCGTTGACGGATTCCCTGCCGCCGCAGGCACAGCAGATCTTGGGGGATATCGATTTTTCTGCCGGTGACGGGTTCGACCAGGGCCTTGCTTCCATTGTGGAAGCGGGGCAGCAGGAAGTGCAGCGCCTGCTGCGTCAGATGCTGGGCAGCGGCGCTATGCTGCTGTTGGTTGTTCTGTTGTGCGACGGTGCAAAACTTTTGTATGTTCAGGAAAAAAGCAGCCGTTTGCTGCAATGTACAACGCTGACCGGGGCGCTGGCGATTGTGATGCTGGCTGCCGGGGATATCAGCAGCATGATAGGTTTGGGCGTGGAAACAATGCAGACGATGAATGATTTCTCGAAAACGCTGCTGCCCTTGCTGGGAGCGGCCTGCGCAGCCTCAGGCAATATTTCCTCGGCGGCGGTGCGCGAAGTGGCCACCGTTTTTTTTGCGGATCTTCTGATTACCTGCATCAATCAATTCTTGGTGCCGCTGGTCTATATTTATATGGGAGCGATTACAGCGAATGCCGTGCTGCATCAGCATAGCCTGGGCAGTATTGCAAAAGGTATCAAAAAACTGATTGTATGGGTGCTGACCATTTTACTGACGGTGTTCACCGCTTATCTGACAGTCAGCGGTGTTATTGCCGGTACAGCCGATGCGGCAGCGCTTAAAGTCACAAAATTTGCTATTTCAGGAGCTGTGCCTGTGGTAGGCGGGATTTTGTCCAATGCGGCGTCCACTATTTTGGTGGGAGCATCTATTTTAAAAAATACCATCGGTATTTTTGGTATGCTGGCAGTTTTTGCCCTTTGTATTACGCCGTTTTTACAGATTGGGATGCAGTATTTGGTTTATAAAATAACGGCTTTTCTGGCCGAGATTGTGGATCAGAGCGGACTTTCTGATCTGATGAATGAAATTGGAGGCGCATTTGGTATGATTCTTGGGATGACGGGGGCCTGTGCGCTGTTGCTTATCATTTCGCTGGTGGCGTCGATTTCGGCGGTGATGCCGGTATGACTTTTTTGACGAAATGGCTGCTCAGCATTATTGGGACGGCGTTTTTGATCGCAATTGCCGAGGCGCTGATGCCGGATCAAAAGGTGCGCGAAGTCGGCCGCCTGGTGGGTGGGCTGCTGTTGTTGCTGGCTTTGCTCAATCCGCTGCTGCAGTTTCGACTGGGGGAGTGGGATTTATCTGTAGACGATTATTTTTCGCAGGTGGAAGAGAAAGAGAATACATACCGCCAGCAGCAAACGGATTCTTTTGAAGCACTCATAAAGGAAGAGTGCGAGACATATATTGTCACTGCGGCTGAAGAATTGGGACTAACTGTATCTGCGCAAATTGAAACAGCATTTGATGAAAATGGCACCGTGCAGCTCACATCCGTTCGGTTGAATATTCCATATCATGCGGCATTGTCTGCGCGTATCGAAGAAGACCTCGGCCTTGGGGCGGCACAACAAAACTGGGTTACAAAAGAAACGGGGTGAGGAATATCAAGGAAGAGACAGGAAAAACCGTCAAAGAGTTGGCAGCCATTGCAGGGAAATACAAATATGTATTATTGATGGTAGCTGTGGGAGTCATTTTTATGGTGCTTCCATCCTTTGGCGGAGGTGCAAAAGACACAGCGACGGAGGAAGCGACAGGCGAATGTGCTTATTCGCTGGAAGAAACGCAAAGTCAGATGGAACAAATGCTCTCCGAAATAGAGGGGGTTGGCCGGGTTAAAGTGATGCTGACCGTGTCTTCCGGCAGCCGTATTGTCTACCAGGACGATCGAGAGGTTTCCTACACAGGTTCTGCCAATGCACCGGAAGACTATACTTCCCGCACGGAAACTGTTTTGATTAATCAGGGCGGGAGCGGGCAGGAGGCTTTGCAGAGCCAGGAGATTTATCCGCCCTATATCGGTGCTTTGGTGGTATGTGACGGTGCGGATCAACCGGGTATCGTATTGAAAGTCAAGGAAGCGGTCTCTGTTTTAACAGGGCTGGGTACGGACTGCATTTCTGTGGTAAAGCGCAGTGAATCTTAAAATGAGGTGAAAAAGGATTATGAATAAAAGAATGAAACGCAATCTGTTGATTTTAACGGTGGTGCTGTTTGTCAGCGCGGCGGCCTATTTGAACTGGAATTATTCTCAAAGTGCGGCAAATGTTGGAAAGATTCTCGGAGAGTCAACCTTGGTGAACGGAAGCGGCGAAGGATCCACTTTGGAAGAGGAAGAGCCTGCTGGAGGCGAACAGGAAGTTTTCAGTGCCAACAGTGACTATTTTGATACCGCCAGATTAAACCGGAAGGAATCGCGGGACAATGCGCTTGCATTGCTGAAAGAAGCAGCCGCTGATGAAAATGCAGATCAGGCTGTCATTGACGATGCCAATAAACAAATGCAGCAAATTGCGGACAACACTGTGACGGAATCTACGATTGAAAATCTGGTTATTGCGAAAGGATATACAGATTGTGTGGCATTTGTCAATGAAAACAGCGCCAGCATCGTCATTGCAGGGACTGAAAACGGTTTGGAAAATTCGGATATTGCAAAGGTGACGGATATCGTTATGGAAGAGACAGGTTTGACAGCGGATAAGATCAAAATTATGGAGGCAAATTAAGGATTGTTTTTTGCTCGCGATAATGGTACAATACATAATCATATTAAATAAAAGGAGTGTGCACAGTCGTGGGCGATACCAAGAAAGAATATGTTGTCCGTCCTGATGAAAAGGGCAGTATCAATATATCGGAAGATGTTGTGGCGGCTATTGCAGTTTCTGCCGCGCTGGAAGTTGAGGGTGTCGGCGAGGTAGTACAAAACTCTGGAAGCTATCTGAGCAAAAAAAATGCTGTAAAAGGTGTTAAGTTGACAATCGGCGATGGCAGCGTGATTGTGGATTTGCAGATTATGGTCAAATACGGCCAGCCCATTCCGCAGGTGGCACAGAATGTACAGGACGCAGTTGCAAATGCGGTGGAATCGATGACTGAATTGAAGGTATGCCAGGTCAACGTACGGATCAGCGGTGTTCTTTTCCAGGATAATGCAGCTTCCGGCCAGTGATTCCTTTGCAGATTGCGAGCGGGGCGGAGCATTCCTCCGTCCCGCTTGCGGCGAATAGAAAGAAAAAGATAAGGATGTTTTTATTATGATTCGTTCTACCGCGAGAGAAATTGCCGTTCGCTTGTCTTATGAGCTCAGCTTTACTGATTTAACAGCAGAAGAGTTGCTGGATCAGACGCTGCAGGCAGATTATTTTGCAGGGCTTGCTGCAGAAGATGCGCTCTATGCCCAAATGCCCGGCGAAAAACAGTCTCAGTATATCCGCAGGCTGGTCTGTGGTGTGGCGGAGCATGCAGCAGAATTGGATTCTTATATCGAAAAGTATGCCGTTGGCTGGAAATTTGAGCGGATTCCTTTGGTAGCTTCTGCTATTATGCGCGTAGCAATGTTTGAGATTTTATATATGCCAGAGATCCCCAATGCTGCAGCCATTAATGAAGCGCTGGAAATCGCAAAGAAATATGAGGACGAAAAAGTGGTTTCTTTCATTAACGGTATTTTGGGCAGCTTTGTCCGGCAGGAATGCGGGGAGTGATCCGCATGGCATTATGTGTTGGATTTGATACAAGCAATTATACAACCTCTGTAGCGTGGTGCGACAGTGCGGAAGGGCGGAACGAAAGCCGGATTCTGGATGTCCCTGATGGGGCGCTGGGGTTGCGGCAGAGTGACGCCCTGTTTTTGCATGTCCGGCGCCTGCCGCAGCTTATGGAAAAACTTTTGGACGGAAAAACGCTGAAAGAAGCAGCTGTGGTGGCAGCCAGCAGTGCACCCAGAGAAACAGAAGGGTCGTATATGCCCTGCTTTTTAGCGGGAATCTGTGAAGCAAAAAGCCTTGCCATCTCTTTGGGCGCAAAATATATGGAGTTTTCTCATCAACAAGGGCATTTGGCGGCTGCTGCATGGTCTGCCGGCTGCGAAACATTATTGGACAGGCCCTTCCTTGCATGGCATCTTTCCGGAGGTACCACAGAGCTTCTGCATGTTGTTCCCAAGGATGCGGCTGTTCATGCCGAAAGAATCGGCGGCACAACAGATATTTCTGCAGGACAGCTGTTGGATCGTACCGGTGTTTTATTGGGCCTTCCGTTTCCCGCGGGGAAACACATAGATGCGCTTTCGCAACAGGCAAACCGGGTGGAGTTGTACCGCGTCAAGCTGAACGGATTGGAATTTTCCCTGTCTGGCATGGAAAACAAAGTGAAAGCTATGCATGATCAGGGAATACCACAGGCAGATATTGCTGCGTTTGCTGTGGAAACTGTGTCCAATGTGGTGCTCCGGGCGACAGACGCAGCAAAGAAGCGTTATCCGGGACTTCCGGTTTTGTGTTCCGGCGGCGTAGCTTCTAATAGCCGGTTGCGCGCAGTTCTGCAGGACGCTTTTTTTGCATCGCCCGAATATTCCAGAGATAATGCCATGGGCATCGCCATTCTGGCTCGCCGGGCTTTAGAAAGGGGAACACATTGTGGCGGGTGAGAATAAAATCTTTTCCGTGACGGAAATCAATCAAATCATTAAAAATATGATGGACAGTACACCCTTTTTTTCCAGTGTTTATGTGCGTGGTGAATTGTCCAATTATAAGATATATCCGTCGGGACATCACTATTTTTCACTCAAAGATCCGGAAGGAGTGCTGCGATGTGTAATGTTTCGTTCCAGTGCGGCCAAACTGCGGTTTCGGCCGGAAAATGGCATGAAAGTGATTCTTCATGGCCGTATTACGGTTTTTCCGCGGGATGGACAGTACCAGCTTTATTGTGCATCTATCGCTCCGGAAGGCATTGGGGAACTGGCAATTGCCTTTGAACAGCTGAAAGTAAAACTTTATCAGGAAGGACTTTTTGACGAAGCGCATAAGAAACCGTTGCCGCGTTGTCCGGAAAAAATCGCATTAATTACCTCTGGCAGTGGAGCCGCAGTGCATGATATGATCCGTATTTTGCGCAAGCGGTATCCTGTTTGCAAAGTGTTTGTGCTTCCTGTGCGTGTGCAGGGCGGTGAGGCACCGCCGGAAATCGCGGGTGCTATTCGCTACGCCAACCGATGGAAGATCGCAGATTTGATTATCACTGGTCGCGGCGGCGGTTCCATGGAGGACTTGTGGGCATTTAATGATGAGCGGGTAGCCAGGGCAATTTATGCGTCCGAAATTCCGGTCATTTCGGCCGTAGGTCATGAACCGGATGTCACGATTGCAGATTTTGTGGCGGATGCACGGGCTTCTACGCCTTCAAATGCCGCGGAATTGGCGGTCCCGGATCAAATGGATTTAAGAAGCCGCATACAAGCTGACCAGGCCCGGCTGCAGCATGGGATGGTGCAGCAGCTGCGCTTGCGCCGGGAGCGGCTGCAAAAGCTGTCTGCCAGTCGTGTGCTCCGCCAGCCGATGACTTTAATTCAGGATCAGCGCATGCGTTTGGACTATATTCATCAACGTTTGACGGCTGCGGCACGCAGTTCCATTGCTGCGCACCAGCAGCAGTTTGCAGCACTCAGTGCAGCGCTGGATGCACTGAGCCCGCTGAAGGTACTGAGCCGTGGTTATGCTGTTGCAAAGGATTCTGAGGGGAACCTGCTCAAGCATGCGGAGAATACTGCGCCGGGAGCGCAGATTACAGTCGTACTTGGACACGGTGCTTTAAATTGCACGGTCAACCATATCCTGAAAGGAGAAGCAGATGCCTTATGGCAGAACAAAAAGAGATGAATTTTGAACAATCTATCGCGAGATTAGAGGAAATTGTGCACACGATGGAACAGGGAGAAGTTCCCCTGGCGGATTCCTTGAAGTTGTTTGAGGAAGGTACAAAGCTGGTTTCCTCCTGTGCAGCGTTTTTGGACAACGCAGAACAAAAGGTTGTCAAGTTGGTCAAAAGTGCAGATGGATCGCCTGGGGAAGAGCCATTCTTCACTGCGGATGAGGATGGATTGGTATGAGTGTTTTTTTTGAACAGCAGAGCAAACGCTATAGCGAAGCGATTGAGGCATATCTGTCCGGTCAGTTTAAAAAGACAGAGCCGTGGGGAGAATTGTATGCGTCCATGCGGTACAGTTTGCTGGCAGGCGGAAAGCGGATCCGTCCTATGCTGACGCTGGAATTTTGTCGTCTGCACGGCACAGCATGGGAAACAGCATTGCCTTTTGGATGCGCTGTAGAAATGGTGCATACCTATTCTTTGATCCACGACGATCTTCCATGTATGGATAACGATGATTTGCGCCGGGGCAGGCCCACCAACCACAAGGTTTTTGGAGAAACCATGGCGGTGCTGGCGGGAGATGGCCTGCAGGCCGCAGCTTTTTCGCTGCTGGCTGATGCAGAACTCTCTGCAGCGCAGAGAATAGAAGCAGTCGATGTTCTGGCAAAAGCCTGCGGGCCAGCTGGTATGGTGGCCGGACAGGTGCTGGATATGAAGGTGCACAGCAGCGAAGAGGAGCTGTGCCTGTTGCACAGTTTGAAAACCGGGGCAATGATTGCAGCTGCGGCAGAACTTGGCTGCATTGCTGCCGGAGTGCGTGCTGCACAGCGGCAACGGGCCCGGGAATATGCGCTGAAGCTGGGACTTGCATTTCAAGTGTACGATGACGTTTTGGATGTGACCAGTACAGAGGAACAGCTGGGAAAGCCTATCGGATCGGATCAGGAAGAGGGAAAATTCACATTTGTGAATCTTTTGGGTGTTGACGGGGCTTTGGCCTATGCAAAGCGTTGCACGGAGGAGGCGAAATCTGCGTTGCGCGGTTTGCAGGATACGCAGTTTTTGGAAGAATTGGCAGAATATCTGCTCCACCGTAAAAATTAAAAAACGTTTGAATGTGCCGCAGTATCATGCAGGGTGAAACTTGTATTCTGATGCTGCGGCATTGAATTCTTTGCAGTAATTTCCCCTGGCTTTATGGGAAAATCTGGTTAATGCTTCTTTGAAAATCAATGAATAAAACTTGCATATTTTCAAAAATCTGATAAAATATGATATTAACTAAACAGCGGCGCAGTATCCTAGTCAGTTCAGCCGTTTACCAGGAAGGGCCTAAAAATCCTTTGAAGGGCATATCGATGAAGTCCCTGGTGTTTGCTTCTTACGCCCAGTTTGGGGTGGA
>CAJFVV010000027.1 GCA_904420565.1 Candidatus Pseudoscillospira faecavium
GCAGACCTCCTGCACCGCGGCAATGTCGTCATATTGGACAAACAGGCCGTCGCAATAGAATGAGCCGATGGGGAAGGGGAAAATCTCTGTGCATAACCCCACCAGCTGCTTGGCTTCGCTGGCAAAGGCGATTTTGCCGGAGTCGGAATAGCCGTAAAACAGCGGGCGGATGCCGAAGGGATCCCGGGCGGCAATCAGCCGGCTGCGCTCGGCGTCATAGAGAATCATGGCGAATTCCGCATCCATATGGCGGAACATGTCCAGGCCGTATTCATAGTACATGGGCAGCAGGATTTCGCAGTCGCTGTCGCTTTGGAAGGTGTAGCCCTTTTGCTCCAGGCGCGCCTTTTCTGCGCGGAAGCCATACAGCTCTCCGTTGCACACCACGGCGTCGTCGCCGCGGACAAAGGGCTGCATGCCCTCCTCCGTCAGTCCCATGATGGCCAGGCGGTTGAAGCCCAGCAGACCAAAGGGCCCCTCGAGAATGCGGGTATCATCCGGCCCGCGGCTTTCCGTCCGGGCCAGATAAGCGGCAAAGGCCTCTTTCGGCAGGTCGTGGCCTGCATATCCCATCACACAACACATAAAAAAACAGCACCCTTTCTTTTTGCCACGATACGGGCAAATATTTTATCCGGATTTTTCCGTACCCTGAAAAAGGGTACAAAAAAAGACAGCATTCCTCCTTGTTTAGGACGAATAGCTGTCATATCCGCGGTGCCACCTAATTTACCCGCGCGCCATTGCGCGGGCCACCTTTCGCGCTCTTTTTCTCAAGCGTTGCCCCGATAACGCTGGGCGGGCGGCGTCCCCTACTGGCGCGGCGGCGCGTTCAGGTTGCAGCTCCCGGGGTGTTCTTTCCCGCGCGCCCGGTGCGGGGCTTCCACCTGCCCCCGCTCTCTGCCATCCGATACATCGCGGTACTTTTCCCCGATCCTTGCTTTTGTAGGACTGATTGTAGCACAAATACTTTTCCCCTGTCAACTGCTAATGAAATAAAATGCTGCCGGCAGCCGGGGAAATTTTGTGGAGAAAGCGCAGCGGCTGCGTTTTAATCAGGACAAAGGCCCCGACACCAAACTGGTATCGGGGCCTGCAGTGTTTGAGAACTCTAAGCGATTTACCAACGCCGCCGGCCATGGTAGCGGCGGTTCCTGCGGCGGGTGCGGTAGCTCTGGCCGCCGCGGTAGCGCCGGGGCCGCCGGCGCAGGTAAGACACAATCAGGAAAATCACTGCCACGGCGATCACGACCGCCAGAATTTTCACCAGCGGATTGGCGAAAAGCACCTGAATCCGGTGCAGCAGTGTCAGCACCTGGGAGGCGGACACATCGTTGGCGGCCACCAGATCGGTGGTGGTGTATACGTTTCCGCTGCTGTCGCTCACGGTGATGGTGCCGAGCTTTTGCCCCGCTGTCACGGGGGCTTCCACAGATTCGCTGTCCAGCGTCACTTCCTGGACCAAATCTTCTGCCGCCACATTGGAGGGCAGCAATACGGTCACATCTTCTGACGGGTGGAGCGAGACATAATTGGTCTGGCGGGAGAGAGTGACGGGGATTTCCTCAATCAGAGAAGCGTGATCCAGAATGGTGGTGCTGGTGAAGCTGGAAAAGCCCCACTCAAACATCCTGCGCATCTCCGAGAAGCTCTGGATGGTGGTGCTGCCGTTTTCCGTCACGGCCTGGGCGCCCAGCACCACGCCGATCAGGCTGCGGCTTCCCTGCTCGGCATAGGAAACCAGGCAGTAGCCGGCGTCGCTGGTGTGGCCGGTTTTAATGCCCTGGGCATAGGAGTAGACATACTCTGTATAGCGCCAGCGGTCAATCAGGCCGTTGGTGGTGTGGAACGTGCGCTCTTCGGATAGATTGGTGGCCGGCAGAGTGTAAGTCTTGGTGTTGGCCAGGGTCATAAACATGGAATAGTTCATGGCTTCCTTGACGATGAGATACATGTCCCATGCGGAGGTGTAGTGCTCCGGGTCGTGCAGGCCGCAGGGGTTGACGAAATGGGTATCCTCGCAGCCCAGCCGCTCTGCCTCGGCATTCATTTCTTCCACAAAGGCATCCACCGAACCGGATACAGCTTCGGCCAGTATGTAGCAGGCTTCGTTGGCAGATTGTACCATCACGCAGTAGAGCAGCTGCTCTACCGTCAGCTGCTCGCCGGCCTGAATGCCGGCGCTGCTGGAATCGTCAGTGAGCATGTTGATGGCGGTCTGGGAAGCGGTGATGGTCTGGTCCAGGCTCAGAGTGCCCTCGTCCACCGCCTGCAGCACCAGAAGGGTGGTCATGCATTTGGTCAGGCTGGCAGGATAAAGCTGCTCATGGGCATCCTGTTGCAGCAGAACCTGGCCCGTGCTGCCGTCTACCAGCAGGGCGGCCTTGGCAGAAATTGTCAGGTTTTCAAAGGTATCGCTCTCCTCCGGCGCAGCAACGGCTGTGGTGGAAAGCAGGCCGGCCAGCAGGGCAACGACCAAAAAAATTGAAAAGAATTGTAGTTTTTTCATTCTAATCTCCCGTTATTTATGGTATGCTGATATACAATACATATAAAATCAAAAACGCTGCACTGTCAGAGCAATGCAATAAAAATTGCTGCCTGACAAAATGCGACAACAAATTTACATAATTATAACAAAGATCGGGAAGGAGCGCAACCGTGAAAGCATTGGGAAAATTGACGAAAACCGAGGCAGTGCTTTTGGTGCTTACACTGGTGTTCCTTGTATGTACAGGAGTGCTCTTTGGTTTGCGCAGCATAGACCGCACCCGGGGAGAATATGTTGTCCGCACCGAAGGGGTGCAGACAGAAGCTGCTGCGCCGTCTTCTGCAGAGGAAGAAGCACCGGTCGGGCCGTCGGAGCCTACCGCAGAGCATCCGCTGAATATCAATACTGCGGAGGAAGCAGAGCTGGATATGCTGCCGGGCATAGGTCCGGTGCTGGCTCAGCGCATTGTGGAGTACCGTCAGGAAAACGGCCCCTTTGCCGCCACAGAAGAGATTATGCAGGTGGACGGCATTGGAGAGAGCACCTATGCAGAATTACAGGATTTGATTACCGTCGGGGAGGCTTGAGTGTGAAAATTTTAGTTGTGGATGACGAAAAGCTGCTGGTCAAAGGCATCAAATTTAATTTGGAGCACGAGGGCTACCAGGTGGAATGCGCCTATGACGGCCGCGCGGCGGTGGAGCTGGCCCGCAGCGGGGACTATAGCCTGATTATTTTGGATGTGATGATGCCGGAGATCGACGGACTGGAGGCCTGTATGCGCATCCGGGAATTTTCCGATGTGCCGATCATCATGTTGACGGCCAAAAGCGAGGATACGGACAAGCTGATGGGGTTCGACTCCGGCGCGGACGATTATATGACCAAGCCCTTTAATATTCTGGAGTTGAAGGCCCGGGTGAAAGCGCTGCTCAAGCGCGCCGGGGCAGCCCATTCGGCAGATAAGCGGGAAGAAATCACGATTGGCAATCTGACACTGGACCAGCGGGAGCATGTGGTGCGCCGGGGCGGCGAAAGCGTGGATTTGACGGCGAAAGAATATGATCTGCTGGAATTGCTGATGAAACATCCCCGGCGGGTCTACAGCCGCGAAATGCTGATGAACATCGTCTGGGGGTATGAATACCAGGGAGATTTCCGCACAGTGGATGTCCATGTGCGGCGTCTGCGGGAGAAAATTGAGGAAAATCCGGCAGAGCCGGAATACATTCGAACAAAATGGGGAGTGGGGTACTATTTTAAGGGGTAAAGGCAGCAGCATCCAGCTGCGTATTGCTGTCAGCTATATTTTAATCATCATTGCTGTGCTGGCGCTGCTGAACACCTATCCGCTGGTGGTTTCCGAGAATCTGGTGTTCCGCTCCAAGCAAACTACCATGCAGAGCAGCGTTTCGGTGATGGTATCGGCGCTGTCGGGTTTAAGCGTCCTGACAGAGGAGACCGTGACCCAGGCCATGACCGTGGCGGAGGAGACGGCGGTTTCCCGCGTGCTGGTGACGGATGCTTCTGGCAAAGTACTCTATGACAGCAGCGAAACCGGCAGCGCTGTGGGCGATTATGTGTTATATACTGAAGTGGTTCAGGCGCTGGCGGGCAATGATGCGTTCTATTCCAGATATTACGATGGCGCGTTCCGCAGCCGGGCGGCTTCGCCTGTGGTTTACCGCGGGCAGATCATCGGCGCGGTGTATGCCTCGGAATATGATACGGAGCAGGCGGTCCTGCTGGCCGGGTTGCAGCAGAACCTCTGGCGCATTTCTGTGATAACAGGCATCATTGTGCTGGTGATGAGCCTGGCCCTTTCCAAATTGCTGACAGTGCGCTTTAATCAGTTGCTGGAGGCGATTCGCAGCGTGCGGGAGGGGGATTACAACCACCGCACGGCCATCGGCGGCAACGACGAAATCACTCAGCTGGCCCGGGAATTCGACAGCCTGACAGACCGGCTGCAGGTGACGGAAAATGCACGCCGCCGCTTTGTGGCGGATGCTTCCCATGAACTTAAGACGCCGCTGGCGTCCATTCGCCTGCTGTCCGATTCCATTCTGCAGACAGAAGGGATTGACGAAGGAACCGTCAAGGAGTTTGTGGGCGATATCAACAGCGAGGCCGGCCGTCTGCAGCGCATCACGGAAGAGCTGCTGCGCTTGACGCGGCTGGACGGCGAGCCGCCGCATCAGGGATATGAAGTATCCCTGGAGGCGGTGATCGGCCGAGTGACACATATGCTCCGCATGCTGGCGGCGGAGCGTGGCGTAGTGCTGCAGACAGAGATTCAGCAGCCCTGCTCTGTCAAGGGCACAGAAGATGACCTTTACCAAATTGTCTACAATTTGACAGAAAACGCGATTAAGTACAACCGCCCGGATGGTTTTGTAAAAATCGGACTGAGGCAGAAAAACGGACAGGCGGTGCTCACGGTGGAAGACAATGGCATCGGCATTCCCGAGGAGGATTTGCCTAAAATTTTTGACCGGTTTTACCGGGTGGATAAGGCGCGTTCCCGGGCCGCAGGCGGCACGGGATTGGGATTGTCCATTGTGCATGATACAGCGCTGCGCTATGGCGGAACAGTACAGGCGTCCCGCAGCAGTGCGGGCGGCGCATTGTTTACGGTGACCTTTCCTGTGTGGAAGGAGGGGGCGTAATGAGAGGCATTCAGGCGATGACTTTGATGCTGAGTATGTTGCTGTTGGCCGGCTGCGGCATCGGTGCGGGCACGGAAGGTGCTTATACCGTTTATTGCCGTGCGGTATTGGATACGGCTGAAGGCTCGGATGCGGTCTATGCGATTTCCGCTGATGCGGAAGGGGAATCGGATGAGCGCATTGCGCGGATGCTTCTGGAGCAGATGATGGAAGCGCCGGGCGAAGCCTGTGAAAGTCCCCTGCCGGAAGGAACGCGGATTTTGGAGCTCTCGATTGACGATGGCCTGGCTGTAGTTGATCTGTCTGAAGAATATGCAGGCCTGTCCGGAATGGATTTGACGGTGGCGGATGCCTGCATCACGCTGACGCTGTGCCAGCTGCCTACGGTGGAGCGGGTCAGCGTGCTGGCGGAAGGGGAGCCGCTGCCCTACCGGGAGCGGGAGAGCATGACAGTTTCCGACGTGCTGCTCAGCCAGATGGATGAAGAGGTGCGGACGCTGCGGGCGCGGCTCTTTTTCCTGGATCCGGAAAGCGGTGCTTTGACTGCAGAAAGCCGCAGTCTCCAGCTTTACGAGGGCCAGACGAAGGCGGAGGTGGTGCTGGAGGCATTGCTTCAGGGCCCGGAGGATCCAAACCTTACCGCGGTGCTCCCGGAAAACACCAGCGTGCTGTCCACGCGGGTGGAGGAAGGTGTGTGTTATGTTAATTTTTCAAAAGAGTTTTTGGAAAATATGCCTCAGAGTATGCAGCAGCAGGAAAATGTGATATACTCTGTGGTAAAATCGCTGTGTTCCATCAGTGATATTCAAGCGGTGCAGATTTCAGTAGAGGGCACGAGTGCCGGTTATTACGGCGGTGTTGATATCAGCGTACCCCTCAGTTGAAAGGCGGCCCAGGCAAAAAAGAAAGGATCTGTCAAAATGAAGCATGTTGATACCATTTGTGTGCAGGGAGGATATACACCGGGAAACGGCGAGCCCCGTCAGATTCCGATTGTGCAGAGCACAACCTTCAAATACAACACCTCTGAGGATATGGGAAAGCTCTTTGATTTGGAGGCAAACGGCTATTTTTACACTCGCCTGCAAAACCCGACCAATGACACGGTGGCGGCCAAAATTGCACAGCTGGAAGGCGGCACTGCCGCTATGCTGACTTCTTCCGGACAGGCAGCCAATTTTATGGCGCTGTTCAATATCTGTTCCTGCGGCGATCATATCGTATCTTCCGCATCCATTTATGGCGGTACCTTCAACCTGATAGATGTGACCATGCGGAAGATGGGCATCGATGTAACCTTTGTTGCCCCCGACTGCACGGAAGAAGAGCTGAATGCGGCGTTTCAGAAGAATACCAAGGCAGTATTCGGCGAAACCATTGCAAACCCTGCGCTGACAGTGCTGGATATTGAACGCTTTGCGGCGGCGGCTCATGCCCACGGCGTGCCGCTGATTGTGGATAACACCTTTGCCACGCCGGTCAACTGCCGGCCCATTGAGTGGGGAGCGGATATTGTGACCCATTCCACCACGAAGTATATGGATGGCCACGGCGCTGCGGTGGGCGGCTGCATTGTGGACAGTGGAAAATTTGACTGGATGGCACATGCGGAGAAATTTCCCGGCCTGTGCACGCCGGATGAAAGTTACCACGGCATTGTCTATGCCGAAAAATTCGGTCAGGCTGGCGCTTTCATCACCAAGGCCACGGCGCAGCTGATGCGGGATTTGGGCTGCATTCAGGCCCCCCAGCATGCGTTTTTGCTCAACCTGGGGCTGGAGAGCCTGCATGTGCGCATGAAGCGGCATTGTGAAAACGGGCAGGCAGTGGCGGAATTTCTCAAGGCTCATCCCAAGATTGCCTGGGTGACTTATTGCGGCCTGCCCGGAGACCGTTACCATGCTTTGGCGCAGAAGTATCTGCCCAATGGCTCCTGCGGTGTGGTGTCCTTTGGCGTAAAGGGCGGAAGGACTGCGGCAGAGACATTTATGAAGCATCTCAAACTGGCTGCCATCGAAACGCATGTGGCCGATGCCCGCACCTGCTGCCTGCACCCGGCTTCCAGCACCCATCGTCAGATGACGGACGAACAGCTGATTGCGGCGGGCGTTGGACCGGATCTGGTGCGTATGTCCTGCGGTTTGGAAAATGCTGCAGATTTGATCGCAGATATTGCGCAGGCTTTGGAGCAGGTTTGACTGTGCTGAAAGTCTGTTTCTATATAGGTTTTGTTAAAAAAAGGAGGCGGAATTATTTCCGCCTCCTTTTTTCTGGCATAAGATTACTGACAGCACCGGCGATCTTATTTCCTGAAAGCAGACGCTGTTTGTGCGGCGGCAGGTAAACCTGTGCATGCCAATCCGTTTCTGTATCAATATTTTACACTGAAAATACCGTACAGCACTTGACAACGCTCTCTATGTGCGATACTATAATTATGATATCAAAATAATATCAAATAGAAATAATGATAGGAAAGATTTCGGAAAGGAGCGTATGTATTATGATGCTGATGACAATAGAACGGCCCGAAGGAAAGCACTATGAGGTATTGGGATTGGTGCAGGGCAGTACCATTCAAAGCAAAAATGTCGGCCGTGATATTACCCAGGGCCTGAAGACCATCGTGGGCGGCGAATTAAAAGCTTACACGGATATGATGAATCAGGCGCGGGATATTGCGGCGGAGCGCATGGTTCAGCAGGCAGAAAGCCTGGGAGCAGACGCTGTGATTGCGATGCGCTATATGACAGCTTCTGTGCTGCAGGGTGCTGCCGAGGTGCTGGCTTATGGCACGGCGGTCAGGTGGATTGACGAATGACTTCCAGGCAGATTCCGGAGGAAGAGGACCGGGCCCGGGACGGAGATCTGCGCATGCTGCTGGGCTGGGCAGTGCTGAAACGCATTCTTGCGGCGCAGTGCGGCAGGGCGGAAAAAGGGCAAAAAACAGAACGAGGAGGCGGCTGTTATGGAAAATAAAAAAGAAGTGGTTTATGAGGAAAAGATCATCCGCGGCGGACAGTATGGCGTTGCACTGCTGATTTTCTCTGTTGCGATGCTGGTGGTTGGGGTGGCGGCTTTTATCGGCGGCTGCATTTGGGCGGCAGGTGCCGACAGCGTGCAGGGCATTGCCCTGATTGTCGCGGGCGCAGTGCTGGCGGTGGTTGCCCTGGTGATTATGAGCGGGCTGAAAGTGGTCAAACCCAATGAGGCACTGGTGCTCACCCTGTTCGGCAAATATTACGGCACGCTGAAAGGCGCCGGCTTCTATTTTGTCAACCCGTTCTGCACGGCAGTCAATCCGACATTGAACGGGCCGCAGGAAGTTGCAGCGGAGAAAGAGGGGAGCGGCAGCGCCGGGCTGAAATTGAAGAAAAAGGGCGACAGTGCCTCCGGCAAAGCAGTTTCCCTGAAAGCAATCACTTTGAACAACGGCAAGCAGAAGATCAACGACGCCATGGGCAACCCCATTGAAATTGGCATTGTGGTAATTTGGCGTGTGGTGAATACAGCCAAGGCTGTATTCAGCGTGGATAATTATATGGAATTTCTTTCTATCCAGGCAGACTCTGCGCTGCGCAACATTGTGCGCCTGTATCCCTATGACGTTTCCGAAGGCGGAGACGAAACATCCCTGCGGGGCAGCAGCCAGGAAGTGGCGGAGCGGCTGAAGGAAGAGATTCAAAGCAAGGTGGAAATTGCAGGCCTTGAAGTTCTGGAGGCCCGCATCACCCACCTGGCGTATGCACCGGAAATCGCGGCAGCCATGCTGCAGCGCCAGCAGGCATCTGCTATCATTGACGCACGCAAAATGATTGTGGACGGTGCTGTGGGGATGGTGACCATGGCCCTGGAAAAGCTGGATCATGACAACATTGTTGAGCTGGATGAAGAGCGCAAGGCTGCTATGGTGTCCAATTTGCTGGTGGTGCTGTGCGGCAATAAAGATGCCCAGCCTGTGGTCAATTCCGGAAGCCTGTATTAAACATTTGCACTGAGAAGAAAAAACTGGTACACTGATAAAAACTCTGTTCCATTTTGGCGGAATTCAAAAACAGTGGAAATGTATGGAGCGCAGAAAGGAGCGCGGATATTATGGAATTTTGGAATAGAATGACGCACGCGCAGCGCAGGAGTTTCCTATGGGTTGCAGGAGTTTTTGCTGCAGGTATCATAGCGGTGGTTCTGCTGCCGGTTTTCTTCCGGGGATTGATTTGAGCCTGGAACAGCAGTATATACAGGATAGGATTTGTTGATAGAAGGGGGATGCGCTTTGGAACAGAAGGAAAAAGGGAAAAAGCAGCTCCTGCTTCGTATCTCTCCTCAGCTGTGGGAGGATTTATCAGCCTGGGCGGAGGATGATTTTCGCAGCATCAACGGTCAGATTGAATATCTTCTGACGGAATGCGTTAAAAAGCGAAAGCGCTCCGGGCGGAAAACGGAAGAATAATGCAACCAGGCTTTCCCCGCAAGGCACAGCACCTTGCGGGGAAAGCCTGGTTTAGTTTTCATATGTATGGGTGCAAATAGCGCGAATGGCGCGCTGCAATTGTTTGAGATCTTCAAAGGCTTCGGGACGCTTGCCGGGATCCCGCAAAAGTGCGGAGGGATGGTAGATGGCCATCATCTGCACGCCGCTTTTCTCTGTCCACTGACCGTGCTCCCGTGTGATTTTAAAATCGGGCTTGATCAGCCGCATGGCGGCGATGCGCCCGAGACAAACGATGATTTTCGGCTGGATCAGCGCCACTTGGTTGCGCAGATAGCCGATGCAGGCATCCTGTTCGGTGTTCAGAGGATCGCGGTTATTGGGGGGACGGCATTTGACGATATTGGCGATGTAAACCTGTGTGCGGCCCAGGCCGATGATTTCAAGCATGTCGTCCAGCAGGTGCCCAGCGGCGCCTACGAACGGTTCGCCCTGCAGATCCTCGTGTTCGCCGGGGCCTTCGCCGATGAACATAACCTCGGCGTGCTCGTCGCCTACGCCGAACACCACGTTGTGCCGGCCTTCGCACAGACTGCAGTTGTGGCATTGGCTGCAGGTCGCTTTCAGAGTAGCCCAATCCATCATACTGCGGCCCTCCGATTGCGCGCAAGCCATGTACAGACATCCTGATAAACCGTTTCGCATCCGGTCTCGTTGAGAATTTCATGGCGCATTCCGGGGTAAATGCGGATGTCAAGATGTTTCATACCCGCTTTTTTGAAATGCAGATAGGTTTGGCGGACGCCCTCGCCATTGCTGCCCACAGGATCCTGCGCGCCGGCGATAAACAGAATCGGCATATCTTTTTTCATGTGAGAGAGCTGTTTGGGATTTTGAATCAGATGCAGACCGGAAGCCAAATCACGAAACAGTCCGGCTGTGGGGGTGAAACCGCACATGGGATCGGCCAAATAAGCATCTACATTTTCAGAGTTGGCGCTGAGCCAGTCATATTGTGTGCGATTGGGGGCAAACTGCTGATTATAGGGGTCAAAGCTCAAATGCACCAGAAGCGGGCTCGGCTTCCTTTTACCGCCGCGCAGACATTCCAGCTGTGCGGCGGCCTGGGCTGCTGTCAGCTTGGCGCCGGGCAGCCATCCTGTGCCGCAGAGGACGGCGCCCTGCACTGTGCCGGGGAAACGAATCAGGCAGGTGCGCACCAGAAAAGAGCCCATGCTGTGACCAAACAGGAAATAAGGCAGGTTTGGAAAATGACGCATGGTCAGAATCTGCAGTGTGCGGACATCGTTGCTGACATGGGTCCAGCCTTCGCGGTCGGCGAAATACCCCGGATTTTCCGGGTGGGCCATGGAACTTCCGTGGCCTAAATGGTCGTTTCCAACGACAATATAGCCTTGGGCGTTGAGAAAGCGGGCAAACGCATCATAGCGCGCAATGTGCTCGGCAATGCCATGCACCAGCTGGACAATGCCTGTATAAGGAGTGGTATCAGGCAGCCATTGGCGCGCGTGAATTTGGCAGGTGCCTGCGCTGGATGGAAATTTGAAATCGGTTATTTGAGACATAAAAAGCCTCCTCCTGTCGAAGCTTGTTGTGGATCAGCCGGTTCTTTTCTTAAATTAATATTATAGCACAGATTACGAAAAAAGCACAGCATGACAGCAAAAATCCTTTGCGATGGGTTACGGAAAATGTTTTACAAAATTGTGAATTCAACGGCGTGTCCATTGAAAAATTTTTGCTGCAATGCTATAATGACTCAAAATAAAGCGCATAACAATTTTATCAGAATGGTGCAAAGGAAAGGAGTTTTTCATATGGCATTCTTTGATAATTTAGGAAAAAAAGCGCAGACTGTGGCGGTTGCAGCGGGTGAACGCGCCAAGATGGCGGCAGACACGGCCAAAATCAATATGCAGATCGCCAGCGAGCAGCGCGAGATTGAGAAAGACTACAAAACCATTGGCGAGTGGTATGTGGCAGAGCATGCCGATGAAGCGCCGGAGGCAATTGTAGATGTGGTTGCAGCCATCAAGGCCGCAAAAGAAAAAATTGCAGAGCTGGAAGATCTGAAAGAACAGCGCAGAGCAGCTGCAGCAGATAATGTGGTTCCCGCTGATGGCACAGTGGTGGAAGAAAGCACTGCAGCGGCGCCTGAGATGAGAGTTTGTCCGGTTTGCGGCAATGCTTCTGACGGAAAATTCTGCCCCCAGTGCGGTGCTCCCATGGGCGAGTAAAAAAAGAAACCTGCCATTTTCAGCTGGGGAAAAATATTGTTATTATGCTGCCGTGCGGCTCTGTTTTTCAGGAGCCGCGCGGCTTTTTTATTTGTTGACACATGGAAAACGATGGTTTATTCTGGTTTCAGAATCAATGACAATGCATGGCTGCTGGGGAGACCGGCAGCGCTGCGGCGGAGAATGAGAGGGGGCGCACATCCATGACGTGTGCGGAAAGGGAAGAAAAGCATGTTATCTGCAATGTTTGTGACAATTATTGCCCGCTGACGGCGGAATTGGAGCAGGGACGGCTGGTGAACCTGCGGCCTTATGAGGACCCGAAGGCTATCTGCTATAAAGCCCACAGCTATAAAGAGTATATCAACCATCCCGACCGCATGCTCTATCCCATGAAAAATTTGGGGAAGCGCGGCGAACAGCGCTGGGTGCGGATTCCCTGGGATCAGGCGCTGGGGGAGATTGCTTCCAAACTGCAGGAGATTATTAATCGCTATGGCCCGGAAAGTTTGGCGGTGTCCGCTCTGGTGGACAATTGCACTGGCGATCAGGGCATGGTCCGGCGTTTTATGAATGTGCTGGGTTCGCCGAATTTTATTTCTGGCGTCCACATGTGCGCAGGCAATACGTTCCAGGTGCATCGTGTTACCTTCGGCACCACAGTGGGAGAGGATTTTGAGACAGCCAACTGCATTTTGCTGGTGGGACACAACCCCCATAAAGGGAATTGGGCAGGTCAGGCGGCTCAAATTGACGCGGCGCTCCAGCGCGGGGCAAAGCTGATTGTACTCGATCCCCGCAAGTCGGAAAACGCAGCCAGAGCACATATTCATCTGCCCCTGCGCTATGGCACGGATGCAGCGATGCTGCTGGGCTTTCTCCATGTGATTCTGGAGGAAAAACTCTACGATCCGGCGTTTGTTGCGCAGTATACCTATGGCTTTGAGCAGCTGAAAGCGCGCGCGGCAGAGTACCCGCTTTCTAAAGTGGCGGCGATCACGGGCTGCCGGGCGGAGGAAATTGCCGCTGCTGCGCGGATGTTTGCTACTTCCGGCCCTTCCATTATCCCTTGGGGGCCAATCCCTGATATGCAGGTGAATTCCACTTCCGCGATCCGTTGCCAGGATATTTTGATGAGTGTGTGCGGCTTTGTGGGCAAATGCGAAGTGCTCCAGTGCCCCATGCCAAATTTGGTCAGTGTATCGGAATTGGAGCTGCACGAACAGCTTTCTCCAGCCCAAAAGGCAAAGCAGCTGGGCGGGGCGCAGTATCCGCTGCTGTCTTACCAGGGGTATGAACAGCTGCGCGAGCCGGTGAAACGGATTTACGGCATCGAATGGCTGGATCTGCTGGCCAGCTTTATGGCTAACCCCGCTGCGGTGTTCCGGGCGATGGCGGAGGATGATCCCTACCCGGTGCGGGCCTTTTTGAATCTGGGCAGCAATGCGCTGATGGGCTATGTGAACCAACAGCGGGTTTTTGACGGGCTGATGCGCCAGGAACTGATTGTGGCCTTTGATCACTGGATGACGCCCACAGCTCAGCTGGCGGACTATTTCCTGCCGGCGGATTATTTTCTGGAGCGCGCGGGAATGCTCAATGATGACTCGGCCGCTGCGGCCATGCTGCAGCAGCGGGTGCTGGAGCCCAGAGGAGAATGCCGCAGCCTGTATGCGGTGCTGAAGGGGTTGGCCCAGCGCATGGGCCTGGGAGCATGGTTCCCCTGGGAAGATGACGAGGCGCTGCTGGATTACCGCGTGCAAAAGGGCGGAAAACGGTGGCGGGATATTGAGGGCGATATGATCCTCGAACCCTCCGGCATGGTGGATCCGCTGAAAGTGGGCTTTGCCACACCCACAGGAAAAATTGAACTGTACAGTACCGTGCTTGAGAAATTGGGCTGCGATCCGCTGCCCTATTACCGGGAGCCGGCCCAGAGCCCTGTCAGCACGCCGGAATTGGCGCGGGAATATCCGCTGACGGTCTTTGTGGGCCTGCGGGATAAGGCGAATTATTTGACCAATCTGCGCCAGATCAAAACCATGCGCACAATCAATCCCTATCCCGAGGTTTATATGCATCCGCAGGATATCCGGCGCGCCGGTGTGGAAAACGGCCAGTGGGTGTGGGTGGAAACAACCCACGGCCGTATGATGCTGCGCGTGCTCTGCGACGAGGTGCAGCCGGAAGGAACCATCCGTGTCCCCCATGGCTGGTGGATCCCGGAATGGGAAGGCGGATTGGAGACGGGACTTTCCGGTGCAATGCTTTTTAACGATGGCATGATCCTGCCGGATGATGACTGGAATACAGACCGCGAGCAGGGCGTGCCCAATCTGCGCGGCGGACTGCTGGCCAAAGTCTATGGCGTTGGGGAGGAAAATTTGCCAATGCTGGCATCGCTTGCCGCGAAAAAAGCAAAATAAGCAAATAAGATAAAGCTCTGTTTCTCTCAATTGAGAAACAGAGCTTTGCGTTGTGCAAATATTATGCCGCACTGACCAAACGCACCAGAATGCGGACCATGGTTTCCAGAGCGGCGGTGGGGATAAACTCCCGCACACTGTGGAAATTGACACCGCCGGTGCAGAGATTGGGACAGGGAAGACCCTTCCAGGAAAGCTGTGCGCCATCGGTGCCGCCCCGGATCGGTACAATGTGGGGGGTTACGCCTTCGGCCGCCATGGCGGCCTTTGCCCGCTCGATGAGCTCCATGTGGGGCTCTATTTTTTCGCGCATATTGTAATAACTGTCTTTCATGGCGAGACGCACTGTGCCGTCGCCGTATTTTTCGTTGAGATAAGCGACGATGACAACCAGGCGATCCTTGCGCCGCTCAAAAGCGGCGCGGTCGTGGTCGCGAATCAGAAGATGCAGATCTGCGGCGGCCTCGGTGCCCTCGATAGAGTGAACATGATAAAAACCTTCCCGCCCTTCTGTGTGGGCAGGGGTTTCCGCCGGAGGCAGCATTGACATAAAATCCTGCAGCAGCAAAATGGCATTGCGCATTTTGTTTTTTGCTTCGCCGGGGTGAATGTTGAAACCGGTAAAATGCACGTGAGCGTTGGCTGCGTTGAAATTTTCATATTCCAACTCGCCCAGTGCGCCGCCGTCTACAGTGTAAGCTGCCGATGCGCCAAACTTTTTCAGGTCAAAATGTTCTGTGCCGCGTCCGATTTCCTCATCCGGCGTAAAAGCAATACAGAGAGGGCCGTGGGAGATTTCGGGGTGCTCCAGCAGATAAGCGACAGCGCAGACAATTTCGGCGATGCCGGCTTTGTCGTCTGCCCCAAGGAGCGTTTTGCCATCGGTTACGATCAGCTCCTGACCGACATAGGGAGAAAGACTTGCAGCATCAATGGTGATATATCCCTCTGCACCGAGGGGCAGATCCCCGCCAGTGTAATTCACGATGTGGGGAACGACGTGGTCGCCCGGCGCATCGGGGGATGTGTCCATATGGGCAATCAGCCCAAGAGCGGGCAGATATTCCAAGCCGGGAGAGGCCGGCAGATGCGCATATACGCAGCCCCACTCATCCATATGGGCATCCTGCAGACCGAGCCGGCGCAGCTCCTCTGCCAAGGCACTGCCCAGAGCTTTTTCTTTTTCTGCACTGGGCACGGAGTCAGAAGATTCGTCCGACTGTGTGTCGAAAGATACATAATGCAAGAAACGGGAAACTACATTCATAGTTGATCCACTCCTGTCGATTTCAATTGGGTTTATTGCCATATAGTATACCATATTTTTAGGAAAAAGGAATGCTGGATACCGACAGACAGATTGCCAAAGAAAGGAAGGACCGCATTTTGCATACGGTGCCAAATTCTGCGGATACTAACGGTTGTCTGAAAAAGATAAAGACGCAGGAGGAGTTTTGTGATATGAAAGCAACAGGAATTGTGCGCCGTATTGACGACTTAGGGCGCGTGGTCATTCCGAAGGAAATCCGCCGCACTATGCGCATCAGGGAAGGCGACCCGCTGGAGATTTATACGAGCAAAGAGGGGGAGGTTATCTTCAAAAAATATTCCCTGATGGGGGATATTGACGATTTGGCCGGACAGTTCTGTGAAGCGCTGAGCAAAAATGTCAGTGGTATTGTGGCTGTGACGGACCGGGATACCGTGATCTCCATTGCCGGCGGCGGAAAGCGGGAGCTGCTGGAGAAAAGAATCAGTGGAGAACTGGAAAAAATTTTAGAAGATCGAAGTATTTATCGGGACACCAGCGGGGAGGGGGCTGTCGCGGTGACAGAAGGAAATGAAAAATACACGGTTTATCTGGCTGCGCCGATTTTGTCTCAAGGAGATATGCTGGGTTCTGTTTTGTTTATCACGGATGCACCGGGAAAAACTGCCGGAGAAACAGAGTACGCGCTGGCGGAGACGGCTGCCACGTTTTTAGGGCGGCATATGGAGAATTAAAAAGAGTCCCCGAAGGGCACATATGCCGTTCGGGGACTTTTTGCGCTGTACAGTGTCTGGAATAAGGGCCCCCCGGGCTGCCTGTTTCGCAGGCAGCCCGGGGGGAAGGGGTGGAAAAAAGATATGTATTTTTATAGGAGGCTGCATATCTTTACCGTGCTTTGTAGTAATGAGAAGGGATAAAACAAATCAGGCCTCATTAAACTGCGTGCGGTCGATAATCTGCTGCTGGACATCCGGTCCGAGATCGATGAATTTTGCAGTAAAGCCAGCCACACGGACCATCAGATCGGAATAGTTTTCGGGATGCTCGCGGGCATCTACCAGCATCTTGCTGTCAACAATGTTGTACTGCACCTGATAACCGCCCATATTGAAATAGGCATCATTCAGGGCAATGAATTTCTTGGTGCCGATTTCGCCCTCGATAGCTGCAGGATTGAACTTCATATTGAACAGTGTGGACTGCAGATTGTTCACATGAATCTTGGTAGCAGAATGAATCAGGCTGGTGGGGCCGCTGATATCGGTGCCGGGATAAGCGGAGAGGGCGCCGTCGGACACGGTCTCCTGAGCCTTTCTGCCGTCGGGGGTGGCGTTGCAGGCCTTGCCGTGGAGGACCTGGGTCGTCACGGACAGGGTGCTGGGCTGCCACATGGAGCCGTCGCCTACCCA
>CAJFVV010000028.1 GCA_904420565.1 Candidatus Pseudoscillospira faecavium
GCTACTATAGGAGCAAAAAGATTATAGTAGAATATTGATGTGAAGTTAGTCTTTCAAAAATATCGATTTTAACCGTCCCTTCCAAAGCGACCCTAGACGAACTCAAATCGTCGATGGTCACATCAGAATGGCTGTCCTGTGTGTTATACAGGACAGTCATTTTGTCATCATAGAGGTAAATCTTGTTGACAAAGGTGTCCACCAGAGCCTGACGGTATTTGAGGTCATTCACATCGCCTTTGCGGAACTGGTTCAGGAAGAAACGCACTTCATTGACTGTGGGCGTGGGATGGGAGGAGGTCTCTACAAGTATCTGCTGTTCCAGTTCGTTGTGTTCCCGTTTCTTCTGGGAGATAGCCTCACCTCTTGGTATCAGTATAAATGAAAAATGCTGCGTCAAATACACGCTATTTTTACACTCATATTTTTGCGTGTATTATATTGCGCTGTACCAAAAGATGTTTTAAGATGAGGGCAGTATTCTTGTAAAACATGCGGAGGAGCAGGTCATTATGAAGTTTCAAGAACTGTTGGCAGGAAAACAAATCAACTGGGAACGGGTAAAGCTCATTCGTCATAATCTTACAAATGAGGCGGTAGCCGCCAACTATGAACAGGGGTATCTAGAACTATACCAATCAGTTCAGTCCCCTACACGGTTTAAGAATTGTGATATGGTCATCAGCTTTTTAGGGACAGAGGGAACAAATGGCGTTTTTCAAGGCTGTTACCGGGTAGGCGATTTCAAACCCTATCGCCGCACCCAATTCCCAGATGATTTTACACCGGACGGCGGTATGACCGAGGACAAATCTGTGGTATATGAGCTAGCCAAGACGGATTTGCTTGCTGATATGAAAGACCGCCTTGTGATTGATTGGGGCAAGGGGGCTATCAACTGGTGCCAGAACGGGACAACAGAGAAGGAGCTGTTGGAAATCCGCCCTGTCGTATCCGAAATCAGCTTTACCAGCTATGATAAAGTGCTACTTTCCTTTGAGGCTCTCCACAAAATTGTCTACAACAAAGCGGCCTACAAGGAGTGGGAAGAAAAGCTGTCCGCCGTGGCAGGGGTATATCTTATTACGGATACCAAAACTGGCAAGCACTATGTCGGCTCCGCCAGTGGCGAACAGGGCGGTATCTGGAGACGGTGGAGCGAATACGCCAAGACAAAGCACGGCGGCAACAAGCGCCTTAAGGAGCTTATCACCGCCGATGCTGACTATTGCAACAATTTCCAGTATTCCATTTTAGAAGTGTTCCCTATCAAGAGGGATAAGCACGAGGTATTGGAGTATGAGCAACTATACAAGAAAAAACTGTGGTCGATTCAGTTTGGGTTGAATGATAATTAGTTTGGATTTTTGGAGAACTATGTTATAATAAAATGAGAAAGGGGGGGATTTCATATGGCTGAAAACCAAGTAGCACTTGAAACTAAAGGAATTAAGCGTGCATTGAAGGGATTCTCGGTTTACGATGCTATTTCTGAGTATATTTGGAATGGATTCGATGCTGGCGCGACTAAAATCGACATAAATTTTCAAGAAAATGACTTACACGGCATAGAACAAGTTTCTATCTCTGATAACGGATGTGGTATCAGCAAAGAAACACTCTTGCTAAAATTTACCCCTGTTTTTGATTCAAACAAAGCAACACTTAACCCGGCGGGTTCAAAAAATAGTTCGATTACACACGGGAAAAACGGTGTTGGCCGATTTACATTTTTTACATTTTCTGAGAAAGCCGTATGGTCAACAGTCTACGCCGATGGTGATAAGCACTACAAATACTCGATTGAAATTCAATGTGATACACTGGACAAATATCGTGATAGTGAAAAGATTAAAACTAATGAGCCGATTGGGACTACAGTAACATTCTATAATTTTTCAGCAAAGGATTTTGACTTTGAAGAATTACACAAATATCTATCTCTTGAATTTGCATGGTATCTAGAGTTGAATGCAAAACAAAATATTACACTAACTATTGATAACCAAGCTTTAGACTATTCACAGCTTTTGGATGATATAGAAACAATAAACTATACCTATGAAAAAACTAAAGAAGTATTTAATGTGAAATTTTGCAGATGGAATACAAAACTTCACGAAGAATACTCAAAATATTATTATATTAACTCAAAAGGACTTGAAGTATATAAAGAAAATACTACGCTTAATAATAAGGGCGACAAATTTTATCATAGTGTTTTTATTCAGTCCAAGATATTTGATAATTTTATGTATGAGGCTGACGAAGATGCTATTGTTATAGAAGGAAACACAAAGTCATCTCCAGCTTTTATCTTCATTAAGGAGCAAGTTGATAAGCACTTGCGAAATATGCGAAATCCATACATCAAACAATATACAAGAAAGTATATATCTGACTTAAAAGCAAAAGGGGCATACCCTAAATTGCAATCAGATAATTTTATGGATCGTGTCCGCGAGCAATCCTTGGATGAAATGATTTCTGTAATATATTCTGCTGAGCCTAAAATATTTTCAAATCTGAATGTAACACAGCAGAAAACCCTCATTAGATTGTTTGATATGTCAATGCAATCAGGTGAAATCGAAAATCTCTATGCTGTCTTAGAGAGTGTAATGGATATGTCGACTGAAGATAGAGCGGATTTGGCAGGACTTTTGAAGTACACTAATCTTTCGAATATTACCAAGACCATTGCGATTATTAAGGACAGATTGGAAGTAATTCAAAAACTCAAATACCTAGTTTTAGACGAGGAGCGGTATTCTACTGAAATTGACCATATCCAACCATTCATTGAGAAAAACTATTGGATATTTGGTGAACAGTATTATTTAGTCACTGCTGAAGAACCAGACTTTGAAGAAGCTTTGAGGCGGTACTTGTATGTTTTGAGAGGTGAGGAGCACCCTAAAGGGACTATTCATATTGATAGCACGCACCGGCAGAAAGAAATGGATATTTTTGCGGTTCAAAGAAGACTAGATGGAACTGTAAAGAAGTGTATTGTAGTAGAGCTAAAGCGACCAAGTAAAGTGTTGGGTTCAAAGGAACTGCAACAAGTTAAAAATTACTTTTCCGTAATAGATGGTGAATCGCGATTCAATGCCCCAAACATTGACTGGGAGTTTTTCTTAGTAGGTAATGACTACAACAAAGAAATCGCTGATGAGATAGAAAGTGCGCGTCACCACGGTGAAAGGTCTTTGGTTTTTTCTGTGGGAAAGAAGAAAATATATGTAAAAAAGTGGAGCGAAATATTTACAGAGCATGAAATCAATCTCAACTTTTTACATGAAAGGCTAGCAATAAAGCAAGAAGAATTGATTAAAACATTTTCTGGTATGTCTCCCGACAAGGTTGCGGCTTCAGAAAATTCCGCAACGATGCCTCCAGAGGTACAAGTAGGATGAATTATATAGAATAGCTTCATAATAGAGAAGTTGTTAATAAAAACCCTCCCGCAAAGCACCACAAGTTCTTATTTGGCCCGCCTATGTCCACCAGTTCCGCTATCTGTTGCATCGCAACGGATAGCGGATTTTTCTTTGTGTTGCAACGCTTTTTCACTGTTTGATGATAGAAAATATTTTTAGATTCATATTGATTGGTTGCAATAGAAATACTACTTTTTTGACCAAATTGCAACCAAGATTGCAACCAAAAAACAGCCCGCCGGCCGTCTTATTGGACAGCTCTGGCGGGCATAGATACAGATTGCAATTTTACGATTCCTGATACATCGAAAGCATCATTTTGATGCGGGCTTTATGGTCAATCTGCTTTTTGTGTTCCCATTCCCAAATTTCTCTCATCGGAGCAGATGGTTCCTCACCTTTCCCTTTTTTGGCTTCAATCAGACGAACCGCCTGCTGGTGCAGCATGTGGGCATGGTTCAATTCCTGGCTGGCCAGGTCTGCAAACATATTGGCGGCGGATCGGTCTTTTTCTTTGCACTCCAGCGCAATCTTTGCATATTTTTCTGCGTCTTCCATCTCTTCATCGATGAATTCAGAAAGCAATTTTATCTCTTTCACTGTTTCACCCCCGGACATAAGCGAAAATCCCTTCTCCGATGTCAGCGAGCGAGACTGGTTCTACAGCGCTGTGACCGGTTCCACCCAATACGGCTGGATTACCGGCTACACCGACGGCACCTTCCGCCCCGGCAATACCATCACCCGCTCCGAGGTGACAGCCATTGTCAACCGGATGCTGTGCCGCAGCGCAGACAAAAATTATGTGGACAGCCACGCTGACACTCTGCGCCAATTTGTCGATTTGCGCAGCAGCTATTGGGCCTATCATCACATTATGTAGGCCACCAACACCCACAGCTATCAAAGCACAGATGGCGTTGAAAGCTGGACAAACCTAACCCTCTGATCTCATAAACCCAACATAAAAACAGGCGGGTGCTCCTGTGGGAGCATCCGCCTGTTTTCTATATAGTGGCATTACAGGTCAAATGTTTCCTTTCCATCCGCTGAATACAAAAGGGCGTAACGCTCCTCCCCTGGTGTACGAACACCGAGCTGCAGGTGAGAACAATCCTCCGTTTCTTCCAGCGCTGCGCGAAGTGCATCTGCTGCCAGATTTGGATCCACCACAGTACAATACAGAATCAGCAGGAATTCTGTATCCTTCCGCCGGCCCATATCCCAGCCATCCACATATCCAAGCCCCAACGCATTCATGGTACGGGTCAGCGTCCTGCGCACGCGATCCCGCAGGGCAAGCTCCGCCTTCTCCGGGACAAAGGGCGCTTCCTCCGCCCGGCGCAGAGGAAGCTGCACCGCCAGCTCATAGCTTTCCTCTTCCGGCCATTCTTCATAGCCCTCTGCCGCATAATATCCGCGAAACTCTTCAATCATTGCAATACAGACATCCGCATCACCACAGGGATAGGCTGTTTCTTCCCCTGCTTCACCCACAATACCGGTGTGAATGACAAGCTGATCCTCCTCCACCCGGCACTCCGCATAGCAAAACGATTCTTCATTCTTCCGGTATAGCTTCAAAACCGGTTTTTCTCCCTCATCATTCTGAGTTTCATCCATCAGAGCCATATCCAGCAGCGACAATGACGGCAGATTCAGGCACTGATCGTCCCGCAGAATCCGCACAGCGAGAATGTTCTCGGTTTCCTCATGCTCATAATAGAGCCGCGCACTGTGATCCCGCTCGAAAATGACCGCCCGGAGCCGGTAAACGCCCGTCTCAACCGTGCGGACATGATACTCCCGATCCTCCAATGCCTTAAGCAGCGTCTGCAGAAGTGCTGCCGGCAATTTGGAAAGCGCCGCTTCATTCATACGGAACATCGCCTCCAGCGTGGTGCCCGCTACCGTGAAATGAAAACTGCAGTAGGGACAATCCGCCTGCCAATCTTCTGCCTGAAACAGCGCTTTAATTTCCTCCAGCGCTTTTCTGTCACAGACAATCCCGGCAATGGCCGCTGCCTTTGCGTCGCCTTCCTCCACCAGTTCACCCAGCTGCAGCTCCCGGTCTGCTTCCGGAGAAATATAATGATACTCCATCTCTTCGATGGAGCAGCCCTCTTTGATCTCTCGCTGCAGCGTGGTAAACTCATAATCGCCGGGCTCCAGGGCCAGCCCCCGCGCCACGCATTCCAGCGCACCGGTTTTGTCCCCAAAATGCGCGCGCAGCTTACCCAGCTGCAGCCATCCCCACGGATAGGCAGGCTCCTGGCGCACACCTTTCTCGGCATAGTGCAGGGCCTTTTCGAGCTGACCGCAATAGACCAGAGCACAGGCATAACGGTAGTACCACGCACCGCATCCGCCGGCATTTTGCTCAGAATCCGGCATCCATTGGGTCACCCGGTAATAATATTCGTATTCGTCCAAATTATTGCAGGCATAGGCAT
Source organism: Candidatus Pseudoscillospira faecavium (assembly GCA_904420565.1). Taxonomy (GTDB): domain Bacteria; phylum Bacillota; class Clostridia; order Oscillospirales; family Oscillospiraceae; genus Pseudoscillospira; species Pseudoscillospira faecavium. Next base: position 5,897 of record CAJFVV010000028.1, read on the forward strand.
ACCACAGAGCAACCTCCCGGTCTGCCCGGGCCTGTGCCTCTGTGAAGCGCCAGTTCTCCACACCGTCGCGGAGTCGATCAAGCAAATACTCCAGCATCTTTCCAAAATAACAGCCGTTGCTTTCCTCAAAACGCTCCATCTGCTCCACGTCCATCTCGCTGAGAATGGGCACATTTTCTCCTTCCTGTCCGTCGCCACCCATCAAAAAGTGAGCACAGACATTCTTGCGATGCACATCGACAGGCCACAACTGGATCTCATCAGGATCCTGCTCAAAACGGTTCAGCAGTGTTTCAGCATCGTGGCGGCATTTGCAGGCCAATTCTTCAGCATACAAGGGCAATACCGAGTAAAAGTTGACCTCGCCGCCATCCGGCAGAGCGCAGACACCAGCTCCCTCTTCCGCCGCAACGGGAGAAAGCACCAGCAAACCGGAAAAGGCCATTCCCCTGTCCTCTTCACTGTCAGGCAGGGAAACACTGTGCCCCCAGCCCAGCCAGGTGTTTTGCTCAATGACCATACGGGCCGCAGCCTTCAGGCTGCGGATGGGCCAATACCATTTCTCTTCTTCATTTCCCACCAGCCAGTCCGGCGGCAGGGCAATCATCAACTCAGCACGTTCCAGTTTATAATCTGCAAGCTCCTGGGGCACATTCATGCAATGGGCACCCATCCCCTGGGTCACCAGGGTGTAATATGGGCGTTCCTCGCTGGGCGGAATAATGCAGATATCCACATGAATATCCGGTGAAACAAGTTCGTGAAACACCCTGTCATAACTTCCAAAATAGGTATCAATATGCATCTCCAGCGCATCGATTTCTTCCTGTGTATAAAGCTCTGCCATAGATAAACCTCCTGCATTTATTTGACCGCCGTTTCTTGCTCTTATCATACTAAGAATTCCCAGTGAAGGCAATCGCTTTTGCAAAAATTTCACGCTGTGCAAACACAAATCCACGATGGGCCGCACGCTGCCATGGATATTTTTCAAAATACTGAAACACCCCGCATCGCGGCAAAATGCGATGCGGGGTGTTTTTCAAAACTGCAGACAGCAGCCAAACGTATGCTTCAGGCACTCTCGCCTTCAACTGCGGGTTCCGAGCCATCTTCTCCAGATGTCTCTGTTGTCTGGGAAGCCGGCGGTGTCCAACTGTTGGTAGATTCCCGGTCTGTCCATGCGGCGCTGTAGGCATTCAAAATCGAACCGGTGTCAGAAGGAGCATAGCTGATGACCACCGCATCGCCCACATTCATAATCACCACATCCGTGCACTGTACGGCAGAAATACTGTAGAAAGTTTCGCTGCCCTCCAGCCGCAGGAAATAATAGGTATTCCCTTCTATCACAGCTGTGCGGATTTCAGCAATCGTGCCCTCCACCTGATTCTGGGTAATAATCTCCTGTCCATCCTCAGCCGAAATGGTGCCGCTCTCCATCAACAGCTGCAGATAAGCCGACTCACAGGCTTCCGGCGTTGCACCGGTGGCTACAATCTGATATTCCTGCACATTGACCATGGCATATTGCTTCACCAGGCCGGCGTTGTCCTTCATCGCCATGAAATAAGTGGGCTCACCGGAAATATTCAGCAGCAGCGGGAAGGTCGCCGTATAGCGCATCTGCTGCAAAATACCCTCTGCACTGGACATGGCGGAATATTCATCCGCGCCGGCGCAGGGATAATAACGGGTTTCCTTCGTGCGCTGGTTGCTGAGAATAAAGCCCACATTGGAGGCATCCGTACCGGCAGAAGTAACGCCGCTGTACATATATACGTCGCCATCCTGGGCAATATAGTTATAACCCTGGGTCGTCACCGTCACATCCCGCTGGCCAAGGATGGAGTTGATGAACCCATTGTGATAGCGGCCATAATAATCATACTGCTGCATGATCAACTCCGCATTATAAACATGGTCCACCCAAGTGGGGATATCTTCCACATCATAATAAACACATTCGCCGGTGACGGCATCTACCAGAACAGCACCGCTGACATCCAGGCCGCCGAACAGGCCGATGGTCTTATCCATACGGGCGCAGACCCAATAGGGCGCACCCTCCTCATCAATTTCAAAATAAGGCTCGGCAAACATATAGGTAGGATAGTGGAAGCGCAGATGCCGGATCAGGTTGCGGTTGAAATGCTCCGCTGTGGTATATTTAATTCCTTCGTCCAAGCGCTGCACCGTCACTTCCTGGGTTGTCATATCAATGATGAGATATGCCGGAAGGCCCTCGGCACGGTTATTAAACCACTTGATGATATCGCCATACATCAATCCCGTAACGCGGACGGGCTTCCCCTGATAATTGATTTGGGTATAATCGTCCTCCACTTCAAACTGGCTGACCATGTCGCTCAGCTCGCCCAGTTTGCGGGTGCCCAGCCGCGTAGCACTGTCACGGTCCAGCACAGGAATTTCATCAAAAGAAAGCTGCTTCACCTCTTCGGAAAAATTGCCCGTCTCAATGGGCAGCAGCTTCTGATAAGCATTGGCCCGGAAAATCACGGAGGAAAGCAGCGCCCCCACCAAGGCTATGACAATGAGCGCAATCATAATATAGAAGGGAATGCGGCACTGCTTCCGCACAAATTTGAAATACCCCGCTGCCCCATCCCCCTGGAAACCAGCAGTAATGACCGCCATCACACAGTAAACAATGCACAAAGCAAAAACGAAGGTGTAGAATTCCGGTGCCTTCAAATTGATGGGCGGCAGCACCGCATAAAAATAAACAGCGCCGAACACCAGCGTAACCAAAAGATTGATCAGTGTACGCTTTACCGGAGACTTGATCGCTTTTGCCGGGCGCTTTTTCTTTTGTGGCTGGGCCTGGTATTCCTCCCGAGGCGCACTGCCGAAATCGAATCCGAAAGGATTCCCGCCGCCAAAGGGCATATCTCCACCCTGAAAGCCGCCGGAATTGAAATGGATTTTCACAATAGTTCCTCACTTTCCTTTTTCACTTGCCAAATGATTCTTTGTCATTTCAAACAATCCGCTCTGGGCGGTTTGTCCTTAGTATACGGGAAAATTGACCAAATTACAACCACCCCCTCCATTTTTGTGCCTCCGACAAAGCCAAGGGCCGTTCTGCACATTGCAGCAGCCGTCCCCATTTTCAGTATCCAAAACAGCAAGTGCCGCCGGGAAGCATGATACAGCTTCCCGGCGGCATTTCACAAAAGAGACTGCCATATGCGGATTATTCTTCAGCTGTCTTTTCTCCAGCAGGCGCTTCGGCCGGCTTTGCCTGATCTGTGGGCACAATGGCAATCTTCCCATCCTGCCCGGTCACCATGATATGGTCACCCTCTTTGACCGTGCCATCCAACAGCTTTTCAGCCACAGCATCTTCCACACTGTTCTGAATCGCCCGGCGCAGAGGACGGGCACCGTATACCGGGTCGAAGCCCTCTTGGGCCACAACTTTGACCGCTTCGTCATCCACATCCATCTCCACACCCAAATCCTTGACGCGTTTGGCAGTAATCGCCAGCAGTTTCTTTGCAATTGCAGCGATATTCTCCTCCGTCAGCGGATGGAAAATAATCGTTTCATCAATGCGGTTCAAAAATTCCGGGCGGAAAGTGCGTTTCAATTCGCTCATAACTGCTTCTTTTACAGTTTCAAAGGAATGCTCTTCCTTCTTCTCCCGGGTTTCATCCTCTGCTGCAAAGCCGAGGCGCTGACCCTGAGAAACGATATTCTTCGCACCCACATTGGATGTCATAACAACAATCGTATTACGGAAGTCCACGCGGCGCCCCTGGGAATCGGTCAGTTCACCGTCATCCATAATCTGCAGCAGCAGATTCCACACATCCTCGTGGGCTTTTTCGATTTCATCAAACAGCACCACGCTGTACGGGCGGCGGCGGACTTTTTCCGTCAGCTGGCCCCCCTCCTCATGGCCGACATAGCCAGGAGGCGAACCAATCAAACGGGAAACTGTGTGCCGCTCCATATACTCGGACATATCAAGGCGAACCATGGCGTTCTCATCGCCGAACATCGCCTCTGCCAGCGCTTTGCACAGCTCCGTCTTGCCGACGCCTGTGGGGCCGAGGAACAGGAAGGAACCGATGGGCCGTTTAGGATCTTTCAACCCCACGCGGCCGCGGCGGATCGCCTTTGCAATGGCGCTGACTGCTTCGTCCTGTCCTACGACACGCTTATGCAGCGTATCCTCCATGTGCAGCAGCTTTTGCCCTTCGTCTTCCGTCAGCCGGGTAACAGGGACACCGGTCCACTCAGATACCACGGCGGCAATGTCCTCTTCGGTCACTTCACCGTGCTCTGCAGCCACCTTTTTATGCCAATTGTCCCGCTCAATCTCCATCTGCTTTTCATAATCCTGCTCAATATCCCGGATCTGGGCAGCTTTTTCAAAATCCTGAGCGGCAACGGCTTCCTCCTTCTCCCGACGCAGCGCGGAGAGCTTCTCTTCCAGCGCCTTCAAATCCGGCGAGGATTTTTCATTCTTCATCCGCACCCGGGAAGCCGCTTCATCCATCAAATCGATGGCTTTATCCGGCAAAAAGCGGTCGTTGATATAGCGCTTGGAAAGATGGACCGCAGCTTCCAGAGCACCATCGGTAATCGTCAGGCGGTGATGTGCCTCATATTTATCCCGCAGCCCTTTCAGAATTTCCAGGCAGGCCTCCGGAGAGGGCTCGCCCACATTAACCGGTTGGAACCGGCGCTCCAGCGCGGCGTCTTTTTCAATGTATTTGCGGTATTCATTCAGGGTCGTTGCACCAATCACGCGGATTTCACCGCGGCCCAGCGCCGGCTTGATAATGTTGGCCGCGTCCATGGCGCCCTCGGCACTGCCGGCGCCCACAATGGTGTGCAGCTCATCAATGAACAGAATGATATTGCCGTTCTGTTTCACCTCGTCCAGCGCCTTCTTGATCCGCTCTTCAAACTCGCCGCGGTATTTGGTGCCGGCAATCATACCGGACAAATCCAAAGACAAAATCTGTTTGTCCAGCAGTTCTTCCGGCACATCCGCCGCCACAATCTTTTGCGCCAACCCTTCTGCAATAGCGGTTTTGCCCACGCCCGGCTCGCCAATCAGCACGGGGTTGTTTTTCGTGCGGCGGGACAAAATCTGAATCACCCGCTGGATTTCTTCATCCCGGCCAATAACCGGATCCAGCTTGCCGCTGCGGGCAGCTGCTGTCAAATCCTTGGTAAATTCTTTAAGCACATTGTCTCCGGTTTCCTCCTTGGCTTCGCCGGCACGCACGGCCTGCTGGCCGTTGGGTGCCTCCTGCAGCTTGCGCTGCACCGCGTCAAACACTGTCTGAGGACTCAGTCCCGCAGCGCGCAGGATACGCACGCCCATATTGCGCCCGTCCCGCAGCAGGCCAACCAGCAGATGCTCGGTGCCCACATAGCTGAAACCGCCGCGCATAGATTCTTCCACAGCGCACTCAATGACATGCTTTGCCCGGGGCGTCAGGCCCTGGCTCGGTTTCACGCCTGCCACGCCGCGGCCGACGCTGTTGACCAAAATCTGCCGCACCATGGATTCCGTCAATCCCTGCTCGGTCAGCACGCGGTGGGCAATGCCCTCTTCTTCGCGCAAAAGGCCCAGCAGCAGATGCTCGCTGCCAATATAACTGTGCCCCAACTCACTGGCAGACTGTTCTGCCAGTTCAAGCGCCCGCTGGGCGCGGTTGGAAAATCTGTTTTCATCCATAACACATAACCTCCTATTCGGTTATTTTCCTTGTCTCTCAGTTCTGCTGCTCCAGACCATGGATCTGATCGCGCAGCTGAGCGGCTTTTTCAAAGTTTTCGCTGGCAATCGCCTGCTGCATTTCATTGCGCAGAGCATTCAACTGGCGCTCCTGGTTGAGCTTTCTGTGCTCCTCCTCCGACACCAGGTCATTGCCAGAACTATTGGCTGCAGAGGGCGTGGTTTCCGTTGTCTGTACCATCGGTCCCCCTCCGCTGCCCAGCATGGGAAACATCTGGCTGATGCTTCTGTTCATCGCCTCAAAGGGCTCAAAGAAATTGCCTGCCAAAGCTGGCATCGGTGCAAACAAACTGTCAAAGCCGCCGAACATGCTTCTGCCGAAATTGGCAAAGCTTTGCTCAATATTATCCGCATAGCCCAGCGCTTTGGCACATTCACTGCACAAATGCTGCTCGGTGACGGTTCCATTGATATTGCTCTTATAATAGAACGTAGCTTCATTCTTACCACAATTTTGACATTTCATAAAGCAGACCTCCTTCAAGTCTTATCCAACCATATACTCTTTGTCCTGCTCCGCAACTTGCTAAATTGCGCGGATCAAAACCTGTTTGAAAATATCTGCGCGCACACGATTGCGCACTTCTTTCGGCGCTTCCCGCAGTGCAGTTTCACTCATGGCTGCCAGCAGGATTTTGGCGGTGTCTGTTTCAATGGCACCGCTGTCTGCCAGGTTATTTGTGATCGCCTTGGCGCTCTGGAAATCCAGCGTATCACCAATAGAATTGATAACCTGCATCAGCAGCGTTTTGCGATCGGTTCTCACCCGCGTGATACGAATGTATCCATTTCCGCCGCGGCGGCTCTCCACAATATAACCATGCTCTGGCGAAAACCGGGTGGACATGACATAATTGATTTGACTCGGCACACAATGAAAGCGCTGGGCCAGATCTCCGCGCTGCAGTTCCACCACACCGCCGTCAGTTTCATCCAATGCCTCCTGAATGAAACAAGCAATCAAATCTGAAATTCCCACGCAATCAGCTCCTCTTTTCTCTCGGCTCTTTGCAACCGGCCAGGTCCCGTCCATCTTTTTATTTGACTTTGACTTTCTTTGACCTTGACTATAGTATAGCATGTTTTTCTCATTTGTCAACATCTTTTTTTGACTTTTCCTGACTATTTTTATTTTGCACATTTTCGCTGCAAAAATTTAAATTTTTCACCTGTACTCCAACAATTTTGTCCGATAAATGCAAAAAAAGCAGCACGACTTTTTAGTATATCGCGTTTTTCGAATTTTTATACAAATTCTTGCGGATTGTACTTGCATTTTTCATTTTTCTGATTATAATAAGAGGTACTTAATTTGTATGGAGGTAACTTACAATGGCATACGCAATCAATGATTCTTGCATCAGCTGCGGCGCTTGTGTTGACGCTTGCCCCGCCGGCGCAATCTCCCAGGGCGATGAGCACTTCGAGATCAATGCTGACACCTGCATGGACTGCGGCGCTTGCTGCGATTCCTGCCCCAACGATGCAATCCATCCCGCTGAATAAGTTTTAATCAGCAATCTGCCGCAGGTATGATACCTGCGGCAGATTTTTTATCCCCGCAAAGGGCAGGATTGTTTTTTCATTTCGTTTTTGCTATACTGAATATGATTATGTCTCGCGCGCAGGAGGAAAACCACCCATGGAATACTGTGACACACTCCACCCCAGCGGTTATCGGCTGCAGTTCAGCGACGAACTGGTCAAACCCGGCACAGATTCCTTTTTGCTGGCCGATTTTGTTCACCTGAAAAAGGGCATGCGCATCTGTGATCTGGGCGCCGGCATTGGCCTTTTGGGTTTATTGCTGCTTAACCGCTGCAGCGAACTGACCGTTCATAACGTGGAACTGCAGGAAGCCGCTGTTCAGATGGCAGAACGCAACATCGCCTGCAACAGTTTGGAACAGCAAATGCATCTGCATCATGCAGACCTGCGCGCACTGAGGGGCATTTTGCCCGCCGGAGAACTGGACCTGGTCATCTCCAACCCGCCCTATTTCAAAACCGGCAGCGGCGGGCGGGCACACGGCGCAGTACGCGCCGCTGCTCGCGAGGAAATGGCCTGTACCATTGAGGACGTTTGTCGCTCCGCAGCTTACCTGCTGCGCTGGGGCGGCACTTTTTCCCTGGTTTTCCGCCCTGAGCGGCTGGTGGATTTGTTTTGCGCCATGCGGCAGTGCGGCATAGAACCCAAGCGTCTGCGCTTTGTGGAAAAACAAGCGGGACTTGCCCCCATTTTAGTATTAGTAGAGGGCCGCCGTGGCGGAAACAGCGGTCTTACCTATGAGCCGCCGTTGGTCATTTACGGCCCGGACGGCCGGGAAACCGCCGAAATGGACCGCATCAACTTCAGAAACGCACGAAAGGCAGAGGAGCTTCTGTGAGCGGAATTTTATATCTTGTCGCCACGCCCATCGGTAATTTGAGCGACTTTTCCCCCCGCGCCCTTGAGGTCCTGTCTCAGGCAGATTTTATCGCTGCCGAAGACACCCGGGTATCTGTAAAACTGATGAATCATTTTTCTATTAAAAAACCGCTGCTCAGCTATCACGAGCACAATCATGTTACTGCCGGCGCACAGATTCTGCAGCGGCTGCTCGCCGGCGAAACCTGCGCCTTAGTAACCGATGCCGGCACGCCGGCCATCAGCGACCCGGGTGAAGATATCGTCCGTCTGTGTACCCAACACGGCATTCCGGTATATTCCATACCGGGCTGCTGCGCTCTGATTTCTGCGTTGGCAGTCTCTGGTCTGCCCACAGGACGCTTTACCTTTGAAGGCTTTTTATCCGTCAACCGCCGTTCCCGCAGGGAGCATCTTGCCTCCCTTGCTTCAGAAAAGCGCACCATGATTTTTTATGAAGCGCCGCATAAACTGCTTACCACCCTGGAAGATTTATGCACAGCCTTTGGTCCGGAGCGCCGTGTATCGCTCTCCAGGGAATTGACCAAGCTCCACGAGCAGACGCTGCGCACAACATTGGGACAGGCTCTTTCCTATTTTCGCCAGACGCCGCCCAGAGGTGAATTTGTTCTGGTGATTGAAGGCGCGCCGGAAGATACATCGGCTCTGCTTTCCCTGCAGGAAGCCGCAGAGCTGGTGCTGCAGCTGCAAACTGAACGCGGCCTGAAAACAAAAGAAGCCGTGCGCCAGGTCTGTGCCGACACTGGCCTTGCCAAGAACGAATTATATGATGCCGTATTGAAAGCCCGCAATTAATACTGGAGGAACAATTCATGGAAGACAGACGCTCCGCATTTCCCGGCAAGGATTATGAACCGGAAGAGCACAATATTTTAGACGGCCCTTACGTCCGCACCGAAAATGAGCCCATTCATGTTGTGCACAAACGATATTGGGCACTTTTGGTTGCCGCCGTGGTAATCATTGCCTTCTTTTCTTTTTACAGCCCTGCCAGCATGACTGGCGCCCTGCACTGCAGCAGTGATGAAACACAATTTGTTTATGCCACAGCTTCCGATAATTTTTCCCGCGCCCAGGCGCAGCCGCTGAATCAGGCAGCCACAGAGATTCTGCTGTCTTATTCCACTTCCCACATGCTCCAGCAGGAGGCTGTTTTCGATGTTCAGGACGCCATTGTGATTTATCCCGCAGAGGACACCAATTACGCCCTTTATGCCACGCCGGAAGCGTCCTATATCTTCGCAGTGGATCAAAACAAATATCGCTACCGCGTCAATGATGACGGTACCTTTTACGAAACACTGACCGCCGCTATAAACGGCACTGCCTGAGTCATCCTCCTTGTTTCCGCACAAAAAGGATGCTCCGAAGAAAAACTCTTCGGAGCATCCTTTTTACTTTGTTTTCAGCAGATGGCCAGGGCGCTCATTGAATCTCCAGGCTCTTCAATCCCTTGAGACACCGCGGGCAAATATTTTTGCCCTTGAATTTGATAATGTTCTTCACTCCATTGCAGAACACACAGGTCGGACGGTATTTTTTCAAAATGATCGAAGTGCCGTCCACATAGATTTCAACATCGTCCTTCTCATTGATCTCCAAGGTGCGACGCAGTTCGACCGGAAGCACGATACGGCCCAATTCATCGACTTTGCGCACAATCCCTGTAGACTTGGACTGGTTACCCGCGCTCGCTTTTCTACCCTTCGTTTCCATATCATCCACCCCTTTGAACCATGAATTTGCTGTGCTCATCTTATGCAAAATCAATGCATATTTTATGTATAATACACCCTTATTATATCGGTGTCATATTACCAAAAAAGCCGTTTTTTGTCAACGATATTTTGTCATAAAATTCCTTGCAATGACTATATTTTTTCGAGGTGGTTTTCATGGCAATGGCTTGGATTTTCACAGCAATGATTGTAATTTCCGTACTCTTCGGCATCTGCAACGGCACCATGGATGCGGTCAGCGCAGCAGCCCTTTCCGGCGCGAATGATGCTGTGACATTATGCATCAGTTTATTAGGTGTCATCTGTTTGTGGAGCGGTGTTCTGGAAGTGATGAACCAAAGCGGACTCTCTGAAAAACTGGCGGCCTTGTTCCGTCCTTTCCTGCGCAAAATTTTCCCGGATGCCGCAAACGACCCTGTGACGCTCTCTGCAATTTCCGCAAATATCTCCGCTAATCTGCTGGGTATCGGCAACGCGGCCACCCCCCTGGGCATTCAGGCCAGCAAGCGGATGGCCCGCGGCTGTAACGGCACAGCTTCGGACAGTCTCTGCCGGTTTATCGTGCTCAACACGGCGTCCATTCAGCTGATCCCAGCCACGGTTGCCGGCGTGCGCGCTGCCTGCGGAGCGGCCGAACCCTTTGATATCCTGCCCGCCGTCTGGTTTTCTTCGGTGCTTTCCGTTGCTGCCGGGCTGCTGGCCGCCCGCATTTTCCAGCTTTTCTGGAGGAAAGACAGATGACTTCCTATATCATCCCCTGCCTTCTGGCCTTTGTCGTGCTGTTTGCCTTAGGCCGCAAAACCGACGTGTACAACGCCCTGGTACAGGGCGCAGAAAATGGACTGAACATCACTTTTCACATTGTTCCGGCTTTGATTGCACTGCTGACCGGAGTTTCCATGCTGCGGGCCTCCGGCGCGCTGGATTGGTTCACTGCGCTGCTCTCCCCTGCCATGGAAACCATTGGCATTCCATCTGAAGTGATTTCCCTGATGCTCATCCGCCCCCTCAGCGGCAGCGGCGGTCTTGCCATCGGCGCAGAGCTGATGGCGGAGCACGGCGCAGACAGCACCATCGGGCGCATCGCCGCCGTGATGCTGGGCAGCTCGGAAACAACCTTTTACACCGTGGCTGTCTACTACGGTGCTGCGGGCATTATCAGGACACGCTATACCATTCCCGCCGCTATTATCGCTGATATTGCAGGCTTTTTCTGCTCTGCTCTGGCAGTTTATCTGTTTTTTGGATAAGTTCTTTTGCAGTGAGACACAAAAAGCGGCTCCCTGGGTTCAGGGAGCCGCTTCCGGTGCTGCCGGATAAACCTTACAAAATCAACGCTCAGGGCATCACGTTCTGTCCGAAGTTCATCAGCACCTGCGCCACTTCGGCGCGGGTGGCCGTGCCCTGCGGGTCAAGACGGTTGCCATCCTTGCCGTTGATGACGCCGGCGTTCACCGCCCAGGTCATCGCTTCACTGGCCCAGGAGGACACGCTCTCCGCATCCGCAAAGCCTGTCAGGCCCGCGCCGCTCTGGGTCGTGTCATAGCCCTTCAGCGCTGCATAGCGGTACAGCATCAGCGCCATCTGCTCCCGGGTGATGGAATCGTTCGGGCCGTAGTTGCCGTTGTCGTAGCCGGTGATCACGCTGTTGGCGGAGGCCCAGGCTACGGCGTCGGCATACCAGCTGCCGCTGCCGACATCGCCAAAGGCGCTGCCGCCATTGACGGCCGGATTGTCCTCCAGATTGTACAGAATCTGTGCCATCATGGCGCGGTCCAGGTTGTCATTGGGCATGAAGCGGCCGGCATTGCCCTGCATCATGCCGTTGTCGGTGACATAGGCCACGGCATCGGCATACCAGGCGCTGGCGGACACATCGCTGTAGCCGGTGTCCACTGTCTCTTCCACAAAGGTGGCCTTGACGGTCACTGCGCCGCGGGGCATGGTGAAGGTGTATTTGCCGTTGCCCTTGTCGGTGAGGGTGATTCTGTCGCCATCGTTGTCGGTGACAGTCAGGGTGCCCAGCTCATAGCCATTGTCGGGCTTTACGGTGACGGTCACCGTACTGCCCGCGCTGGCCCGGCTGGGAGACACGGTCACATCGCCGTTCTTGATGTTGGAAGGAACCGTGATCGCATAGCCGCTGGAACCGGAGGAGCCGCCGTGGCTGGGGGTGTACACATTGCCGTTGCCGTCGATGGCTTTACCGTCGGCCAGATAGTCCGCGATATTGACCGCACCCTTCTCGCCGCCATCGACAAATGTGCCGCCGGAGATGACCATCTTTTCGCTCTCTTGATAAGTATCCGCATCAATGCTGTCGCCCAGGACGACGTCCTTGAAACTGCCGGCCTGGATTTTAACAGTGGGATCCGCAGGCTTGGGTGTATCATCAGAGGTGTTCTCGATCTTGACGGAATTGCTTTCGCTGATGTCCGCATCCTTAATGGTCAGGCTGGCCTCGCCGGACTTGCTGTCCACATTGACGCCGCCCCAACCGTTGTTCTCGGTGATCAGACCGTCAACGGTCACATCCGCGCCGTTGGCCACGATGGCATAGCCGTTGCCGTTCTTGATCGTGACATTCTCCACAGTGACAGTGGTGGTGTCGCCGTAGATGTTCAGGCCGTGCTTGGTGGCATCAGGCGTCGACGCGTCGCTGACAACTTCTGCCCCATCGATGGTCAGGTTGCGGACCGTGACATTGGCCCCGTCTTGGATGTTGATCATGCTGGGACCGGCGGCAGTGACTATGCTAGCGTCGACATTTTCCGCGGTGATGGTCTTGCCGTTGCCGTCCAGGGTGATGTTCTTGGTAATTTTCACGATGCCCTGGTTGTTGATCTTATCTGTGCCGTCCAAGGTCACATTATTCAGCAAGGTGACCACATCGCCGTCCTTGGCGGCTTTAATGGCGTCCTCAAGGGTGTCATACTGAACGCCGTTGATCATGGCTTCCTTGCCGTCAACGGTGGTATTCCGAAGCTCGCCGTCCACCGTGGTGTCCACATAGGTAACGCCTGCGGCACCTGCCGCAGGGGCGATCTCCCCTTTGATCTCACTGTTCACAAAGCCCAGAGAACCAGAGTTGTCGCTGCCCTTGGTGACATTGCCGGTGATGGTGCTGTCAGTGATGCCCATGTTGCCGGTGCCGGTCTTGTCCACGTTGCCGTTGACGGTGACGTTGTCCGCACTCACATCGCCAAAGCCTTCGCTCTTCAGGTCGCCGGTCAGCGTGGTGTCCTTGATGGTGACGCTGACGCTGTTTCCAGTGTCTTCCTGGTTGTTCTGCGGGTTGCTCTCATACACCGCCGCGCCGCCGGAGATGGTGCCGCCGGTGATGTTGACGGTGATGGGCTTCTTGGTGGTGTGCTGGGCAATAGCAATGCCGGTATTGCTGGTGGTAGTACCGTCGCCATTGTCACCAACTGTAGGCCCACCGGTTCCGCCGGAAATGGTACCGCCGGTGACCGTCAGGCTGCCGGAGCGGATCTCGATGCCGGTGTTGCCGGTGATGCTGCCGCCGTTGACGGTCAGGGAACCGTCTTGGGGGTGATAGATGCCAGTGCCATTGTCAGACGCAGTCTTGATAATACCGTCATTGATGGTGATCTCGGTGTTGTGGCGGGTACCGTTGCCGGCGATCCCGTACGTCTCCCCCTGAATGGTGCCGCCGTCGACGGTCAGCTTGGCGGCCGTTCCGTCATCATCCTCACCCAAGATGGTCATTTTCACGCCGCACGGGATGGTGTTCGAAGTGATCGCGCCAGTCTTTCCGCTGCTGCTGTCTTTAATGGTCAGGTCACCGCCGCGCTTCACGGACACGAGGTAGTCGGCAGAATAGCCGCTTTCCGCCGCCTCCGTGATTTGATGGCCGTTCAGGTCCAGCGTGACCTGCTTGTCAACATCGACAGGCGCGCTAAGGGCCACACCCCGGTTCAGGGTGATGGTTGTATTTTCCTTGGCGTTCTCCACGGCCTCGGCCAGGGTGCCGGTCACCTTATTACCCTTGCTGTTGGTATAGGTGGCCTCGTCCATGTCCTTGGTAATCTCACGGCTGGAGAAGTGGGTCACGTCCCAGGTGACGGTGCCGCCCTCGGCCACAGCCTTGGTAGCTTCCAGCGTCCGGGTGTCGCCGTCGATGTAGTAAATATAGACGGTCTCGCCCACGGCCGCGCTCTCGGGGGCGGCCACGGTCACGGTGATGGTGGCATCCTCCGAAGCGGTCTGGTCAAACACCTCCTCGCCGCGGGCATCGGTAGCGGTGAAATCGTAGGTGACGCTGTGCTTATCAGAGTCGCTTACCTTGATGCTCAGGGTGACATCGGTGACGGTGCCGCCGACGGTGGCGTTGTCCACGATGGCATCCAGGGCCGCCTGGCTCACGGTAAGGGTGCCCACATTGGTCTGGATGGCCAGGTTGGAGACATTGGCTGCCTCCTTCACCGCGGTCAGCGCTCCGCCGCCCACGGTGACATTGGCGGCAGTAACATCACTCGCACCGTCTACCTTCGCGTCTACAGTGACGGTCTGATCACTGGTGACAACATCGCCCGTGCCTGTATCGGTGGGGATAGACTCGCCGCCCACGGTGGCGGAGACGGTACCGTCACTTACGGAAGTCGGCTTGTCCACCGTGATGGTTTCATTCTTGGTCACAGTGTAAGTAGTAACTTCTCCGCTGGTGCTTTCTGCAACCTTGCAATCCGCCGACATAAAGGAGGTGCCCGCACCTTCCGCCTGGCAGTTGTTGGGGTTAAATTTTTCAAATGTACCGCCGGTGACGAGGATCGACGCGGAACCGTTCCTGTAATGATCGTCATAGCAGTTCAGAACGAATTCGTCCGCCTTGGAAGAATCAGTGTATTTCTGCTGAACAGAGAACGTCCCGCCGTTTACCACAAGCGTTCCTTCCAAGACATAGACGGCATGGATGTTGCCAACGAAGGTGCCGTTTTCGATGGTGCAGATACCGCCGTCCATCACATCCACTGCGTAGCAGTCGTTTTCTTCCGCCTGGAGCGTACCAGCGCCTGTGATGGTGAGGTCGCCGTTCTCTCTCACGCTGATCAGCGACCAGTCATATTCCTCTTCATTCCAGATGCTCTTGGAGTTGAAGATCTTATTGCCGTTCAGATTCAACGTGAGTTTCTGGGTGATGACGATCGGCGCCGTCACATCGATATCGCCAGTCAACGTTACAGTGTCCCCTGGTTGGGCGGCTGCGATCGCCTCTGTCAGATCCTCCTCCGTTGCAATTTCAGTGCTTCCAGCGGTTTCATTCGCCGCAAAAGCGGTTGCAGGAAGCAGCGTCAGCATCATGGCGAGGGCCATGATGACTGACAAAAGTTTTCGTTTCATAGTTCTTCTCTCCTTTTCTTGACTTTTTTGATAAAAAGCAACCGCAAAGAATTTCCTTGTTTGTGAACAAACAAGGAAGGCGACATGTCGCCTTCGCTCAAACTCACCTTTTCTTTTTGGTGCTTTTATATCATTTTTATTATAGCATCATCATAACAGGCACGCAAGTATTTTTACAAAAAAGTGCTGAAATTTCAGGATTTTTTGTGCAGATATCCATCCATGTGTCCGCGCACCTGCTCCATCTCCCATTTCAGTTCCCGGGCAGAAAGGCGCTGGGCGCCATGGCCGAGCACCATTATCTGCTCCAGAGCATCGCCGGTGGCCACTTTCACCCGGTGGCTTTTCCCCAGCTCATAAGAAAGCTTTTCGATATAGGCGTCTGCCGTCTCCCCCTCTTTGGTGTAAACAACCTCCACCCCGGCCTCTTTTTCCGCTGTGCCGGGGTTCCCTTTCATGCGATAGGCGTCAAACACCAAAATCACCCGGCAGCCGCGCATCCCCTGATAATTGCACAGGCTGTGCACCAACGCCGCGCGGGCTGCATCCAGATTGTCCGCCGCAATTCTTTTCAGCTCCGGCCAGGCAAAAATAATGTTGTAGCCGTCCACTACCAAAACGTCATCTTTTTGCACATAGGCAAGATCATCCAAGGCCGGCCGGGCCGTCACGCGCCGGCTCTGGGCCAGCGCGTCCATGCCTCGGTTTTTGATGGGGCCATAGGTGCGCACAAAGATTTCCTCCAGCTCCCGGTCCGCCAAAGCACCGGATGTGCTGCGCGCCGCTGGTTCTGCCTTTGCGCTCCGGCGGAGCATACCGGAATCCAGATGCGCATGCTCCGCCACTTCATTCCAGGGCACCGTGCAGCCCGCACCATGGACGCAGAAAACGGAATCCGCCGGGTTTTCCAGATCCCGCTGTGCTTCATAGCCCACGGCCACAATCACTTCTTCCGCATTGTGGCAGGGCGCATAGTCGCTCAAAACGCAGGAGAGATGCCCGCGCCCCTTGGTGTAAGCGGCGACCTCCGTCCAATAGCCGCGCATGGCCGCCACACTGACGCTGCCGTGCAGCAGCGCCGCATCGCCGGACAATTCCGGGCTTTCAAATGTTCCGCCCATGCGCTGAATATCGTTCATGGCCCGTCCCACAGATTCCTGGGGCACCTCCAGCGCAAAATCGTACCACGGCTCCAGCAAAATGCTCTGCGCCTGCATCAGGCCCTGGCGCACGGCGCGATAGGTGGCCTGACGGAAATCGCCGCCCTCGGTGTGCTTCAAATGAGCGCGCCCCATCAAAAGCGTATATTTCACATCGGTGACCGCGCTGCCCGTCAGCACACCCACATGGCGCTTTTCCATCAAATGGGTCAAAATCAGGCGCTGCCAGTTGCCGTCCAACGTATCCGCCGGGCAGAGATTGGCATATTGAATGCCGCTGCCCCGCTTCAGCGGTTCGATGAGCAGATGCACCTCGGCATAATGGCGCAGCGGCTCAAAATGGCCGATGCCGATCACCGGCGCGGCAATGGTCTCTTTATAGACGATGCTCCCCTCGTCGAAGCTCACAGCAACGCCGAAGCGCTCCTGGATCAGGTACGTCAGCACCTCCAACTGCACCTCGCCCATGAGCAGCATGTGAATTTCACCCGCCGTCTCTTTCCACTCCAGACGCAGCATAGGATCCTCTTCCTCCAGCTGGCGCAATTTTGGAAGCATGGTGTGGGCATCGCAGCCTTCCGGCAGGCACAGCCGGTAATCCAGTACCGGCTCCAGAACCGGGGCTTCGGATGCCGGTTCAATGCCCAGGCCCTCGCCGGGCCGGGTTCTGGTCAGGCCGGTCACCGCGCAAATGGTTCCCGCCTCCGCCGCATCCACCGGCTGAAATTTCGCTCCGGAATAGATGCGGATTTGATTGACCTTCTCCTGCCAATCGCCGCCATCGAGCAAATCTTTGACATGCAGAACGCCGCCGGTTACCTTGAGATAAGTCAGTCGGTTGTTCTGCTTGTCCCTTCCAATCTTAAACACTTTTGCACCAAAGTCCGCCCCATAAGCAGGCGGACATGCATAACGGCGGAGCACTTCCAGAAAACGCTCCACACCGCGCAGCTGCAGTGCCGAACCAAAGCAGCAGGGCGTCAGCAGCCCTTTGCCCACAGCGGCAGCAATGCCTTCCTGGGGCAAACTGCCATCGGCGAGATAGCCTTCCAGCAGCGTTTCATCGGTCATGGCCACAGCTTCGGCAAAGGCGTCGTTTTCTTCCGTAAAATCTACGCAGCCATCGCCAAAGCGCGTCTGCAGCTGTGCCAGCACTGCCGGCCGATCCGCACCGGCCAGATCCATTTTATTGACAAACACAAAGGTCGGAATTTTATGGCGGCGCAAAAGATTCCAAAGCGTCTGCGTATGACCCTGCACGCCGTCTGTTCCGCTGACCACTAAAATTGCATAATCCAGCACCTGCAGTGTGCGCTCCATCTCCGAAGAAAAATCCACATGCCCCGGCGTATCCAGCAAGGTAACTTCCATATTTCCCAAAGTAAATACGGCCTGTTTGGAAAAAATGGTGATGCCGCGCCGGCGCTCCAGCGCAAACGTATCCAAAAAAGCGTCCTGATGGTCAACCCGGCCCAGCGTGCGCACGGCGCCCGTTTGATAGAGCAGCGCTTCGCTCAGCGTCGTCTTGCCCGCATCCACATGGGCCAAAATTCCGATGACCAGTTTTTTCATAAATGGTACCTTCCCATCTTCCCACGATTTCTTTTTTCTGATTATAGCAAACTCTATGCGCCAACGCAAACCGGCCGCAGCATCGCAGGCTGCGTTTTTTGCTGGAGAAAGAGGAAAATTTTGTGCCTCATAACTTTTTCTCCATTGCACAAGATAGGCATGCGATACCCAATCAATTCTTTTTGAAATGAGAAGGAGATCAAACATTATGTCTAAGTCTACCAGTAAGATCAATGTGCCCGAGGCACGTGCCGCTATGAATAAGTTTAAGATGGAAGCCGCCAGCGAAGTCGGCGTCGACCTGAAGGAAGGCTACAACGGCCATCTGACCAGCCGCGAGGCCGGCAGCGTGGGCGGCCAGATGGTCAAGAAGATGATCGAAGATTACGAGAACAAGGTAAAATAACGCAATACTGTTTACCGTTTTGCGCCTGTTGAAAAATGGAAACAGGCAAAAGGACAGGGCCGAAAAGGCCCTGTCCTTTTTTCGTGCAATTTTGCAAAAAATGAGATAAAATAAAGGAAAAGCCGGCAGTGCGTAGTCTTCCTTCCGGCATGTGCCGCTTTTTATGTGACTGCGTCACAGTCAGCCCCGCGTTTCCCTGCTATACTGTCACCAGAAGAACCAAAGAAAACAAAAAGGAGTGTTATTTTATGGCAATCATTCATCCCACCAAGGAAACCTTTGCAGCAGAGGTGCTCGCCTCCAAAGAGCCTGTCCTGGTTGATTTTTGGGCCAGCTGGTGCGGCCCCTGCAAAATGATGGGGCCCATTCTGGAACAGATGGCCGCCGAAGATCCCTCTCTGCGCATTGCCAAAGTCGATATTGACGAAGAACCGGAGCTGGCTGCCCAGTTCAACATTATGGCTGTTCCCACCTTTGTGGCCATCAAAGACGGCAAAGTGCTGTCTACTGCCGTGGGCGGCCAGACGCCCAGAACCCTCAAGGAAATGCTGAAATGAGTTTTTGGAACTGGTTTCAGCGGCCGGATTTTCAAATGCTGCTGGAACAGGCCCGCGCCTCCGGTGCGCAGATTATCGATGTCCGCACCGCCGAAGAATACCGTCAGGGCCATGTGCCCGGCAGCCGCAATATTCCCCTGGCACAAATCCATACGCTGCGCCATGACAGCGCGCCGCTCTATCTATACTGCCAGAGCGGCGCGCGCAGCGCCAGAGCCTGTGCCCTGCTGAAACGAAGCGGCAGCCAGGCCATCAACATGGGCGGCATTTCCGCATACAGCGGGCCGCTGGAAAGGTAGGAAAGCATTTATGAAAGTTGTGATTGTCGGCGGCGTGGCCGGCGGCGCCACCGCTGCAGCCCGTCTGCGCAGGTTGGATGAAAGCGCTGAAATCATCATTTTGGAGCGCAGCGGCTATGTGTCATACGCAAACTGCGGCCTTCCCTACTATGTGGGGCATGTCATCGAAGATGCAGCCCAGCTGACGCTGCAGACACCGGAACAGTTCCGGGCCCGTTTCGGCATCGACGTGCGGGTACACCACGAAGTGACCGCGCTGCATCCTCAGCGCAAAAGCGTCAGCGTCCGCAATCTCGAAAGCGGCGCTGTTTACGAAGAATCCTATGATAAACTGCTCCTGTCGCCGGGCGCCAAAGCCGTGCAGCCACCGCTGCCCGGCGCGGATGACCCCCGGGTATTCACATTGCGCACCGTGGAAGATACCCTGCGCATCCGGCAATACCTCGATACCCAGCATCCCAGGCGGGCACTGATTATCGGCGGAGGCTTCATCGGCCTGGAGGCTGCCGAGAATCTGATGCACGCCGGTGTGCAGACCACGCTGGTCCAGCTGGATAATCAACTGATGCCGCCTCTGGATTACGATATGGCCACCGCTCTGCACGCATACCTGCGCGAAAAAGGGCTGCAGCTGTATCTGCAGGAATCCGCAGTATCCGTTTTCTCCTCTGCCGCAGGGCTGACCGTTCAGCTGAAAAGCGGAAAAGCGGTGGAAACCGACCTGCTTCTGGTCGCCGTCGGCGTTGCACCCGACACCAAACTGGCCAAGGAAGCCGGGCTCACACTGGGCATCAAGGATTCCATTGTCGTCGATGAGCACATGCAAACCTCTGTGCCGGATATTTATGCCGTGGGGGATGCTGTGCAGGTGCGCCAGTTCGTCACAGGGCAAAGCGCATTGATCTCTCTGGCCGGTCCCGCCAACAAGCAGGGGCGGATTGCTGCGGATAATCTCTGCGGTATTCCCAGTGTATTTCGCGGCACGCAGGGCGCTTCCGTGCTGAAGCTGTTCGACATGACCGTCGCCTCCACCGGCATCAATGAGAAAACGGCGGCCGCCGCCGGGCTGTCTTACGATAAAGTGGTCACCTTTTCCCCATCCCACGCCACTTACTATCCCGGCGCCACCAACATGACTATCAAAACATTGTTTGAGCCGGAAACCGGCCGGATTTTGGGCGCGCAAATTACGGGCTTTGAAGGCGTCGACAAACGCATCGACGATTTGTCCATCGCCATCCGCGCCCACATGACTGCGGCAGATCTGGCTGAACTGGAGCTGTCTTATGCGCCGCCCTACTCCTCTGCCAAGGATCCGGTCAACATGGCAGGCTTTGTCATCGAAAATGTGCGCAGTGGATTGGTAAAACAGTGCCATTGGGATGCCTATGCCCAGCTTCCCCGGGACGGCAGCGTACAATTTCTGGACGTGCGCACCGCCGAAGAAGTGACCCAGGCACCTATGCCGGAAGGCACAATTCATATTCCGCTGGACGTGCTGCGGGAACACCTGCACCAGCTGCGCACAGACAAACCGGTCTATGTTAACTGCTACAGCGGGCTGCGCAGCTATCTGGCCTGCCGCATTCTTTCCCAGCACGGCTTTATCTGCTATAACCTTTCTGGCGGCTCCCGCTTTTATCAGCAGATTATGGACGAGCAGCACTTTGACGCCGCTCCCCGCCATGCCTGCGGCATTGACCTTTCCCGGTAACCCTCTTTAATTGCATCCCTTTTATTTTCTCATCTTTCCCACAACAAAGCAGGCGTCCGCATCATTCAAATGCGGACGCCTGCTTTTCTTCTGCACAAATTCAATCCATTATCGCTGATATTCAAATTCCAGGCCGTACATGGAAACCAGATCGCCGTCCTGCACGCCCATTTCTTCCATGCGTTCAAAAAGGCCGGATGCGCGCAGCTGCTTGTCAAAATACATGCGGCTTTCATAATCGCCAAAATTGACATTGGCAATCAGCCGCTCCAGCCACGGGCCTTCCACAGTCCAGACATGGTTTTCCACATGAATGTCCAGGGGCGAAGACATGTCGATCACTTCAGGCCGCTTGACATATTCCGCTTCATACGTCTGCATCGGCGGCAGCGTCTGCAGCTTGGCGGCAATGGTCTGCACCAGTTCGCGGGTGCCCTGATGGGCCGCCGCTGAAATGACAAACAGTGGATATCCTTCCTGCTCCACCCGTTTGCGCAGACGCTGGAGCAGCGTTTCATCCATCATGATATCCTGCTTGTTGGCCACCACAATCTGGGGACGCTGCGCCAAATCTGCACTGTATTGCTGCAGTTCCTCGTTGATGGCCTCAAAATCCGCCACAGGGTCACGCCCCTCGCTCCCGGAGACATCCACCACATGCACCAGCAAGCGGCAGCGGTCAATATGGCGCAGGAAATCGTGCCCCAGGCCGGCGCCCTCTGAAGCGCCCTCGATGATGCCGGGAATATCTGCCATGACAAAGGATTCGCCGCCATCCACAAACACCACACCCAGATTGGGAAACAACGTGGTAAAATGATAATTTGCAATCTTGGGATGGGCTTTGCTGACCACCGAAAGCAGCGTGGATTTGCCCACATTGGGAAATCCTACCAACCCCACATCCGCCAGCAGCTTGAGCTCCAGCACCACATCATGGCTCTCGCCGGGCATGCCGGCTTTTGCAAAGCGGGGCGCCTGACGGGTAGGTGTAGCAAAATGACAGTTTCCCCAACCGCCACGACCGCCCTTGCAGAGCACAAAGGGCTCTTCTCCGGACATATCGTGTATAATTTCATTGGTTTCCGCATCGCGGATCAGCGTCCCCCGGGGCACCCGAATGGTGAGGGACTGTCCATCCTTCCCGCTGCGCCGAGCACCCTGGCCATCCCCGCCGTCGCCAGCCACATATTTTCTCTTATAGCGGAAATCCATCAGTGTGGACATATGGTCATCCACCTGCACGATAATATCCCCGCCACGACCGCCGTCTCCGCCATCCGGGCCGCCGGCGGCAATATATTTTTCCCGGTGAAACGCCACAGCACCATTGCCGCCCTTTCCGGCTTTTACTGTGATGCGTGCCTTATCTACGAAAGATGTCGCCATAGTTCCGGCACCTCCTTTGTTTGATCTTTATTTTTTCCTTAAAATCCGGTGATAAACCGGATCTTCCCTTCGATTCTCCGAAACAGTTTCCAATTCATTCCGCCGCACTTTTACTTCAATACGGCTGGCCAGCCATCCCGCACTGACACCGGGACAGCGCCCCAGCAAAGCGCCAATTACATGCGCTTCCTGAAAACATACCGGCTGCCGGGCAATCTCCTGGGCAATCAAACCGTCGTAAAAATCCTCCGGAACGCTGATCAACTGCCCATTGACCTGGGCGCGCAAAGGTGCATTTTCCCGCTGCAGGACACGCCACCGGTGCGCACAAGCGCGCCGGACAGCCGCCGGCAGCGGTTCTTCCATCGGCAAGTAACGCCCCCATGCGCCCGGGGACACCTCGTGCCATCCGGCATGCGTCTCAACGTCGCCGTCTGGCCGCACCTCCCAGCGTGGGAGCATCACCCTGCTGACTGCCCCGCAGGGCATTTTCAAGGATTCCAACTGCGTCAGCAGCCAATATAGGCCGCACAAATCATCCGCCTGATCACTGCACCAAACTCGGACAGGCTCTCCCTGCCCTGCGCGCCTCAGCACTTGCTCCAGATCATTTCCCGCGCGCTCCATAATGCTGTCGCTCCACCGCGCACCCAACATTTCCGAAAAGGTGTCAAAACAAATATGCAGGGCAGAACGCCGCTGTGGCCCCGGCACAGCTTCTGAGATATCGCCCACACTGAGCCCCAGCTGAAAACAATAGAGCTCCAGCGGACCAGTCATCGGTACGGCCTGCTCCCATTCCAATTTGGCTTGCCGCTGTGCACAGCGCTGCGCCTGCGCAGTCCCTTCAGCATCTCCATCGGAACGTGCAGCATCCGCAAAGGGCACAGGCTCTTCATCAGGATACGGGCCAACGCCAAAGGAAGAGGATTGACACAAACTTGCCCTGGCATTTTCATTGAAAACAACTTCCATTACTTTTATTCTCCAGCAATGTACACAGAACGGAAAAATGGCCCGAACGCGGTGTTCGGGCCATTTCAAAACTCCATTATTCAGCGACAGGATACACAGAAACCTTCTTGCGATCCTTACCCATACGCTCAAAGCGCACAACGCCGGAAGCCGTTGCAAAGAGGGTATCATCACTGCCGATGCCCACATTGGTGCCCGGATGAATCTTGGTGCCGCGCTGGCGGACCAGGATATTGCCGGCCAAAACATGCTGACCATCTGCGCGCTTAGCGCCCAGACGCTTAGACTCACTGTCGCGGCCGTTCTTGGTGGAGCCGACGCCCTTTTTGTGGGCGAAAAACTGAAGACCAATCTTTAACATGATAGCTTACACCTCCAAAACCGTAATGTTATCAGGGAACTCCCCATGGAGTTCCGCCAGGTAGACCATCAGCCCTGTCAACAGTGTCTGACAGGTGCTGTCTGCAGAAGCGGAAAGGCCGCCGGGCAGATGGAAACTGATTTTTGCAGCCTCTTCATCAACCTTGACAGCTGCGCCCAAGCCCAACACATCGTTCAGCGAGCACTCCACCAGGCGCACGGCACTGGTGACGGCGGCGCAGACAATATCGCCGCCCGCTTCGGCATATCCGCTGTGGCCTTTCACGTCAAATCCGACGATCCGGCTTTCTTCCAGATGGAATGAAACCGTCGTCATTGCTCAGACAGAGATCTTGCCGATCTCAACCTTGGTATAAGGCTGACGATGGCCCTGGCGCTTCCGATAGCCCTTCTTGGGAGCATACTTAAAGACCATGATTTTCTTGCCCTTGCCGTTTTTCACGACCTTGGCCTCGACCTTTGCGCCTTCCACCACGGGAGCGCCAAAGGTCGCCTTGTCGCCGTCCAGAATGGCCAGCACCTTGTCAAAGGTGACGGTTTCCTCGGCTTCGGCGCCCAGCTTCTCCATGAAGATGACGTCGCCCTCGGCAACCTTGTACTGCTTGCCGCATGCCTCGATGATTGCTTGCATTGATATTCAACTCCTTCACTACGGGCTCGCTCTCGGGGGCGGCGGCCAAATGCGCGCACTTATGCCCATTCAAAGCGGCTCATATATTGTATCAGCGAAAGGCAAACTTGTCAACAGTTTCTTGTGGAAAAATCGGCAAAAAGCGGCCTAAATCCATCAAAAATCTGTATTCAATTCTATCACCGTACAAGATGACGATTTGTTTCCATTAAAACAAGGTTAGAAACCGTCAGAGTAATTTTCCCGCCGCTTTCTTCCAATACTTCCAGCGGTATTCCTTCCTCATATCCATAAAAATCTGTTTTGATCCAATAACCAAATTGATTGCCGTCGTTCCAAGAATAGCCCGAATAGCCGGCAAGGTGACAAGTGTACACCTGTTCACCCACAGTGGCAACAGCTGCAGCATGTTCCTGAGGTGACCAGAGGTGCTTATCTACCATGTGAAATCAAACGCCCGAAACCAATCGGCTGCCTGACCGCTCAACCCGCCCATACGATCGAAAAAACACACGATAGCTTTTAGGAATCTGTTCATCCACAAACGCCACTACAATGCCGCAGCAATTTTTTCCAGCGTTTCCACATCCGGCTGAGATTTTGCCGTTTCCCAGTTGCTCACTGTCTGCCGGGTGACAAACAATTTCTCCCCCAGCTCCTCCTGCGTCAGCTGTCTCTTGTTGCGCAGTGCACGCATATGTTTTGCAACAGATGCCATAGCGGCGGCGCCCCCTTCCAAGATTTGGTATCCTCAGCATAACAGCAGCAGCCCGTTTTGTCACGCAAAGATTCTTTGCGTGCGCAAAACGCACAAAAAGCCCGGGGAAAGCAAACTTCCCCGGGCCTTACACTTGGATTCAGATTTCCTGAGTATGCGCGCCTTCTGTGCGCACAGTCAGCTGGAAAAAGAAAATCCCCACGGCAAACAGCACCGCAATGGCGCCGACGCCCAGGTTGATATTGCCCGTCGCCTGAGACACCACGCCCACCAGGGTCGTGCCCACAAAAGAAGCGCCCTTGCCGCAAATATCCATCAGGCCAAAGTACTCGCCGGACTGCTTGGAGGGAATGATTTTCGTAAAATATGAGCGGGAGAGCGCCTGAATACCGCCCTGGAACATCCCCACCAGCACTGCCAGCACCCAAAACTGCCACTGATGCGCCAAAAACATGGCAAACACTGCGATACAAAAATATGCGGCAATGCATACGGTAATGAGCCGCGCCGTGTCGTATTGCTGCGCCAGGCGGCCAAAAAGGATGGCAAAGGGAAACGCCACCACCTGCGTTAAAAGCAGCGCCAGCAGCAGCCCGTTGGTCGCAAAGCCCAAAGCCGTACCATAAGCCGTGGCCATATCAATGATGGTATAAACACCGTCAATATAGAAAAAGAAGGCCAGCAGGAAAATAAAAATTTTCTTTTCCTTTTTCACATTGGCAAAAGTCCTGCCCAGGCGGCGAAAACTCTCTGCAACAGCATGCGGCCGGCGCTCCACATAATATTTCTGACGGTAGCCCCGCAGCAGCGGCAGTGACAGCAGCAGCCACCAGGCCGCAATCACCGCAAATGCAATCGCCATGGCGGCCTCCATCGTCAGTCCAACCACTCCCGAACCCAGCACCAATGCCAAACAGGCCACAAAGGGAATGCAGCTTCCAATATATCCCCAGGCATAACCGTGGGCAGAAACCCGATCCATCCGCTCCTGGGCAGTGATGTCGGAAAGCATGGAATCATAAAAAATCAGGCTGCCATTGTAGCCGATTTTTGCAATGATAAACACAATCAAAAACACCAGCCACTGCCGGGCAAACCCCAAGCTGACGCAGCCGATGGCACCCACCAAAATGGTAAACAGGAAAATCGGCCGCTTGAACCCCTTCGTATCCGCCAGAGTACCCAGCACCGGTCCCAGCAACGCCACCGCCAGCGTGGCTGCCGAAGCTGCATATCCCCAATAAGCCAGGTATTCCGTGTCGCTCAGGCCGCCGCTCTCCGCCAGATAATTAAAATAAATCGGTATGATTGTGGAAATCAGCAGCACAAAGGCTGAGTTGCCCACATCGTATAGAATCCAATGCTTTTCGCTTTTCGTCAGATGAAACTTCATCTCTTCATTCCCCACAAGCTCCCTCTTTTCAGCTTTTTACTGCTCCAAAAGCTGAGATTCAAAATTATAACGGTAAATCTCATCCAGCGGCGCTTCGCCGGACAGATATGTTTGATATTCCCCAATCAGCCGGACCGCCAGAGTCTCCCCCTGCTGATACAGCTGCAAAAGCTGCTCCGTGCTGTCGACGCAGCGCGGATCCGCCTGATAGCGAAGCACCATGCCGTGAATTTCACGATAGCAGCCCGCAGCCCGCAGCGCCAAAAACAGCGCACTGCGCTTGAAGCGGGACGGTGCGCGGAGCAGATCGCTATAAAACACAAAACCTTTCAGTGCAGCCTCGATTTCCTGAACAGATACGCCGGGATAAAATTCTTTGATGATCAGCGCATTTTGATGGGAAGGCACAATGTGATCCGTCAAATGCTGGCGCACGGGATCCAGTCCGTCCAGCTCCAGCAGCGCCCGGTCCAATTCCACTTCCACCTCGGCATGGGAAAGACCACTTTGCGCCATTTTTTCTGCAATCAGCCCGTGGCAACTCACATCCAGTGCAAAATGACAAAGAACGCCATAGATGTATGCCCGGCAGGCCGCCTGCTCCTTATGTTCTTTCAGAACATGGGCTGCATAGGAGAAAAATGCAGCGCCGGATTTCTCATGCATGCTGTAACCCACCCGGCTGACCCGGTTTTTGGCATAGGGATGATAATAAAAGAGAATATCCGGCCCGTGCAGCCCAATTTGATAAAGCTCCGGCCAGGCCCGAATATCCTGCTGCTGCGCCGGCTCCAGGCGCTGACGCACAGCCTGCCCCGCTCTGAAATGCGCATAAGTTGACGGCATCGTTTTGCTCCTCCTTCCGCGGCATTTGCCGTTGATCATATACTTTTTATGGTTCTTCTGCAATCATGGGGCGGTAAAATTTTTGCAAAATTTTGAAAAATTTACGCTTCATAGCGCAGCTTTTCTTCATTCCAGTCCCGGATCAAAGCCCCGTATTCCGCACACAGTTCCTTCGCAAGCGCCAAATCCAAATTTCGGTAATTCCCGCACTCTTCCGCGCTTTTCCCGGGCATTTCCCCTGCGTACTCTGCGCCGCGCCGGCATGTCTCCTGCACCAGCGCAATGGCGCCTGCATGGTCGATGCGGCTGCCATCCACCAAAAGATAAAATCCCGTCTGGCAGCCCATTGGCCCAAAATACAGCACCGCGTCTTTCTGCTCGGAGTTGCGCAGAAGCGTTGCAAACAAATGCTCCGCCGAATGCAGCTGCGCATTGCTCAAAAGGTCGCCGCTGTTCGGCACTTTGAAGCGCAGGTCATAGGTGACTACATTGCCGTCCCGGCGGGACAGATACATGCCGGGACGCAGCTTGGTATGATCCACCGTAAAGCTCGCAATCCGTTCCATCAAATCATTCCTCCATCCATTTAAGATAATCGTACAGAGCAGCGCTGAGCCGTTCCAGTGCTCCCTCAAAATTCTGCCGGTATTCCTCATTCTGATTTTCCGCAAACAGATGGTCGGTTACCACCTTAAACGCCTGGAAGGGAATTTCATTGCGCAGGCAAACCTGCGCCGCAGCGCAGGCCTCCATTTCACAGACCAGCGCGCCATATCTGTCCCGGACAGCCCTGGCCCGTTCATAGTCCCGGCCAAACCAGTCTCCGGTGGCAATCACACCGGCGGCAGCCGGATATTCCTGGCGGGCGAAAAAGCCCTGCGCCTCCTTCTGCCCGGCACAGGGAAAGCATACCCGCTCCACCGTGGATACAAAGCCCGGCGGATCGCCCGCCAGGGTGGTGTCCACATCATGCTGCACACAGTCTGTGCCCAGCACCAGCGTGCCGGCAGGCAGCTGTGTCAGCGCGCCGGCACAGCCGGCATTAATCAGCAGATCAATCTGAAAGCGGTCAATCAGCAGCTGCGCCGCCATTGCGGCGTTCACTTTGCCCACGCCGCCCACACATACAATTTGCTTTTCCGAAAGCTCATAAAAAGCCATCCCTGCCGCGCGCGCGCATTTTTGAACCTGATGCCGGCGCAAATAGGGGGCAGCTTCTTTTTCCATGGCATATAAAAGGCCTGCTCGCATTTCTGTATTTCTCTCCTTTCGGCCGCTATAGTATACCTGATTTCCCGTTGTTTTTCCACCCCTTTCCGCCAGAAAAAACAAGCGCTTGTTTTTCGCAGAAAGTTGACAAATGTAGAACCATATGCTATTATTGGTTTACAGATGTAAACACATTGTAACCCCTTTGGCACAGCTTTGTTTCTGCGGTGTAATTTCTTGCAGGGCAAAACATGGTACAATAGCCGCAAGGAGGCGATTGCACTTTGATTTTGGTTGTTCTCCGCCGCTCACGCGGCAACGGGGAAAGATAACACATGATACCATTTGCGCGATGCACTCATGGTAAATGAAGATGTATCAGGAAGGAAAGAAAGGAGTGCTTTTTATGACCATGCGGCGTATGATCAGTATTTGTTTGACTTTGGTTCTGGCTGCGGTGCTTTTCACACCCGCTCTTGCGGCGGAGCAAACCACCGCCGCTGCCTGGACGCGCAGTGAGGGCGACGGAAGCTATGTCACCATCCGTCTGTCTTATCCGGAAGGCAGCGACCTCTCATACAGCGAGCAGGAAGGGCTGGTAGCCCGCTATGCCGACACCGGCGAGCCCATCGCCTTGTCCAGCAGTTTATATGGCGAATATTTCTTTGCCACCGTTCCCGCCGATAACGCCGGCCGCCCGATCGAGGTATACCCGGCCACACCCGCACGCTTTGAGGATTGTATCACTGTCTGGCAGGGTGTCGAATATGAAAGTGACCTCCCCATAGGGGCTAAGGAGCTGAATGTGCGCGGCGTTGTGAACGGCACCGGCGGGGGCAACCTCTCTCCCGATGCATCTCTGACCCGGGCAGAGGCCTTCGCCATGATCGTGCGTCTTTTGGATCTGCCTGCGCCTTCTGACCAAAGCTGGGAAGGCCTGGGAAACAAAACATGGTTCAGCGATGTACCGCAGGATGCCTGGTATTACGACACAGCCTCTGCAGCGCTGGCCGCAGGCATCGCCGCAGAGGACGTCCGGTTCAACCCCAATCGTCCCGTCACCCGGGCAGAGTTCACCGTTATGGTAGCGCGCGCTTTCCGCACGCTGGGCTGGCTGGAATCGTCGGATGCCGATTTGCGCTTTGCCGATGCGGATGCAATTCCCGCCTGGGCCCTGGATGCCTATCGGGATCTGGACGCCCACGGCGTCTCCATCACCACGGTGGAATTTGCGGACGAACCCGACGCCTATGGCGATATTGCCACAACATTTCTGGCTGAACCCGGCAAAACCGCCACCCGCGGTGAAGTAATCGAATTCCTTTACAACGCCCTGCGCTTTTTGCCCTGTTATCCCACCGAAGCTGCCATTGCCTGGGGATTCGACAAGGAAATGCCAGTCATCGACGGCTCTACCTCCACCTATCCTTACACCACAACATTGTTCAATACGATGTTTATCAACTGTGACTGCCATCCCAACTTCCCGCAGAGCCATTCCAAAAGCTACTACTCCTATGACCGCTTGATTTCCGGCGAGGCCGATCTGCTGATCATTTCCACCAAGCCCACAGAAGATACCCTGGCCAAAGCAAAAGAGGCCGGCGTGGAATTGGAGCTGACCCCGATCGCCTATGACGCCATGGTCTTTTTTACCAACAGCGAAAACCCCGTGGACGGCCTGACCATGGATCAGATCCGCACCATCTATGTGGAAAACCCATACACCAACTGGACGGAGCTGGGCGGACCGGACGCCGCTTTCATTCCCTATTGCCGCAATATGGACAGCGGCAGCCAGGCGCAGATGGAGGAATTTTTCCTCAAAGGCGATGAAATTCATCCGGATATCCGCCGGGAAACCACCTCCGTTTCCATGGCCTCCGTATTGACTGATGTGGCAGGCGCTTATCAGGAAGATCCGCTGACTTACGCTCTGGGATACAGCATCTACTATTACTATCAGTCTGCCTCCCAGATTCTGCTGGGGGAAAATGAACTGAAGCTGCTGGAAATCAACGGCGTATATCCCACGGACGAAACCATTGCCGACGGCAGCTACCCCCTTTCCGGTTATAACTACGCCGTGGTTCGTGCCGACGAGCCGAAAGATTCTCCCGCCCGCAGGATGGTGGACTTCCTGCTGAGCGAGGGCGGTCAAATCTGCGTGCAGAATGCAGGTTTCGGCCCCCTGGATCCCCAGGACACAGCTTTTTGAACGATAAAGAATCAAAAAACAGGGAACCGAGGGAGCGGCGCTGCCGCTCCCTCGGTTCCTGCCGTATCTGCTGTTATTGCGCCGCGTTCTCCAGCGGCACTGCCTGCAGCTGCGCCAGCTCAATCCAGGTATCCTCACCGATGCAGACAGCCTCCACATCCTCCGGCGAAATAAACTGCCAGTGCGCATAAGCGCCCATCATATATGTGATGGTGCCGGAATCCCCTTCTTCATCCTCCAATATCGTCCGCAAAGTAACTCCGCTGAATCCGAAGGTTCTGCCGTCTTTCAGCCGGACGCGCTTTGGCTGGAGTTTTTCTTCTGAATTTTCCGGCGCCGGCGCGCTGCATTCAATTTCCACCCGGGAGGGCCGCACCGTAACGCTGGAAATCTCCATTTCCCCGCCGGGCACCGCCACTGTCACTGCACCCTGATACAGTTTGCCCACAGTCTGCTCCGGCAAAGTAAAGGTAAACGTCCAGCTGCCTTCCGCCAGCAGCACGCCGTGATAAATGATATCCTCCATCTGCAGCTCCATGCGGTCGCCGCTGCGCGAACTCACATCCGGCACCAGGAGTTCCAGATGCAGCACGTCTTTCTCCTGCTCCGACACGTAGAGATATACCTCCACCAATTCCTGTGCAGGATCCAAACCGATCTGCTGTCGCTCTTCTTCCGAAAGGCCTGCCTCGTCGGCATACTGCTCCAGCCGCTCCACGCGGTCCAGGGAAATCAGCGTGGCCGACACGTCCGCCAGCCCCACATAGTAGAGGCTTGCAAGAGTTTCCTCATCCATCTCCACGCCGCGCACCGTCAGCGCCAGCGCCATTCGCTCACCGTCGTAAACGCCGCCGTCCAGCGTCAGAGAAACGCCTGTCTCCGGGTCCGTCACCGTTTCTCCAATGGTCATGCCCATGTCGGAAAACAGCTCCTCGGTCACTTCTTCACTGCTGGGGGAGTAGATCAGGCGGAACCAGTCCTTGTAATTCACCGCCACAGCAGTGCAGGCCGTCAGCAGCACCGCCGCAGCAACAACGAGGAGCACAATGCGCCGCTTTTTTCTGC
The DNA here is from genome assembly GCA_904420565.1 of Candidatus Pseudoscillospira faecavium. Classification (GTDB taxonomy): domain Bacteria; phylum Bacillota; class Clostridia; order Oscillospirales; family Oscillospiraceae; genus Pseudoscillospira; species Pseudoscillospira faecavium. Next base: position 37,739 of record CAJFVV010000028.1, read on the forward strand.
GGCTGCCCACAGCGTGCATGACCCGCCGGGCAATGCGCGCCTCACTGCCGGGTTCCAAGGGCGCAGTTTCAATTTCCTGCTGTCCCAATGTCCGATAAAATTCATCCATCCTTCTGCACCTCCCGTTTGAGCAGCATGCGGGTCCGGTGAAGCCGCGACCGCACGGCGCTTTCCGTCATATCAAACCGCCGCGCGATTTCCTGCGCACTTTCCCGCAGCAGATGATGCCGCAGGAAAATTTCCCCATCCGGCGGCGACACCGCCAGAATTTGCTTTTGCAGTTCTTCGTTCAACAGCCCCGCTTCCAAATCCACCGTTTCATCCTGGTCACCCTCTAAAAGCGGAACTTCATTGCGGCGGCGCAGCTGCCGCCAGCGGTCAACGGCCAGATGCTGCGCAGCGGCAATCAAAAATCCCCGCAGTGTGTCCGCTTTCAGATCATTCCTCTTTTTCCACACAAGGATCATGGCGTCCGCCGCCACTTCTTCCACGTCCTCGTTCCGCTCCCGCAGAATGCGCCGGGCAACAGCGGCAGCCAGGGCGCCGTATTGGGCGCACAGCGCCCGCGCTCCCTCTTCTTCCTTTTCCAGCAGCAAGCGCAAAAGTTCCTGATCGGTCACATCACACGCCCCCTTCCAACGCTTTCTATTATGAATACGATTCAAACCGCCAAAACGGTGCAGAATTTTTCAAAATTTTCTTGCTCTTTCCCATACCGGTATTTCTAACTCAAAAATACAGCGGCGTGCGGCAACGTTATGCCGCA
>CAJFVV010000029.1 GCA_904420565.1 Candidatus Pseudoscillospira faecavium
CGGCTGTATTATGACTTTTCTGCACCGGTATCCAAAGTGCAGGGACATCAGGTGCTGGCCATTAACCGCGGCGAGCGGGAGGGCTTTTTGAAAGTTCGGGCGGCGCTGGACCGGGAGCATGCGCTGATTGCGCTGCGCCGGGCGGTGCTGATACCGGGCAGCGCCTCGATGACCTTTGTCCGCGCTGCGGCGGAGGATGCCTGGGATCGCCTGCTGGAGCCGTCGCTGGAACGGGAGATGCGGGCGCTGCTGACAGAGGCGGCCCAGGAGGGCGCCATCCACAACTTTGCCCTGAATCTGCGCCCACTTTTGATGCAGCCGCCAGTGAAGGGAAAGGTAACCATGGGACTGGATCCCGGCTACCGCAACGGCTGCAAGGTAGCCGTGGTGGACGGCACGGGAAAGGTGCTGGACACGACAGTGGTTTATCCCACCTATGGCGCGCGGCAGAAGCAGGAAGCCATTGACAAACTGGCGAAACTGATTCAAAAGGATGGCGTGGAGCATTTGGCCATCGGCAATGGCACGGCCAGCCGGGAGACGGAGCAGATGGCGGTGGAGCTGATTCGTGCTGTGGGCGGCGGCGTCAGCTATATGATGGTGAATGAGGCGGGGGCTTCTGTCTATTCCGCATCTGCCCTGGCGGCGGAGGAATTTCCGGAGTATGATGTCAATCTGCGTTCGGCTGTGTCGATTGCCCGCCGGCTGCAGGATCCCCTGGCAGAGCTGGTGAAAATTGACCCCAAAGCCATCGGCGTGGGGCAATACCAGCATGATTGCCCCCAGGCCCGGCTGAACGAAGCGCTGGACGGCGTGGTGGAGGACTGCGTCAACGCTGTGGGTGTGGATTTGAATACGGCCAGCGCGCCGCTTCTGCGCCGGGTGGCGGGGCTGAATGCCACAACGGCGAAAAATATCGTCCAATACCGGGAAGAGCACGGAGCCTTCAGCGCGCGCAGGCAGGTGCTGAAAGTGCCGAAGCTGGGGCCGAAGGCTTACGAGCAGTGCGCCGGGTTTCTGCGCGTGGCGGAAAGCGGCAATGTGCTGGACCGCACCGGGGTGCATCCGGAATCCTATGCGGCGGCGGAAAAGCTGCTGTCTTTGTGCGGCTATACGCTGGAAGATGTGGCGGCGGGCCGGCTGAAGGGGTTGACTGAGGCGGTGCGCGCCGCTGGAGCAGAGGCGCTGGCAGACCAGTGCGGTGTGGGCGTGCCCACGCTGCTGGATATCGCAGCGGAGCTGCAAAAACCGGGCCGGGATCCCCGGGACGAGCTGCCCAAGACGATTCTGCGCACGGATGTGCTGTCGATTTCCGATTTGCAGCCCGGTATGGAGCTCACGGGCACCGTGCGCAATGTAATTGATTTCGGCGCCTTTGTGGATATTGGCGTCCACCAGGACGGCCTGGTGCATATTTCCCAAATCTGCGACCAATTCATCCGGCATCCTTCGGAAAAGGTAGCGGTGGGAGATATTGTTACCGTTTGGGTGCTGGAAGTGGATGAGAAAAAACATCGCATTAGTTTGACTATGAAAAAGCCCGCCTGAGCGGGTTTGGCAACCTGTGGTTGCCTGAAAAACAGGGGAAGAAACGGCTGGTTGGTGGCGGTGGAACTGCGCTTCTGAGACAATAGTGTCAGAAAAAGCGGCGTGCTGTGTGCTGCCTCAGGAGGATGCGATCATGACGACATTTGGGAAAAATCTGACCTGCTATCGCCGGCGTGCCGGTATGACACAGGAAGCTTTGGCCGAAGCACTGGGCGTTTCCCGCCAGGCCGTGGGAAAATGGGAGGTTGGCGCCAGTTATCCGGAAACGGAAAAGCTTCCGGCACTGGCGGATGTGCTTGGCTGTTCCCTGGATGCGCTGCTGCGCGGCGAGGCGGAACGGGTTGATGAAATGGCTGAACAGAAAACAGCTGAACCGACAGAGCAGAACAGCGCAGATGCACCCCTTTCGGAAACAGGAAAATCAGAGGAAGAACCCGGGGACTCCATGGCGGAAGACCGCTTTTGTGAAAGCCGGGAAGGGCAGTGGGCATTTGCGGCGTATGATGCGCACAAAAATCAGTTTTCCCTGAAAATTGCCGTGGGGGTGGCCATGATTTTAACGGGTGTCGCGGCGATGCTTTTGCTGGAGGCACGGAGCGAAAATCTGGCCGTGTTTGCGCTGCTGTCCTTTGTGGCTGCGGCGATTGCCCTGTTGATTACCGCGGGCCTGAGCGAGAGTGCATTCTGGCAGGAATATCCGGTAGTGCCGGATCTCTATACCAGAGAGCAGCAGCTGCGTTTTCGCAAGGTGTTTGGCGGCGGGATTGCTGTGGGCGTGGCGCTGCTGATCGTAGCGGCAGCATTTATGGCGCTGGGAGCAGGGCATCTTTCGGAAAGCCATAGTGCAGCTGTTTTTATGATGATGATAGCCGGCGGTGTTTCTGTGCTGGTATATTTGGGCATTCAACACAGCAAATATTTTCCGGAGACGAAAAAGGGCCGCCTGATTTTTTCGGAGGAGAAAAAAGGGGAGGCGGCGCTCTCCGCAGCATTGGAGGAACAGGTGTCCCAGGAACTGGTGCGGGCTTTTGCAAAAACAAAAGAACCGGAGGAGGAACCTGAATGGGTTTCCATTGTGATGCTTTGTGCCACAGCGGTGTTTCTTGGCACCGGCGTTGTGTTCGGGGCCTGGTCGGTGGCTTGGGTGGTCTTTCCTCTCGGCGCAATTGTGTGCGGCATCGTTGAAATTATTCAGCGGAAAAAAGCGAAAAAGGAGGCGTGAGCTGTGGTGTTGTCCTTTGATGAGGTGGGGGAAATTTTGGATGAAATGGCTGAAACTTTTCCCCAGGTGTTTTATCGGGAGCTCAACGGCGGTATTTCCCTGCTGCCGGAGGCAGTGGAGGATCCGGAATTTCCGCCGGGGGAAATCTATATTATGGGAGAATACTGCGATGATCAGATGGGCCGGTATATTCAGCTGTATTACGGTTCTTTTGCCGCCCTGGCAGAGAAGGAAACCTGGACGCAGGAGGAGTGGGAACACGAGCTTTACACCACTTTGGCCCATGAATTTACCCACCATATCGAGGGATTGGCCATGGAAAACGGCCTGGACCGCAAGGACGAGCAGGAGCTGGCAGCATTTCGGGCCTATTACCGGGAACATTTTCCTGAAAACGACATGTGAAAAAATCCCGCCGCAGAGATATGCTCTGCGACGGGATTTTTATGCAGATATGCCCCAGGCCAGCAGGCTGGTGGCGCTGACACGGCGGCTCTCTACAGCGTGAAAAACGTCTGAGAGAAGCTGCTTCAGCTCTTTTGCAGAATAGAGGTGGACGTCGCCGCTTTGTCCCAGGGGCAAAAGCAGATTGAGCGGCAGGCGTATGATGGCCGGGGCAGTGGCATCGCCCAGCAAAAACAGGCCGCCTTTTTTCAAAACCCGGTGCACTTCCTGAAGGACCTGCTCCGGCTGGGGATAGTGATGGAAGGAGTCGTTGCACAGTACGATGTCAAAGGATGCTGTGTCAAAGGGCAGCTGCTGGGCGTCGCCCAAGAGGATGTCGGCCCGGCTGCCCAGGGTTGTCCGGGCGGTTTCTGCCATTTTCGGAGAAAGATCCAGGCCCGCATAATGGGCCTGAGGCCAGCGCGCTGTGATTTGGGATAGCAGCGCTCCGGTGCCGCAGCCCAAATCCAGCAGGCGTGACCAGGAATGCTGCGCCAGACGTTCCAGCAGCAGGGGATAGAGTGCCCTGGCGTGGCGACCGTAAGCTGCCGTATCGTATTGCGCGGCCTGTCGGTCAAATGCCAGGCGTGAAGCGGTGCGATAATCTTTCATATGGGATAACCTCCTCTGGTTTGATTCTTTGTTTTGCGTTGAAAGCAAGTTTATAAATGAATGAATATCATTCAATATTGGAGGAAAAGAGCTCCCGGCGGAACCTGCTGCCGCCGGGAGCATACAGCGTATTAGACTGTCAAAGAGCTTAAAATGAGGATAAAATGAGATCGGCATAGCGCAGCATTTCCTCTGCGCGCGTCTGGGGCGGTAATTCGCTTTCACCGACCAGGCCGATTTGCCCATAGAGCAGATATCCGGCGGCAACTTTGGGGCGGCGCAGCTGCAGCTCGCCCGCCTGACAGGCAGCGCAAAGTTCTTCCGTCACATGGGGAAGCAGAAAGCGACAGATGCGCAGGCTCAATTCTTCGTGGAGCGGCTGATGCTTTGCCTGATGATAAAAGGTGCTGTAGCGGCTGTTGTCGTCGGCATCCACCAAAACCTGAGCCATTTGCGCCAAACGTGTGCGGATGGTCCGGCTGCGGTCGTGAATGATGGGTAAAAATTCTGCGCAGCAGATGCGGACGTACTGCTCCATTGCCTCCTGAAACAGCTTTTGCTTGGAGTCAAAGTAGCGGTAGCACAGCCCTTGTGCTACGCCGGCAGCCTTGGCGATATCTCCCATGGAAGTCTCTTCATACCCCTTCCGGGTGAAAAGAGCCATAGCTGTATCCAGAAGCTCTTGCCGCCGAATCTCGGGCGGTTTGGAAACGCGCGCCATAAACTTCACCTCGAAAACAGTATACAATAGGAGTGAATAAAAGTCAATGAATAAAATTCACTGATATAATAAACAAAATATCAATTATATAAAATAAAAAGTAAAATATAATTGACTTAATGTCTGATGTGTGTTATTATCAGGATGAGGTGAGGAGCTTGCCGAAAAATTTGAAGATGAAGGCTGCCCGGGCGCAGCTGGACATGACGCAGAAAGACCTGGCCGCCGCGGTGGGCGTGTCCCGACAGACCATCAACGCCATTGAAAAGGGCGAATACAATCCCACCATCAAGCTCTGCCGCGCC
>CAJFVV010000030.1 GCA_904420565.1 Candidatus Pseudoscillospira faecavium
AGAAGGGGCTCGAACCCTCGACCTCCAGCGTGACAGGCTGGCGTTCTAACCAACTGAACTACTCGGCCATATGCATGCCGTTCCTTTGCAAAAACAAGGTGGTGGGAACAACAGGGCTCGAACCTGTGACCCCATGCTTGTAAGGCATGTGCTCTCCCAGCTGAGCTATGCTCCCATACTTGCCTTGCGCGAAACAGCATGTGTTATTATAAGGCGTTCCATTCAAAATGTCAACGGGTAAATGCAAATTTTTTGAAAAATTTTACTCCGCCCGGCACAGCCACCCAAATTCTGTGTCATCGTCCAGTGTTTCGTGCCTGTTCTACCAAACGGCGCAGATCCTCTCCGCTGAAATGGTGCACCTTGTCGCAAAACTGGCAAGTCAGATCCGCTTTTCCCTGCTCATCCAAAATCGCCTGCAGCTCTTTGCTGCCAAGACTCAGCAACGCCCGGGACACCCGATCCCGGCTGCAGGTGCAGCGATATGTCACCTCAGAAGTTTCCAAAACCTCCAGCTCAAAATCGGACAGCACCTTGCGCAGCATCGCTTCCGGATCATCCTGCTCCGCCAGCATTTTTGTCACGGCACCAGCAGCGTAAACACCAGCTTCCACCCGGGAAATCACATCCTCCCCGGCCCCCGGCAAAAGCTGAATCAGATAACCGCCGGCACAGCGCACGCTCTGATCCCGCTCCACCAGCACCCCCAGGGCACAGGCTGTAGGGATCTGCTCACTTTCCACGTAATATTGGGCAATATCCTCGGCAATTTCTCCGCCCAACAGCTGCACAGAACCCACATAGGGCTCTTTCATATGCAAATCCTTGATGATGGTCAGCGTCCCATCCGCCCCCACGGCGGTGCCCACATCCAGCTTTCCATCCTCCCGCAAAGGGAGATCCACTTCAGGATGCTCTACATAACCGCGCACATTGCCTTCATTATCCGATACCACAATAATGGCACCGAGCGGCCCGCCGCCGCGCACCTGAATTGTCAGGCTGGCGCCGTCGCTTTTGAGGGCATTTCCCATCATTGAAGCTGCCGCCAACGTGCGGCCCAGCGCCGCAGTGGCCACCGGCAGCGTTTTATGAATCTGCCTGGCCCGCTCGGTTAAACTCCGGGTTGTCACCGCTGTTGCCTTGACCATACCGTCTGCCGTGATTGCCCGTATTAATCGATCCATGAAAAATTCACTCCCGTATACATGTAAAATAAATCCGCTCCTCGTCCGGGCGGGGTGCGCGCAGGCAGCAGTCTCCCCATGTGCGGATCCTGCCAAATCCCGCTTCCTGCAGAAGGCGTTTCAGTTCCTCCACTTCCCAGGCCCGTTCTTCGTGTTCTTCCAGGGAACGAACCCAAACATCCCCCTGCCGCTGAAAAATATCAATGCCATAGGTGCAAATCCGCCGCCGCTTTTCATAAGCCGCCCGCCAGACACAGTAAACATCCTCCCGCTCATCGAGAAAAACCTGTCCATCAAGACCGCGCAGCTTCGCAGGGGAATTGATATCAAAAATAAAAACGCCGCCAGGCGCTATGAAAAGGTGCAGCCGCTGCAGCGTTCGCCGCAAAGCCCTCAGTTCTGTCACATAATTTAAACTGTCCAAACAGCAAACCGCAGCTTCTACCGTACCATATAAATCCAGCGTTTCCATTGTCTGATGGAGATAAATCGGCTGAATTTTCTCCGCACTCACCTGCTTGCGGGCTGCTTCTGCCAGCATATCCTCTGAGGCGTCCACACCAATCATTTCATAACCTGCTTCTGCCAGCAGGCAGGTCATCGTTCCTGTGCCGCAGGCAAGATCCAGCACAGTGTGCACCGCAATCCGGCTCTGCCGCATCAGGGTACATAAAAACTCGGCGCGGCGTCCATATTCCACATCGTCTGTCAAATCGTCATAGGATGCGGCCAATGCTTCGTATCGACTCATTTTTCTTCTTCCTGATGTTCTTCCTGCTCGGCTAAATTGCGGAACACATCTTCGTAACCGCCGGCTCCATAATTCAGCGACCGGTTTACCCTGCTGATGGTAGCGCTGGAAGCGCCTGTTTTTTCCAAAATATCATTGTAAATCAGGCCCTGATTCAACAGGGAGGCAACTTCATAACGCTGCTCCATCGCCCGCAATTCCGGCACCGTACACAAATCCTCAAAAAAACGGCAGCATTCGTCCAGATTCTTCAATGAGAGAATCGCTTTATATAACTCGATATTCTTTTCTTTTTTCGATATCTTCGCCATAACGCTTCTCCTTTTTTCATCCATCATTCATATTAAGCGCAATACGCCCATTCTCTAAAAAATCATTTGTATAAAATTTTAACATACTAAACTGTAAAAGTAAACCTTTTTTTCTATTTCCCAAAAAATCGGGCGTGCACCCCTTCCCTTTCTTCTGCATAAAGTGGCCTGAGGAGGGGATGTCAGCCGTGAAATCCATCATCGAGGCCGTCAGCTTTACCATGCAGGAAGAAGAGCGGCAGTGGTTTGCCGATGAAATCCCTGTTCTGCGGGCCGAACTCTCCACACCGCAGTGCAGCAGACTGCAGTCGGGCCGGGTGTCCCGCAGGCTGAACCGCTATTACCGCCAGTGCGCCCGCGCTTTTCTTGCTTATTGCAGCCACTACTTGTACCCTCAGGCACTGAACGCCTTTGAACAGGCGCGCCAGGCAGGCGCTCCCCTGCCCTGTGCCGCCGCGCAGCTGCACTGCACTGTCACCTGCAACCAAAACCAGGTGCTCAGCCTGTATATCGACTGCACTGAATGGGTCGGTACACGAGACGCGCTAACGCTGCGCCGGGCAGATACCTGGAATCTTGCCACAGGCGACCCTATCAGCTTGAAAGACTGTTTTCCGTCTGGCGCAAAACCGCGCAGGCGCTGCCTGGAAGCCGTCCGACTTCAGTGCGCCCAGCAGCAGGAAGCTGGAAAAGCCATTTACGCAGAGCACCTGAATGCCCGGCTGCGCCGCTATTTCAACGGGCGCAATTTTTATCTGAGCGATGGCGGACTGCATTTCTTTTATCAGCCCTGCTGCATCGCCCCCGCGTTGGAAGGCTGCCCCACTTTTTTTCTTCCTTTTTCCCCTGAAAACGGACCGCTCTGGCCCCTGAATCCGCACCAAAACCTTGCAAAGTAAAAAAAACTATTGTATAATTTGTGCGTATATCGCATGGGATAGGGCAAAATTGCAAAACCCCGTGCAGGGAGGAATTATAAAATTATGGTTAAAGCGATTGTAGGCGCCAATTGGGGCGACGAAGGCAAGGGCAAGATCACCGATATGTTCGCCGAACAGGCGGATGTGGTCATCCGCTTCCAGGGCGGAGCCAATGCAGGCCACACCATTATTAATGATTATGGCCGCTTCGCACTGCACACGCTTCCCTCTGGCGTATTTTATCCCAACATCACCAATATCATCGGCAACGGCGTAGCCCTGGATATCCGCAAGTTGATTGCAGAACTGCAGCATGTTCTGGACGGCGGTGTTCCCGCGCCAAAACTGATCGTTTCCGACCGGGCCCATGTGCTCATGCCTTACCATGTCCTGCTGGACACCTATGAGGAAGATCGTCTGGCCGGCAATGCCTACGGCTCCACCCGCTCCGGCATTGCGCCGTTTTATGCTGATAAGGTCTCCAAAATCGGCATTCAGGTCAATGAATTGTTTGACGACGCATTGCTCAAAGCACGCCTGGAAAAGGTCTGCACTCTGAAAAATGCGCTGATTGTGCACCTTTATCATAAAGAGCCGCTGGATCCCGCCGCGCTCTATCAGGAAATGGTGGAGCAGCGTGAACTGATCCGCCCCTATGTCGGCGACGTAGCTTCTTTTGTCCACAAAGCACTCAAAGAAGGAAAGACCATTTTGCTGGAAGGTCAGCTGGGCACCATGAAAGATCCGGATTTCGGCATTTACCCCATGACCACTTCCTCCAATACTCTGGCCGGCTACGGCTGCATCGGCGCAGGCATCCCGCCCCGGTATATTCAGGACATCGTGGCCGTTACCAAGGCGTATTCTTCCTCCGTCGGCGGCGGCGATTTTGTCTCTGAAATCTTCGGAGAAGAAGCCGACGAACTGCGCAAGCGCGGCGGCGACAAAGGCGAATTCGGCGCCACCACGGGCCGTCCCCGCAGAGTTGGGTGGTTTGATGCCGTGGCCACCCGTTACGGCGTGGAAATGCAGGGCGCTACAGAGGTCTGTCTGACCTGTCTGGACGTGCTGGGCTATCTCGACGAGATCAAGATTTGCACCGCTTATGAAATCAACGGCGAAATCGTCAAGGATTTTCCTGTCACCCGCATACTGAAGGATGCAAAACCGATCTACACCACGCTGCCCGGATGGAAGAGCGATATCCGCGGCATTACAGACGAAAGCCAACTGCCCAAAGAAGCACTGGCTTATGTGGATTTCATCGAGCAGGAACTTGGCGTGCCGGTTAAAATGTTCTCTACTGGTCCCAAGCGCCATGAAATCATCCATCGCACACCAAAGGTGGCATTGCAATAACAAAAAATAACAAACGCCCCGGCAAGCAATTGCTTGCCGGGGCGTTTTGCTGAAACAGTGGTTCTTTGCATTTTCATCAGAGGCAGCGCATCTCAGCCTCCCATTGCTTCCCGGAGCGCCGCTTTGACGGACGGCATCATCGCAGCGGCATCGATCTCTGTCCCCGTGAACTCCTCAAGGGCAAAAATCGCCTGATAGATCAGCATGCCAAGGCCGTTCATCGTCGGATGGCCCAGTTCCTTTGCCCTGCACAGCAGCGGCGTTTCCGGCGGGCTGTAGATAATATCGCACACCGGCACTCCCCCGGGCAGCTGCTCCAAAAAAGCCAGCGAATCAAACTGATCCGCCACTGCCGTCATGCCCATAGGGGTAGTGTTGATCAAAAGGTCGCTGAACAGAGCACAGTCGCTCAGGGTCTGCTGATCAAAGGGGCAGGCCGTAATCTGAGCCGGAAATTCTTCCGCCAGTGCCTCTGCCCTGCTCAATGTACGGTTGCACACAAAAATACGGGCTGCACCGCTTTGTGCCAGCTTCAGCACAATCGCGCGGGCCGCACCGCCCGCCCCCAGCACCAGCACGGTTCTTCCCTGGGGAGAAATACCGCTTTCCGCCAGCATCTGCAAAAAGCCACGTCCATCCGTGTTGCAGCCCCGGATTTTCCCCTCCCGCAGCACCACTGTGTTGACCGCCCGATACAGTTTTGCATCCGCATCCAGTTCATCTGCCAGCTTTACCAATGCCGTTTTATGCGGCATAGTCGCATTGAAGCCGGCATAGCCTTCCCGTACCGCCCGGCGCAAAAACGCCTCCGTATCGCCGGCCTTGACCTGCACGCGTCCATATTCATAGGGCAGCCCTGCATGGCGCAGAATGGTATTGTGAATGACCGGTGACAAACTGTGTTCCACCGGATCGCCGATCACGCAGAGCTTTTTCTGCTCCATACTTTTCACTCCGTCCTTTCATAAGCTGCAGCAATCGCCTGCGCCACTTCCTCCGGCGTCTCACCGGAGTAAACGCCGTGGGCATATTTCCGGTAAAGAGGTTCCCGGTCCCTGTGCAGCTGATAAATTTTCTCCTGCTGGCCCTTCAGAAGAGGACGGCCGCTGACATCCACATTCTGCGCAATATCCCGCGGGCTGCGGTCTAAAAAGCAGACCAGCGCGTTCTGCTCCAATGCTTCCATATTTTCTGCCCTGAGTACAATGCCGCCTCCGGTGGCAATCACCGCGTCCCGCTCCCGGGCGGCCTCTTTGGCACAGGTCGTTTCCACGGCGCGGAAATATTCTTCTCCTTTTTGCGCAAAAATCTCCGGGATGGAGCACTTCTCTTTTTCTTCAATCATTGCATCCGTATCCAGCAGCTTCTTTTTCAGCTGCCGGGCCAGCAAAGCACCCACTGTAGTTTTCCCGCTGCCAGGCAGCCCAATCAACACAATGTTTTTCCCCATGGGCTCACGCGCCCTTCCGGTAATTGCCCAGGATGCGCAGCGTCAGTGTGTTTTCCAAAATTTCAAACAGCACACTGTTCCACGCCTCATCACGCAGATTTCCCTGCACATCTACAAAAAAGCGGTATTCCCAGCTTTTGCCCGGCATGGGGCGGGATTCCAGGCGCAGCATGTTCATCTGGTGCACTGCCAGAATGCCAAGAATGCTGTTCAGGGTGCCGGGTTCGTGGGGCAGCGTGAACATCAGGCTGACTTTGTCGCTCCCGGCGCGGATTTCCATGGCTTTGGAAACAATGAAAAAGCGCGTAAAATTGTCCTTGCTGGTATTGATCTCCTCGCAAAGAGTCTCCAGGCCGTAAAGCTTTGCAGCACGGCGGCTGCAAATCGCAGCCTGCGCACGGCTTTTGCCCTCCGCTACCTTTTTGGCTGCCGCAGCCGTGTTCAGCACAGCATGCTGCTGCCACTCAGAATGCTTCGCCAAAAAGGCTTCGCTTTGGAAAAAACCCTGCTCATGAGAATACACCGCGGATAGATCTTCCAGTTTTGTTCCCGGGAGCACCGCAAGGCAGTGCTCCACTTTCACCAGCTGTTCTCCCACCACATAAGCGCCGTGCTGCGCCAGCAGGTCGTAAACCGCATTGATAGAACCTGTGGAGCTGTTTTCAATGGGCACCACAATGTAGTCCGCTTCGCCGCGCATCAGTGTTTCAAACAGCCCCTGCCAGGTGGCGCAGCTGCTGCGCGGAATCTCTTCGCCAAAAAACAGCGCCGCCGCTTCTTCGGCATAAGCGCCAGGCACTCCCTGATAATAAATCCTTGGATTTTCCACGGGTTCCCGAGCCGTCTGCACCGCATGGCGGTACCCCTCAAATTGCTCCAGATGGGATTGATCTGCCAGCAGCGCACGCTGCTGACGGCGGGAAATGGCCATGATGCTGCCAAAAAAATCCTTCACCTCTGTTTTCAAAAAAGGATTTTTCAGCATGGCCTCTTTTTTTGCCAGCACCTCCGCCTCCCGCTTTTGGTCCAATACCGGCAAATCATTTTCTTTTTTGTAAAGTCCCACCTGCTCTGTCACATGCATGCGCTTTTCAAACAGCGCAACCATCTGCGCATCGATATCATCAATTTGGGCGCGCAGGTCATCCAGCTTGCTCATCTGCGATATTGCTCCCTTCGCATTTTATACTCTTCACTGTTGTGGCGGTTCTGCTCAATTTCCTCCGGTTTCAGCCGCCGCACAGGCTTGGCTGGGTTTCCCATCGCCAACCAGCCATCCGGGATGACAGTTTTCCCCGTCACCAGAGCGCCGGCGCCCACAATGCAATCCCGCCCGATGCGCGCACCGTTGAGCACAATGGCGCCCATGCCGATCAAAGAATTCTCTCCCACTGTGCACCCGTGCAGAATGGCACCATGACCCACTGTCACGCCGCGGCCCAATGTCAGCGGCGCCCCCGGATCCACATGCAGCACTGCGCCGTCCTGAATATTGCTGTCTTCACCGATGACGATACGGTCCTCATCGCCGCGGATCACTGCATTGAACCAAACACCGGATCCTTTGCCGACAGTCACATCGCCGCACACCACCGCACCCGGCAAAATCAATACATCTTCAAAGGTTTTCTGTGGGGTTTCCATGCCGTTTCCTCCTCTGCCCCATATTTATTCAAATTCCAATCAATTCACAGCTGGCCAAGGCGGCCGCCGCCTCAATAACCGGCAGCGCCCGCTGCACAATGCAGGGATCGTGGCGCCCCTTGATGGACAACTTGGCGTCTTTCCCGCTGGACAAATCCACCGTATCCTGCTCCTGGCCAATGGAAGGCGTTGGCCGGATTGCCACCTCAAACGTAATCGGCATGCCGTTGGTGATGCCGCCGTTGATGCCGCCAGCGCAGTTGCTGCGGGTTTTTACCGTTTTGTCATCCATATAAAACGGGTCGTTGGCTTCGCTGCCGCGCATGCAGGAAAAGCCGAATCCCGCTCCAAAAGCAACGCCTTTGACCGCAGGAACCGCAAACAGATACTGCGAGAAAATCCCCTCGGCATTGCAGCCGAAATCCGGCGCGCCAAATCCCGGAGCAATCCCGCTGACCGTGCAGGCGATGGCTCCGCCCACGCTGTCACAGTCGTTTTTCGCTGCCATGATCAGTTCTTCCATCTGCTCCGGCGCGGGGTCCTCCACACCGCCAAGGATGGAAATATGTGCTGCAATTTCAATTCCCTTTTCCTTTAAAATCAATTTGGCCAGCGCGCCGGCAAACACCAGCGGCGCTGTGAGCCGGCCCGAGAAATGGCCGCCGCCGCGATAGTCGTTATATCCTTTATAACGCACAGACCCCGCATAATCCGCATGGCTGGGCCTGGGCAGATTTTGGAGCTGGGCATAGTCCTTGGAGCGCGTATCCGTATTGCGAATCACAGCGCATAAAGGCGTACCGGTCGTCCGCCCTTCAAAAACGCCCGACAAAATCTCCGGCTCATCCGCCTCCTTACGGGCTGTGGACAGGGCGTTCTGCCCCGGCGCGCGTCGTTTGAGCTCTGCGCGAATGAAATCCATATCCAGGATAACACCGGAGGGGACCCCTTCCAGCACAACGCCAATCGCCGGCCCATGGCTCTCTCCGAAAATCGTATACCGCATGCTCATCCCTCCCGTGTAATCTGTCCGCCCAGCGCCTCATAATCCTCCCAAAAATTGGGGTAGGACTTTCTGACGCACTCAGCGCCCGCAATCGTGACAGCCTGCATGCACCGCGTGGCCGCCACCGCCGCCATCATGGCGATGCGGTGATCGTTGTGGGCTTCCACCGTGACTCCGCCGGTCAGGGTATCCACTCCGCGGATCACCAAGCCATCCGGCAATTCTTCAATCTGCGCACCCAAAGCGTTCAGCACAGCAGTCACCGCCGCCAGGCGGTCGCTCTCCTTGATGCGCAGGCGCGCCGCATTGACGATGCGCGTCACGTTGCCGCTTCCACGCAGCGCCGCATGGGCGGCCAGGGGCGGCACCAGGTCCGGGCAGTCTGCTACATCCAACACCGTCTCGCCCGCGCCGCAAAGCGTCTGGTAGTACGCTGTAATTTTCTTATCGCCCTGCACGGAAGCTTCGTTCATTCCTTCAATGGACAGGGCATTTCCAAGGCCCATTGCCGCATAATAAAACCCTGCCTGAGACCAGTCCGCCTCCACCGCACAATGAACGGGACAGAAGCGCTGCCGTCCGTCCACCAAAAACGCGGGATGCTCCCCTTCCTGCTCCTGCACTGCAATGCCGCAGCGGCGCAGGGCATCCATACTCAAATCGATGTAGCTGCGGCTTTCCAGCGCCGTGGTCGCACGAATACAGGACGCACCCTCCACCCAGGGCAGGGCATACAGCAGTCCGGTAAAAAACTGGCTGGAAACATCGCCGGGGAGGGCATAATCCCCCGCAGTCAACGTGCCGCGCACCGTGAGCACGCCGTGCTCCATCGTATAGGCGATACCCTTTTCATCAAACAAATCAAAATAGGGCTTTTGGGGCCGCTCCATCAGGCGGCCATGGCCGGTAAACACACCGCCGCCCGCCACTGCCAAGGCAATGGGAATCAAAAAGCGCAGCGTGGAACCGCTTTCACCGCAATCGAAATGGGGCAGGCCGTCCCGGTGCAGAATCGGCACACCGGCAGAAAGGCCGGTGATCCGAATGGCGTGCTCCTCTGTTTTTTCCCATCTTGCGCCCAGCTGCTCCATACAGGAAAGCGTTGCCAAAATATCCTGAGAAAAGGCAACATTAGAAAGCGTGCTCTCTCCTTCTGCCAGCGCCGCCGCCATAATCAGGCGGTGGGCCTGGCTTTTCGACGGCGGAGGCGTGATCGCACCGTGCAACGGCACAGGCTGTATTGTAATATTCACTCTTTATCTCCTTCTTCCAGCAAGGCAAACAGCGTCTCTTTCTCCATAGAGACGATTTCTGCCTGTCCGATGTGCTCCACTTCAATGATGCTGATCTTTCGTCCCTTTGCCTTTTTATCCAAGCCTACAGCAGCCCGGTAATCTTCCATAGAGCAAGGGATTTCCAGCGGCAGGTCGAATTTTTGAAGCAGCGTGCACAATCGCTCGCGCACCGCCGCCACATCTCTGCCCAGTTTCTCTTCCAGCTCCAGCATTTTCACCATGCCGGCCGCCACACCCTCTCCATGGGTATAGGTCTCGTAATGATAGGCCATCTCATAAGCATGACCCAGGGTATGACCGAAATTCAAAATGCCCCGGCGGCCTGTGTCCCGTTCGTCCTCCGCCACCACAGCACGCTTGATATCACAGCAGGTGCAAATAATTTCTTCCCAATGGGGCTGCAGTTTCTCCAGCCCCTCCAGGTTTTCCAGCAGCGCAAACAGCGCCGCATCGGCAATCATACCGTATTTGATGACCTCCGCCATGCCGTCGCAGAGGATGCGCGCGCTCAGCGTCCTGAAGCAGTCCGTGTCCGCAAGCACCAGCTTGGGCTGATAAAAGGCGCCCACCAGGTTTTTCCCCTGGGGCAGATCGATGGCGGTTTTTCCGCCCACACTGCTGTCCACCTGGGCCAGCAGTGTGGTGGGAATTTGAATCAAATCCACGCCGCGGAACATGGT
Organism: Candidatus Pseudoscillospira faecavium; assembly: GCA_904420565.1. Lineage (GTDB taxonomy): Bacteria > Bacillota > Clostridia > Oscillospirales > Oscillospiraceae > Pseudoscillospira > Pseudoscillospira faecavium. Next base: position 10,604 of record CAJFVV010000030.1, read on the forward strand.
TGCCGCAGCAAACCCCGCCAGATCTCCCGTCACACCGCCGCCAAGCGCCACCACGCAGTCGCCCCGGGTCAGGCCCCGGTCTGCAAAGCGCTCATACAGCATGTTCAGCGTCTTGATATTTTTGCTCTGCTCCCCCGCGGGAAAAACCACATCGAACACGGCAAAGCCCGCCGCTTTCAGGCTGTTCTCCACCTGCTGCAGATACAGCGGCGCCACATTGCTGTCCGTCACAACAGCGATGGTCTCCGCTTTGGTTACTGCACGAATCCTTTCCCCGCATTCTTTCAGCAGACCACTGCCGATTACAATATCGTATGCCCTGCCGGGCAGCGCTACATTCAGCGTTTTCATCTGTCGGTCTCCTCACAGTGCCGCAGCCTCAGGCAATGCTCCCAGGCATGCCGCACTTTGTTCTATGGTGTTTTATTTTACAATGTGTTTGCCCATCAGGTCAACCATTTTGCTCATCTTCCCCATCAGCGCTTCAAACTGATCCGGGGTCAGAGACTGCTGACCGTCGCACTTTGCATGGGGCGGGTCATTGTGCACTTCTACAATGATGCCGTCACAGCCTGCAGCAATGCCGGAAAGGGACAGGGACTCCACCAGCCAGCTGACGCCGCCGGAGTGGGACGGATCCACAATGATGGGCAGGTGGCTCATGCGCTTGATGCAGGGAATCGCCGAAACATCCAGCGTATTGCGTGTGTAAGTCTCAAATGTGCGGATGCCCCGCTCGCAAAGGATCACATTCTCGTTGCCTTCGCTCATAATGTATTCCGCAGACATGATCCACTCTTCATATGTATTGGACAGGCCCCGCTTGAGCAGAATGGGCTTGCTCATTTTGCCCACCTCTTTGAGCAAATCAAAATTCTGCATATTGCGGGCGCCGATCTGCACCACATCGACTTTTTCTTCAAACAAATCCAGATATTTTGGGCTCATCAGTTCCGTTACAATAGGCAGTCCGGAAGCCTCCTTTGCCAGCAGCAGCAGATCCAGTCCCCGAGTGCCCATGCCCTGGAAGGAATAGGGAGAGGTGCGGGGCTTGAATGCACCGCCGCGGAGCATGGATGCTCCCGCCGCTTTGACCCGCTGGGCCACTGCAATCATCTGCTCCTCGCTCTCCACGCTGCAGGGGCCGGCAATGACGCCGAAATTGCCGCCGCCGATTTTAGCGCTGCCCACGCTGACCACCGTATCCGCCGGGTGGAATTTGCGGTTGGCTTTCTTATAGGGTTCCGATACGCGCATCACGCGCTCCACATGCTCATTGATGGAAATCTTATCCATATCCACGGCGGTGGTGTCGCCCACCAGGCCCAGGATGCTGCAGCCATCGCCCTCTGTAATGCTGACCTTCAGGTTCAATTGTTCCAGTTCCCCGGCCAGCTTCTCAATATCCGCCCGCGCGGTATTCGGTTTCATAACAACAACCATGATTCAATCGCTCCTCTTTATCATATGATTTCTGCTTTTTCCGTTTGGGTTTCTCTGCAAAAAACAAAAAATGCCCATTGATTACTGTCAATCAATGAGCCTGCTTTTCCCTCTTCGATTCAGAGCGCAAACGCGCTTTTCTCATCCACTCATCAATTCACAATCTGCAAATTTTCCCAGCAAAAGGCGCTGCCGCCGTTAAATCGACCGCAGAAGCAAAAGGAAAATTCCATTGTGAATACTGAATTGTGCATGTGCAGATAACCCTCGCGTTTGTTTTTTTCTATTATAGGGGGCTCTTTTTCAAAATGCAAGCTTTTTTTGAAAAAGAGAGATTTTCCAAACAATTTTCACTTTTTACTGCAAAATTTTTGTAAAGCTATTGACAGTTTTGGAAAGGCATGCTAACATACGGCCATAACCGCATATTGAATTGTTTCGGAGATTTGTCTCCGATGCAATGGTAGAGGCGCAAAAAACATCAGTATCTCTGTGGATCAACGGCCAGGCCGCCGCCGCTGGGAAAAAGGGTTTTTTGCCGAAGGGTTTTCCTCCGGCCGGGAGGAAGATTCTGGGCTGACGGAAAAGATCCGGCAGACTGTCACAGCAATGTGGAGCGCTATCATTGACAGAAGAATCTTTTATCACAGTTCAAAGATTTTGCCATGATACGATTTCGTTGCTGAAAGGTATCATGGCTTTTTTTGTTTTGAAAACGGGAAAATGCCAATTGCCTTTCAGTAAAATCGCAAACCTCTGCTCGGCGGAAATTTTATTTTGGAAGGATGAATCCACAATGAAGAAGAGAAGAGTATTTGCCTTGTCCTGCGCCGCCCTGATGGCCCTTTCCCTGACTGCATGCGGCAGCGGCGGCAACACCAACACCCCCTCCAGCACAGGAGAGAACAACGCTGCCGTTACAGGTTCCGGTGTGGAAGACGGTGTGCTGACCGTCGCCATGGAGTGCGGATATGCCCCCTACAACTGGCTGCAAAGCGATGATTCCAACGGCGCTGTGGCTATTTCCAACGGCACCGGCTATGCCAACGGCTACGATGTGATGATTGCAAAGAAGATCTGCGAAGCCAACGGCTGGGAACTGGAAATCATCCAGGCAGACTGGGGTTCCCTGGTGCCCGGCATACAGTCCGGCACTTATGACGCTGTCATCGCCGGTCAGTCCATGACGGCAGAACGCAGTGAGCAGGTTGACTTTGCCGGTCCTTATTACTATGCCACCATGGTGTGCGTGACCAAGGCTGACAACCCCAACGCCAGCGCCACTTCCATCTCCGAACTGAGCGGCACCTGCACCGCCCAGGAATCCACCATCTGGTATGATGCCTGCCTGCCTCAGATCGAAGGCGCACAGATTCAAACTGCTGCCGAGAGCGCTCCCGCCATGCTGATGGCGCTGGAAACCGGCACTGTCGACTTTATCTGCACCGACATGCCCACTGCCCGCGGCGCTGTAGCTGCCTATGATGATCTGGTAATTCTGGACTTCTCCGGCACTGACGGTGACTTCCAGTTCACGGACGAAGAGCGCGCAGAAAACGTAAATATCGGCATCTCCGTGAGAAAGGGCAACACCGAACTCAAGGACGCTATCGACGGCGTGCTGTCCACCATGACGACAGACGATTTCAACACCATGATGGACGAGGCGATTGCTATTCAGCCCATCAGCGAATAATCAGCAAACCAACGCAGCAGACAAGGCGAGGGAGACTGATCTCCCTCGCTTTGCCCCTGTCTTATCCCACTGTCTGCATATACATTCCCGGCGGGATAAAACAGGGGCAAAGCCTTTGCCTCTGAAGCTTAATTCAGAATACATAAAATATACAGAATATATAGAGAGTTTATCAGAAAGGAGCATCCCTGCATGCTGCAAATTTTCCTTCAACAATGGACGCAGCTGGGTGTGGATATCACATCCATTTGGGCCAGATACGGCGATCAGTACCTGCACGGCATGTGGAACACCATTGTCCTTGCATTGCTTGCCACACTGATTGGCTGCATCATCGGTTTCGTCTGCGGCATTCTGAACACCATTCCCCATTCCAAAAGCGATAACATCGTCAAGCGCGTCATCTTAACTGTAATCCGTGCAGTCATTCGGGTCTATGTGGAAGTTTTCCGCGGAACCCCCATGATTCTGCAAGCCGTGTTCATCTACTATGGCCTGCCTTACTTCACCGGTACCCTGGTGCAGTGGCCCAGCGTATTTGTGGCCGCCCTGTTTGTGGTATCCATCAACACCGGCGCCTATATGGCAGAATCGGTCCGCGGCGGCTTTTTGTCCATTGATCCCGGCCAGACCGAGGGCGCCAAGGCCATCGGCATGACCCATGTGCAGACCATGCTCTATGTCATCATTCCCCAGGCCTTCCGCGTATTGCTGCCCCAGATCGGCAACAACCTGATTATCAACATCAAGGACACTTCCGTCATGTTTATCATCAGCTATGGCGAGCTGTTTGCCGTGCACCGGGCTGCCGTGGGCGCAACCTACCTTTATTTCCCCTCCGCTGCAGTGGAAATGGTTGCCTATTTCTCCATGACATTGATTGCCTCGCTGATTCTGCGCTTTTTGGAGCGGCGGATGGACGGCAGCGACAACTACGAACTGGTCAACGAAGACCAGCTTGTCACCACTGCAGGCACCTACAACCATCCCAACAAGGGCACGCCTTTTGACGAACACAGCAGGGAATATGCCAATCCTCTGGATGCAGAAAAACGCACCATCCAGCAGGAAATGTTAAAGCACCGCAACGGCAGTGCCAGAGGGGAGCGTTGAACATGAGCGATATGATTTTACAAGTGCGGCACCTTTCCAAGTCTTTCGGCAGCCACGAAGTGCTGAAAGATATCGATTTCACTGTGCGCACCGGCGATGTGACCAGCATCATCGGCGCCTCCGGCAGCGGCAAATCCACGCTGCTGCGCTGCATTAACCTTTTGGAGACCCCTACCTCCGGCGAGATTTTGTTCCATGGCGAAAATATCGTCGACCAAAAGGGCGGCGCCACAGCATATCGGGCCAAGGTGGGCATGGTATTTCAGTCCTTTAATCTGTTCAACAATATGACCGTGCTGAAAAACTGCATGGTTGGCCAGACCAAAGTGCTCAAGCGCGGCGAGGAAGAGGCCCGGGAAAACGCCATGAAATATTTGGAAAAAGTGGGCATGGCTCCTTACATCAATGCCAAGCCCCGCCAGCTCTCCGGCGGCCAGAAACAGCGCGTGGCCATCGCCCGTGCCCTTGCCATGAATCCCGAGGTGCTGCTCTTCGACGAACCTACCTCCGCTCTGGACCCTGAAATGGTGGGGGAAGTGCTTTCCGTCATGCAGAGCCTGGCCACTGAGGGCATGACCATGCTGGTAGTCACCCATGAAATGGCCTTTGCCCGGGATGTTTCCAATCATGTTGTCTTTATGGCCGACGGTGTCATCGGCGAGGAGGGCACACCGGAGGAAGTATTCGACCACCCCAAAAATCCCAGAATGATCGACTTCCTTTCCCGGTTTCACAAGCAGTGACGTTCTGTTGATTCCAAAGCGCGGCTTTTCGCTTTCAGCGAAGAGCCGCACTTTTTCATCCTGCTTCAAACCGCCCGGTGCAAAAAGCAGACTGTCTTTTCTTTTCTTCCCTTCCCTTTTTGAAAAAAACAGCTTATACTATGGCCAGAAGCTATCCGTTTTATCGCTGCGTATCGATACGCTTTGAGGTTTTTTTATGTTCCGCCAAAAAATTGCTTTATTGTTAACGCTTACCCTGAGCATTGCCCTGTCCGGATGCGGCAGCACGCCTTCAGTTGCTTCTTCCGATGCAGAAGAGGTCAGTGCCCCCATCCGTGTAGCCGACACCTTTTACCCCGCATGGAATGCCAGCGATATTTACACCCTGGGAGATATCGTAGTACACAACGGACGTTATTTTCGCGCTCTGTGGTGGACTCAGGGCAATGAACCCCGCTCTGATGTGGAGCGGGATGAATGGCAGGATCTTGGAAATGTGCCTGCGCAGGACAGCCCCTATTTCAGTGATGTCTCCAACGAAGCCTGGTATGCCCCCGCCGTCAACGCTCTTGCATCTGAGGGAATTGTCGATGGCGCAGCCAATGGTATCAATTTTCAGGCCAGCCGCCCCATAACCCGCGCCCAGTTTGCGCTGTGGCTGTGCCGGGCGCTGGATATCGCACCTGTAGAAGGCGGAGATAATTTTTCCGATGCCGGCAACGATGCATACACCCCTTATCTTGCCGCTCTGAAACAGGCCGGCATCGCCAAGGGCGACGAAGCAGGTCTCTTTCACCCTTCGGACTATATCACCCGCCAGGCGCTGTGCCGATTGCTTTACGATGCCTGCGATGGCTTTGCTGAGGATCCGCTGACCACCTTTGCCCCTTATGCGGATGCAGACGACGTGCCGCAATGGGCCATCCAACCCATGTCCTGGTGCATAGACCGCGGGCTGATTCAAGGCCGCGGAAACTGTCTTTTGCCCGAAGTCTCCGTTTCCCGGGCGGAAGCGGCCCAGGCACTTTATAACCTGCTGTATGGTGCAAATACAGCCCAGCAATAATAATTAAACCTTTACAGGTGCACTGGTTTCAGTGCACCTGTTTTTTTATGAAGTAAACTTCATATATTTCCCTTGACAAACACATTGCTTCCTGCTAATATGAAGTTAACCTCACATGAAGTAAGCTTCACTTTTTAGGAGGTCCCCATGAAAACACGAGTGAAAGAACTGCGCACTGCCGCCGGACTGACGCAGCAGCAACTGGCCGATTTAGTCCATGTTTCTTCCCGGACCATCATTTCCATTGAAAAAGAGCAGTACAGCCCCTCGCTGATGCTGGCCTACCGCATGGCGGAGGTGTTCGGCGTCAGTGTGGAGGAGCTGTGCTGTCTGAAAGAGAACAAGGCGCTGGAGGACCGCGCCCTGGAAGAAGAATTTTCGTAATCAGTGTGTCAGGAGGAACATCATTATGAAAATCTATCACCGCAAGAATTTTATCTGGGGCCTGATCGGCGTGCTCATGGGGCTGCTGCTCCTGGGCGCCGCCATCCAGAACGGGCATTGGGAGATCAAGCCCGTGGTGCTGATCGTAATCTGTCTGCTCTGGGGCAGCAGCAGTTTGCTGCGCTCGCTGAACCGTAATCTCTCCTATCAGGACAAGATAAACGAGCGGGACGAGCGCAATCAGCTGGTCAGCTTAAAAACCAGGGACAGGACCCTGGCGATCCTGCGGGGCATCCTCTTCGCCCTCTGCCTAGGGCTGGCGCTGGGCGTCGCCTTTTCGGCGGAGGAAATGCAGCAAATGCTCCTCGCTGCCATGCTGATCGTTTCCGGGCTTTTGTTCACCGGCAGCTACATCATCGAACTTTTCTGCGCACTCCACTATGAAAATCACACCTGAAGGAGGCTTTTTCCATGAATCGCACTCGTGAAGAAGAGCGCCGCCGGGCCGAGGCTCTCCACCTGCTCCCCGACGAGCGGGACCGGGAGATCGAAACCGCCGCCCGGGGCCGCTCCGGCTCCGTCACGCTGGCCCTCTCCCTG
>CAJFVV010000031.1 GCA_904420565.1 Candidatus Pseudoscillospira faecavium
GCTCCGGCATTGCAATGCCGGAGCACTTCTTTGTCTAATTTTGATATGTTCGTATAATGCTCTGTGCAATTTCCTGTTTCGTGCAGCGCATATTCATCGCCTGGTGCTCAATATAAGAATGCGCATTTTCCTCGCTCATCTTCAGGTACTCCATCAATACCAATTTAGCGCGGTCCACCAAACGAATCTCCTCGATTTTATTCTGCAGACGCACATTTTCCCGCTTGAGCATCTGCAATCTGTGCTCCATCGTTTCCATCATCCGCACTGTGTATTGAAACATGCTGCGGCTCACCGGCTTTTCCAGCACAAATACCCCGGATGCTTCGACCTTTGCGTTGATTTCTGCCGCATATTCCAGTTTGATCAAAAGCAATACCCCTGCTGTTGTACTTTCTGCAATGTGGCAGGCAAGATCGCTGCCAAATTCATCCCGCAACGGGGTATTGACCACAGCCAAATCATATTCCTGATTTGCCAGCCGTCGGCGTGCTTCCCCGCTGTTCATGGCAAATTGGATATCACGCAAATGCAGCCCTTTGAGAAGCGCAAAGAGCGCTTTGATGCCCGCATCCGTGCTGGACACAATCAAAGCAGTTTCCATCCGCTCAACGCCTTTCTTCCAAAACTCCCATTGCCGCTGTTATAAGAGGTTAAAATAAGCCTGCAAATCATATTCCGCTTTTTTCTTGGCTTTGGTGTATTCATTGGCCAAATCCTGCTTATTTTTAAGATAGCTGTTCAGCACGTCCTCCGGCACATATCGCTTGCTCAATTCGCCGCGGTTAACCGCTGTAATTGCCTGGCGCAGCGTCAGCGGCAGTTTGCCGCAGGGGGCTTCCATCTGCGGCAACACCTGCTCTTTTTGAATCCCTTCCAAACCGGCGCGAATCAGCAGCGCATAGACCAAATGCGGATTAATGGCAGGATCTGCCGCAGTCAGTTCCATACGGCCTTTAATTCCGGCAATAGCCGGAATGCAAACACTGAATTTCCCGCTCAGATTGGACCAGCCCGGAATGCGGCGGCTATCCTCACTGTAAGAATTGGTTGTCGGTTTAAGATACAGCATCAGCTCAGGAAGCCGCTCCAAAATTCCCGCCACAAAACTGCATGCTTCGATCTCCAGCATTTTTTCTTCAAAAAGATTCTTTCCGTCCTTATAGACTTCGAACATCAGCGTCAAGGCACTGCTCTTTTCTTTTTCCAGCGGTCTTGGCATAAAAGAAGCATACAAACCGTTGACGGAAGCCGCCTGTTTTACCACGGATTTGAACGTCATAAATTGATCCGCCGCACTCAAAGCATCGCTGCTGCGGAACACCACTTCATTTTGTCCGGGGCCCACGGCATGGTGCGAGCTTTCCGGAATAATGCCCATTTCATAAAGGGTCAGGCAAATATCCCGGCGCACATTTTCTCCTCTGTCTGCCGGGGCTAAGTCAAAAAAGCTGCCGTGATCCTGCGGAACCATGGTGGGATCTCCGTTTTCATCCGTGTGGAACAGATAGAATTCACAGGCAGATCCGATGCGGATGGAATAGCCCAGCTGTGCCGCATCCTGCACGGTTTTCTGCAGCATGGCCCGGGTATCTCCGCCATAGGGCGTGCCATCCGCATTCATTAAATCGCAGAACAGCCGAATCACCCTGCCAGAGGAGGGCCGCCAAGGCAATATGGACAATGTGCGCGCATCCGGCCGCAGCAGCAGCTTCGTGCCGGCCGGAAGATGGAATCCCGGCAATTCCCATGCATTGAACGGAATGCCGTTTTCAAACGCCCGCTCCAACTCTCCAGGCTGCAGCGAAATATTTTTTTGTACACCCACATGATCACAAAATGCCAGGCGGATAAATTTCACATCGTTTTCTTTGACAAAAGCCAATACTTCTTTGCTGGAATCTTTCATGCTTACCCCTCGCTTATGCCGCACAGCCCAGGAAGGGCAAACTCCCTGGGCTGTGTGATTTTTCATGATACTTTTACAGTTATCATACCCGAATCAGTTTGGTGTGTAAAGAGATTTATAGGGATTATTTGTATTTGGCGTGAGCACATAAAAAGGCTTTGCACAAACCGCTTCCATATCATAGCCAAAACAGGCACAGAATTGCTCCAGATCTTCCCGGATTTCCGCCAGGTCCTGTTCCGACGCCCGCTGGGCCACAACCTGCGCAGGCAGCTTCGGCAACTCGTCACAGCGGATAAACATCTTGCCTCCGTGCATCCCGACAGCGCAGTAATACCCCACAGGGGCACGCTTCTCACTGTGCAGCCCCAGCACAACCAAAATGCCTCCGGCCTGATATTCGCCAAAAAAGCTCCCCACTTCGTTGCCCACAATAATCACCGGTTTTTTATCCCGGTATTCTTTCATATGAATACCTGTGCGATAGCCTGCACTGTCGCGCACGAAAATCTTCCCGCCGCGCATAGCATAGCCGCAGGCATCTCCCGCATGGCCATAGACACAAATCAATCCGTCGTTCATCGTGTCACCAATGGCATCCTGAGCATTTCCGTGGACATCAATACGCGTGCCATTCATATAACAGCCCAGAGCATTGCCCGGCGTGCCGTTGATCACAATATGTTTATCGCGGGAACCTGCACCGATAAAGCGTTGTCCGCAGCAATGATCAATCAGAATTTCCTCGTCCCCCGTACAGCGCACCTGATGATTCAGCGTTTCAAAATACAAATTGGCCGCATCAATGGTCATATCGCAGCACCCCCCAACAGTTCTTCCCTGGTTTTCCGGTCATAGACCAAAAGCTGTGGGCTTTCCAGCAGCCGCTCCAGGTCTATATCGTGCAAAGGTATCCGCTTGCGAATCAGCGCAGTGTAAATACCGGAGCGGCGGATATCTCCGACAATGATAAATCCTTTGAGCACTCCGTCTTTAATCACCAGACGGCGATAGCTGTTTTCTGTTTTGGTTATATGACTTTCGCCTTCATAACTTCCAGCTGTCACCAAATGCACACCGAAAAAGCCGCCTGCATTCATCGGCATTGTTTCGTCAAAACGCTCTTCGCCGCCGGCCATCGACACACCCGCCGCGTGGCCCTGGAGATAGGCATTGGGCAAAATGGCAATCACGCCATCTTTTCCGTTGGTCAGGTCGTGGCTCTCCACACAATCTCCCGCCGCATAGACATCTTCAAGAGAGGTCTTTCCTGTTTCGTCAACTACAATGCCTTTGGCCACAGAACCTCCGGCTTCACGCACCAGCTCCACATTCGGGCGCACACCCACAGCGATGACCAAAAGATCGAACGGCACTTTTTCGCCGTTGGTCAGCATGGCAGTATTGTCGAAAAATCGTTCTACTGACGCACCCAAATGAAACACACAGCCGTGATGCTCCATTTCCTGTTGCACCAACGTGGCCGCCTCATCGTCCAGCACTGTCGGGAGCACTCTGGGCGCCAAATCGCAGATGTCGACACGCGCCACACGCCGGGCGATTCCCTCGGCGCACTTCATGCCAATCAAGCCCGCGCCGACAATCAAAACCCGCTTTTCTCCATTCAGTTCCCGCTCCAGTGCCAGCGCGTCGTCCAGCGTCATAAAGAAAAAGCGCTTCTCCACTTTTTCCAGGCCTTTCATCGGCGGCAGGAATGGTCTGGAGCCCGTAGCCACCAATAGTTTATCGTACGATAAGGAGCTTTGATCCTCCAGCAAAATTTTTTTGGATTTGCTGTCAATTTTTTCCGCTCTGCGGCCCAAAAGGAATTCCACTCCCATCGTTTCATAAAAGGATGGCTCTCTGTAGCGCATATGCTCCCGATCCGTTTTCCCCATCAGAAGATAGGAAATCAACGGCCGGCCATAGGCCTCATAGGGCTCCTCCGAAATAACGGTGATCGCCCCCTCCTGATCCACACTTCGGATTCCTTCAATACAGCCGATCGCTGCAGTGGAGTTTCCAATAAGTACATAGTTCACGATGCATCAACCTCCTCCAGGACAATCGCCCGATTGGGACAGTGCTGTACACATTGAGGCTCTCCAAAAGTATTGTCCAGACACAACTCACATTTTTGGGCAACCCCTTTGCCGTTTGGCATAATTGCGCCATAGGGGCAGGACAAAATGCAGGTGCCGCAACCCACGCATTTTTCCTGATCGATTTTCACCATGCCGTCTTCCCCTCTGCGCAGCGCGCCAGAGATGCATCCGGCCACACATAAAGGCTGCTCGCAGTGGCGGCAGTTGACCGCAAAACTGATCTGATTGTCTCCTTCCACAACAATGCGGGGATAGATGGTTTTCCCCTGCAAAGCCCGCACCATATGATCCAGGCCGGAATTGGCAAAGGCGCAGAAATATTCACACAAATGGCAGCCAAGACACCACTGCTCGCGCACAACGATTTTTTTCATTTTCCCTGCCTCCTTTATTCTCCGGCATGCTGGACGCCCAGAATCTGCAGTTCTTTTTCGTTCAGCCCCACACCACGCAGCATCAGGCGGTTGCCGCGCAGCGCCTCGATGGAGTTGATACCCATGCCGCCCATTATTTCCTTGATTTCATGGGTCCAGCCTGTGACCAGGTTGACCAGACGCTCTTCTCCAATCTCCGGGTTCAGACGCTTGACCAGATCCGGCCGCTGAGTCGCAATACCCCAGTTGCATTTATTCCGGGAACAGCTGCGGCACAGATGGCAGCCCAGCGCCATCAGCGCAGCAGTTCCCAAATACACAGCGTCTGCTCCCAATGCCACAGCTTTGACCACATCTGCACTGCAGCGAATACTGCCGCCGGCCACCAGGGAAACTTCATTGCGGATGCCTTCCTCCCGCAGGCGGCTGTCCACCGCCGCCAGTGCCAGCTCAATGGGAATGCCAACATGATCGCGAATCATAGTCGGTGCGGCGCCGGTTCCGCCCCGGAATCCGTCGATGGCAATGATATCGGCGCCGCTGCGGGCGATGCCGCTGGCAATGGCTGCCACATTGTGCACCGCTGCAATTTTCACAATTACAGGCTTTTGATAGCCAGTTGCTTCCTTCAACGAATAGATCAGCTGGCGCAGATCCTCAATGGAATAAATGTCGTGATGCGGTGCAGGGGAAATGGCATCTGCCCCCAGAGGAATCATACGGGTTTTGGAAACATCCTCCCCCACTTTTTCTCCGGGCAGATGTCCGCCGATGCCTGGCTTTGCGCCCTGCCCCATTTTGATTTCAATGGCTGCACCGGCATCGAGATATTGCTCATGCACGCCAAAGCGGCCGGAAGCCACCTGCACAATTGTGTTGGCACCATAGGCATAAAAATCTTCATGCAGGCCCCCCTCACCGGTATTGTAAAGGATGCCCAGGCGGGTCGCGGCGCGTGCCAGAGAAAGATGGGCATTGTAGCTGATGGCACCGTAAGACATCGCCGAAAACAGAATCGGCGTCTCCAGGCGCAACGACACCGGCATATTATCAATCAGCTGCCCGCTAATATCACGTTCCACGGACACTTCCCGTTTGCCGAGATATACGCGTGTTTCCATCGGTTCGCGCAGCGGATCGATGGGCGGGTTGGTCACCTGGGATGCATTGATGAGCAACCGATCCCAGTAGATGGGGTACGGCTTTGGATTTCCCATGGAAGACAGCAGCGCACCACCGCTGTTGGCTTGGCGATACAGCTCTTTCATCGTCTGATTGGACCAGTTTTGGTTGGGGCGGTACTGGTTTTGATTTTCAATGATTTTCAAAGCATGCGTTGGACAGATACATACACAGCGCTGGCAGTCCACACAATCGGTCGTATCGCTGTACATTACGCTATTCTCTGCATCGTAATGATGGACAAGATTGGCACACTGCCGCTCACAGGCACGGCACTGAATGCAGCGATAAGGATCCCGCAGCACTTCAAATTCCGGAGCAATATATTCCTGCGGCAACATTACTTTGCACCCCCTTTGAGTGTAACAATCACCGGTTCGCCGCCATGAGGCGACCAAACCTGATCCAGTACAGGCTCGACAATGCGGATTGCAGATTCTTCCGACGCAATATAAGTGCGGTCTCCTTTTTCACCCACTACCATACTGCGCAGCTTCAACCGGTCGTTGAGCGCCATCAGGCCCCCGTCAAAACCAAGAATGATGGAAAACGGGCCGGTGATCAGCATATCCGGAAACCGTTTGCGCAAATAGGTCGCCACAGCGCGCTGCTCCTCCGGCTGCTGGTCGATATTCTCCCAAAAGGATGCCGCCACAACCATAGCTGCTTCTTTCAAAGTCAAATGCTGCCGCTCCAGCAGATAATCAAATATGTAGGTAATGGCCTCGGTATCTGTCAGCAGCGCACAGTGATAACCATACATCTCAATAGCGCGGCGATTGGCATCATAGGATGAGATTTCGCCATTGTGGACAATGGAATAATCCAAGAGGCCGAAGGGGTGCGCACCGCCCCACCAGCCCGGCGTATTGGTGGGATAACGGCCATGCGCCGTCCAGCTGTAGCCGGCATATTCTTCCAGGCGGTAGAATTCACCCACATCTTCCGGGTAACCCACCGCTTTGAAGATGCCCATATTTTTGCCGCTGGAAAACACAAACGCCCCTTTGATATGGGCATTGATATAAAATACGCAGGATGAAACAAATTCCCGTTCATCTTTCAGGCTTTCAATCTGTTTGCGCGGAATGGGGCTGACAAAATATCGCCAGATCATCGGTGCATCTTTTACGCCTTTGTGCAGCCGGGTAGGAATTTCACCCGGGCCCGTCAAGGAAAAATATTGATGCAGAAAATCTTCGCAGCGGATTTTTGCCTGTTCATCGTCATAAAAAATATGAAAGGCATAAAAATCCTCATATTCCGGATAAATGCCGTATCCCGCAAAACCACCGCCCAGACCGTTGCCGCGGTCGTGCATCAGGGCAATGGATTGAATGATTGCCTCTCCGCTGAAGCGTTTGCCGCTTTTATCAATGATACCGGAAATCGCACAGCCGGAAGGAATCCGCACTTCACCCTCTCGTTTCATCATTTGGCACTTCCTTTCTCTATCCCTAAGACACTACCGCCTGCTCGAATGCATAAAAAGACGCCCCGGACAAAACCCTGCCGCAAGCGGCAGCGCTTTTCCAGAACGTCTTTGTTCTCACTGGATTCAATTGGTTAACGGCATCCGATCTCTGTGGTGCAGTATAATGTAGCGTTATTATACGCGGCGTTTCCTGCTTTGTCAATCCTATTTTGCAAGATCCTTCCAAAAAAATTGCAAAGTTCAAAGACGATTCATTCCTTTTTTCCGCAAATTTTTCCAGAAACAATACCTCAATTCAGCATAGACTATAAAAAAGGAGTGATGCTGCAATGCACAATTCCGACACATTTCCCGCCATGACAGGGGCCTTTGCCGCCGCCATCGCCCAAACCCACACCGAAAAAGAAATCGCACTGCTTTCTGCTTTCTTTTCCCAGCTCAGTGTCAGCCTGGCATTGATTCTCACCGCCCGTAATTTTGAAAGCAGTAATCTCCCGCAGGACAACACCTCCAATCAGGCATCCAACCTGCTTTTATAAACACACACCCTGATGTGCAAAGCTTTTATTCAGGCCGGTTCAGAAAAATTATTTGGAAAATATGCAAAAAAATGCTTGACATTTTTCAGCAAAATGCTATACTGCACATATCAGCAATGGCGCTGTGGAAATGTTTCTCCACAGCGCTTTTTCTTTATCCTGAGAAAATCGATTTTTAATGGGTTCAACAAAGGAGGAATTTTTGATGGCAGAAGCATCCAGCCACGTTCCTGCAATTTTCGGCAGCATGGTCTTCAATGAGACGGTCATGAAAGAACGGCTTCCCAAAGATACTTATAAAGCGCTGAAAAAATGTAAAGATGAGGGCATTCCCCTGGATATGTCCGTTGCAACCATTGTCGCCAACGCCATGAAAGATTGGGCGCTGGAGAAAGGTGCTACCCATTATACACATTGGTTCCAACCCATGACCGGTGTAACAGCTGAAAAACATGACAGTTTTATCTCCCCCACTGATGGCGGCGGCGTCATTATGGAGTTTTCCGGCAAAGAACTTGTGCGCGGCGAACCAGATGCCTCTTCTTTCCCTTCCGGCGGTTTGCGCGCCACCTTTGAAGCCCGCGGCTATACAGCCTGGGATCCGACCTCTTATGCCTTTATCAAGGACGGCAGTCTTTATATTCCCACCGTCTTTTTCTCCTATGGCGGCGAAGCTCTGGATAAAAAAACACCGCTGCTCCGCTCCATGGATGAACTCAGCAAGCAGGCTGTCCGTGTGCTCCGCCTGTTCGGCGATACCACCACGAAAAAGGTCATCGCCACCGTCGGCCCAGAACAGGAATATTTCCTGATTGACAAAAAAATGTATGACCAGCGGGAAGATCTGGTTATGACCGGGCGTACACTGTTTGGCGCTAAGCCCCCCAAAGGGCAGGAAATGGAAGACCACTATTTCGGCACACTGAAGCCCCGGATCGCCGCTTATATGAAAGATTTGGATGAAGAGCTTTGGCAGCTCGGCATTCTGGCCAAAACAAAGCACAACGAAGTTGCCCCAGCCCAGCACGAACTGGCTCCTATTTTTACCGATGCCAACACTGCAGCCGACCACAACCAGCTCACTATGGAGATTATGAAGAAGGTTGCAGCAAAACATGGCATGGTCTGTCTGCTGCATGAAAAACCCTTCGCAGGCGTCAATGGCTCCGGCAAGCATGACAACTGGGCTATTTCTACAGACAGCGGCAAAAACCTGCTTGACCCCGGCAAAACCCCGCGGGATAACGCGCAGTTCCTGCTGTTTTTAATGGCCATCATCAAAGGTGTGGACGATTATCAGGAAATGCTTCGCTGCACTGTGGCTTCTGCCGGAAATGACCATCGTTTGGGCGCCAATGAAGCCCCTCCTGCAGTGGTGTCCATTTTCCTGGGCGACGAACTGAATGCCGTTTTGGACTCGATCGAACGAGGCACCGCTTACCACGAAAAGGCTCAGAGTGCGCTGGAAGTCGGCGTAGATGCATTGCCCCACATCTCCCAGGATACTACTGACCGCAACCGCACTTCTCCCTTTGCTTTTACCGGAAACAAATTTGAATTCCGCATGCTGGGCTCTGAACAGTCCATCTCCGGTCCTAACATCGCACTCAATACGATTGTGGCAGAAGAGCTGAGCCAATTTGCAGATAAACTGGAAAAGTCCAAAAACTTCAACAAGGATCTGCAGATACTGCTGCAGAAAACCATCAAGGAACATAAGCGCATCATCTTCAACGGGAATGGTTACGACGATTCCTGGATCAGTGAAGCGCAGGAGCGCGGGCTTTCCAATCTGAAAAACACGCCTGAAGCCATGCGGGCCTATATTTCTCCCAAAAATATCAAGCTTTTTACAAAACACAACATTTACACAGAGACTGAGATGCGCGCACGCTATGAAATCCATTTGGAAAGCTACAGTAAAGTGCTCAACATTGAAGCGCAAACTGCTGTCGACATGGTAAAGCGCGACATCCTGCCCGCTGTATCCGCATTTACAGACTCCCTCAGCTCTTCGATTTTGAGCAAGCGGGCTGTCAGCAAAGACATTCCCTGCACTGCCGAAATGGAAACGCTGAAAAAACTGTCCGGGCTGAGTGGCAGTTTGTATGAAAAATGCGCCCAGCTGGAATGCGCACTGCTCAAGATTCCAGAAAACGCTCAAAAAGCAGCAGCTTACTACCACGATACTGTTTTCACATTGATGCAGGAAATGCGCGCCATTGCGGATGAGATGGAAACCATGACCTCTGCAGAATATTGGCCCTATCCCACTTATGGTGAGATGCTGTTCAATATTTAAAAATATAATCACTGATGCAGTACACAAAGGTGTGTGCTCCCAAGCTAGGGAGCACACACCTTCTTTTTTTCAACAATTAGATGGCGGGGAATCCATCTTGTTGTAATAATTTTTAAGTAAGACTATATAGGAGGATAATTTTATGGACATGAGTATATGGTTTTTGTTAGGCGCTGTACTTGTTTTCTTCATGGGCGCTGGCTTTGCAATGGTGGAAACGGGATTCACCCGGGCTAAAAATGCCGGCAATATCATCATGAAAAACTTTATGGATTTTTGTATCGGTACCATTTTCTTTGTTTTTCTGGGCTATGGCATTATGAATTCGGAAAACTATCTTTTTGGCCTGATCGGCATGCCTACCTACCAGATGTTTACAGATTTTAATAACTTCAACTGGTCGAATTTCTTCTTCCAGCTGGTTTTCTGCGGCACCTGCGCCACAATCGTTTCCGGTGCCATGGCGGAGCGCACTAAATTTTCTACTTACTGTGTCTATTCCGCCATCATCAGCGCTGTCGTATACCCCATTGAAGCAGGCTGGGTTTGGAATGCTCAAGGCTGGTTGGCGCAGATCGGCTTCATTGATTTTGCAGGATCGGCTGTCATTCACATGGTCGGCGGCATCACAGCTTTTGTCGGCGCAGCACTTCTGGGCGCCCGTATCGGAAAATACGGAAAGGACGGCAGTCCCCGGGCAATTCCTGGCCATGCAATCACTTTAGGTGCTCTGGGTTGTTTCATTCTTTGGTTCTGCTGGTACGGTTTCAATGGCGCAGCGGCTTCTGATGCAGTGCAGTTGGCACAGATTCTGAGCACCACCACACTGGCTCCCGCCGCGGCAACACTGACCGTTATGCTGTTTACCTGGGGGAAATATGGTAAGCCAGATGTATCTATGACACTGAACGGTTCTCTGGCCGGGCTGGTGGCCATTACAGCCGGCTGTGCTGTTGCCGATGGCCTCGGTGCAATCATCATCGGCGTTGTTTCCGGTTTTCTTGTTTGTTTCGGTGTTTGGTTCTTGGATTACAAAGCCCATGTGGACGACCCTGTCGGCGCTGTAGCAGTGCATGGCTTCAACGGCGTTTGGGGCGCACTGGCCGTCGGTTTATTTGACCGCACCAATGGTCTGTTTTACGGCGGCGGCTTCACTCAGCTGGGAATTCAGATCCTCGGCGTAGCTGCCATTGCAGTATATACCTTCGTTGTTATGTTCCTGGTTTTCAAAATTCTGAAAGTAACCATCGGCCTGCGTGTTCCCGCCGAAGTGGAAATTCAGGGGCTGGATGTCCACGAACACGGCCTGCAAAGTGCTTACGCTGACTTTATGCCGGCCGTTTCCACTCTGTCTTTCAATACACCTGTGGAAATGTCCACCGCAAAGGTCACAGGCACTGCCCCAATGGAAGAAGCTGTGTCTGTAGAGCGCAAAACACGCGCCACTGTCGCCAATGACGGTGTGAAACTAACCAAAATCGAAGTGTACTGCAACCCTGCTCATTTTGATACGCTGAAGCACGCCCTTGAACAAATCGGCATTACCGGCATGACGGTGACCAATATTATGGGCTGCGGTGCTCAGCGCGGTTCCACCGGTTCCTACCGCGGCGTGAAAATGCACATGACACTTCTGCCCAAAATCCGCGTGGACGTTGTGATTTCCAAGATTCCGCCCCAGACTGTTATCGAAGCCGCAAAGCAGGCGCTTTACACCGGCCATGTGGGCGATGGGAAAATTTTTGTCTATGATGTGGAAAATGCCATTAAGGTGCGCACCGGTGCCACCGGTTACGATGCGCTGCAGGATGACGTCGATTTGAAAAGCTGACCCAACATTCCTGCCTGATTAATTTGCTTTCTTCTTTATCCCTTTCTATCCTTTATCTGAGAGCGGCGCGTGTACGGTATACCGTACACGTGCCGCTCTCACCGCTACAAACCCTATGATCTCACTCTTTACGGTTCTCATGCTTCTGCCCAGCCGCGGCTGCGCCCCACAGCGCGGTGCCAGTCATGCAGCAGAGCACGGCGCTTTTCCGCTTCCATCTGCGGCTGATAACATACATCACAGGCCCACAGCTTTTGAATTTCCTCCCGGTCTTTCCAGACGCCGGCCGCCAGCCCCGCCAGATAAGCCGCGCCCAAAGCCGTTGTTTCCCGAATCACCGGCCGGCGCACCTCCTTGTGAAGAATATCAGCCTGGAACTGCATCAAAAAGCGATCCCGGCTGGCGCCGCCATCCGCTTTCAGTGCAGCAAGCGGCAAGCCGGTATCTTTTTCCATGGCTTCTACCAAATCCGCCACCTGATAAGCAATACTTTCCTGGGCAGCACGAATGATGTGCTCCCGCTTGGTTCCACGGCTCAGCCCGACGATACACCCCCGGGCATACATGTCCCAGTACGGCGCGCCAAGGCCCGTAAAAGCAGGGACCAAATATACGCCGCCCGTATCCGGAACCTTCTGCGCATAGTACTCGGCATCCTGGCTCTCCGTGAAAAAGCACATCTCATCGCGCAGCCATTGAATAACGGCGCCCCCCACAAAAACAGAGCCCTCCAAGGCGTACTGCACTTCATCCCCCAAGCCTATGGCAATGGTTGTAATCAGGCCGTTGCTGCTTTCGCACAATTGTGTTCCAGTGTTCATCAGCAAAAAGCACCCTGTACCATAGGTATTTTTCGCCTCACCCGGAGCAAAGCACGTTTGCCCAAACAGTGCGGCCTGCTGATCCCCCGCGATGCCGCACACAGGCACACGGCAGCCCTGCAGCTGGGCATACCCGTAAATCTCGCTGGAAGAACGCACCTGAGGCAGCATTGCGCGCGGAATACGCAGCGCACGCAGGATGGTCTCATCCCAGGCCAGCTTGCGAATGTCAAACAGCATGGTGCGCGAAGCATTGGTCACATCCGTCATATGCACTGCCCCGCCGGTCAGCTTCCACAAAAGCCAGGTGTCCACCGTGCCGAATAAAAGCTCTCCTGCCTCCGCTTTTTCCTGTGCCCCTTCCACACGGTCAAGGATCCAGCGGATTTTGGTCGCGGAAAAATAAGCGTCCGGCATCAGTCCGGTGGTCTTTCGGATATGATCCCCATACCCCTGCTGCAGCAGATCGTCCACCAAACCAGCCGTGCGCCGGCATTGCCAGACAATGGCATTATAGATGGGACGGCCTGTTTTTTTATCCCACACTACAGTGGTTTCCCGCTGGTTGGTGATCCCGATCGCCGCAATTTCCTCAGCGGAAACATCGGCCTTGGCCAGCACCTCCATCATCACAGCATACTGTGACGACCAGATTTCCATGGCATCGTGTTCCACCCAGCCCTGCCGGGGATAAATCTGTGCAAATTCTTTCTGTGCCATAGCAACCATTGTCTGTTTTGCATCAAAAAGGATTGCTCTGGAACTGGTCGTTCCCTGGTCCAATGCTAAAATATAGGTTCCCATTGCCGCCCCACCTTTTTATTTTGATAGGGGTATTTTATCATACCTTAAAATCCGGAACAAGATGAAAACCGGCCGGCCTTTAAGGCCGGCCGGCAAAATTCACAGAAACAGGCAATACGCCTCAATGGAGCTTCCCTGTTCCATGGGCGGACTGCCTGCAGGCAGTTCGCCCAGAAGATTGCAGCCATAAAGCGGATGCAGCATGCCGTTGCCCTGGCGCTCCGCCTGCAGCAAATAAGCATTGCCGCCTCGTATCTCCAATTTTCCCGGCAGGAAGCGGCGGTTTGGACTTTTCTTTCCAAAGGGCCGGGCCAAACGCACTTGAATTTTCTCCAATTCCACATCTCTGCGGCCCGCCATACGCCGCAATGCCGGGATGCCCAGCAGAAAAAACGCAACCACCGCTGCGGAAGGATTTCCGGAAAGGCACAGAATCAGTTTCCCCTGATAGACCGCCGCCACAAACGCCGCTCCCGGTTTCATGCGGATTTTCCAAAACAAAATATCCGCCCCCAGCAGCTCCAATGCCTTGCGGAGCATATCGTAGTCTCCCACGGAAACACCGCCCGTGGTAAGCACCAAATCCGACTGCTCCGCTGCCTGTGCAATGGCAGCGGCGATAGGCTGCGCCTGATCCGGCACAATTCCCCGGCGCATCGATACGGCGCCGCACCGGCGCACATAGGAAGCGAGCGTATAAACGCTGCTGTTGCGGATTTTTCCGGGCAGCAGCGCAGCGTCGGCCTCCATCAACTCATCCCCCGTGGAAATCAGCGCCACGCGCGGCATCCGAAAAACCTGCAGCTTTGTATAGCCCAGTCCCGCCAAAACGCCCAGCATAGCGCCATCCAATACCGTTCCGCGCTCTGCCACAGGGTCTCCTTCCTGTATATCCTCGCCCACGGGCACAATATTTTCCCCGCTTTTCCCGGGGGCAAATATGGTAACCGTCTCCGCAGTAAATTGAGTATCTTCAAATTTCACCACCAAGTCCGCACCCTGCGGAATCGGCGCGCCGGTCAAAATTTTGACCGCCTGTCCGCGCTCCACTTGTTTTGTGGGCGCGCAGCCCGCCGGAACTTCTTCGATCACACGCAAAGTCACACCGTGCTCCTTTGCCGCGCCGTGGGTATCCTCTGCCCGCAGGGCATAGCCGTCATAGGGCGAGCGCGGAAAGGGCGGGATGCTTTCCGGCGCAAAGAGATCTTCCGCCAAAACACGGCCGTCTGCCTCTTCCAGCGCGATGCACTCACTGTCCAGCGCGGCGCAGCAGTTCAATATGCATTCGCGGGCCTCTTCAACACTTAAGCCAATGGGATAAGGTTCCATATCATTCACACACTCCCCTCGTGATGGTGGTGATGTGCTTCTCCGCATTCGCTTTCCCGCCCCGACAAAATGCCCAGGCCATGCTCCAGCGCCGGCAGAATACAGGAAAGATTCTCCTGCACCGCTTTGACAGAGCCGGGCAGATTGATGATCAGCGTCTGCTTGCGCAGCACGCTGACGCCGCGGCTCAGCATACCGCGGGGCGTGATTTGCAGGGAGTTCCAGCGCATCGCCTCTGCGATGCCGGGCGCATTGCGCTCCGCCACAGCCAAGGTGGCCTCCGGCGTCTGATCCCTCATGGAAAATCCGGTGCCCCCTGTGGTCAGCAGCAAATCACAGACATGCTCATCACAAAGCCGCATGAGTTCTGCTTTCATCGGCTCCAAATCATCACTCATCACCGCCTGATACACCACGTCATAACCGGCCTGCTGCATCATTTGCGCAATGGCCGGGCCGCTGCGGTCTTCCCGCTCTCCTTTCGCACCTTTGTCGCTCAAGGTCAAAATAGCCACACGATATTTCATACCGTCTCCTCCCGCACATAAAGGCCGCTCTTTCCGCCCGATTTCCTTTCCAAATGGATTTCTCCAATCTCCATTGTCTTACTCAGCGCTTTACACATGTCATAAATGGTCAGCAGCGCAACCGAAACGCCAGTGAGCGCCTCCATCTCCACGCCGGTCTGCCCTTTCAGCTTGACCGTGCAAATTGCGTCAATGGAAAGGCTTTCCTCATGCAGCTCAAAATCAATCGCCGCTTTACTCAGCAGCAGCGGGTGGCACATGGGAATGAGATGCGGTGTCTGCTTGGTCGCCAGAATACCGGCGATACGCGCCGTGCCAAGCACATCCCCTTTGTGCACTGTACCAGCGGCAACAGCGTCATAAATCTCCTGGGTCACATGAATGGTTCCGCGGGCCACCGCCTGCCGCTCCGTCTCCGCTTTCTCTGTCACATCCACCATCACAGCATTGCCTTTTTCATCAAAATGATTGAGCTTCTGCGTCTCCATACCATGCTCTCCTTTTATTTGCCAAATCCGCAGTTGGGGAATGTACACTCCGGACAATTCAGGCACAGTCCTCCCTCTCCGTACTGCGCCAGATCTGCCCGCGTCAGCTTTTCACCGGCCATGACCCGGGGCAGCACCAAATCAAAAACCGTCTGTTTGGCATACATGACGCAGCCGGGCAGGCCCATAATCGGGATATCATCCTGATAAGCCAGCAGGAACATCGCACCCGGCAGCACCGGCGCGCCATAGGAAATAATTTCTGCCCCGCTTTTCTGAATTGCCGTAGGCGTGGTGTCATCGGGATCTACACTCATACCGCCGGTGCACAAAATCATATCCGCGCCTTTTTCCAAGTAGGCGTTGATTTCTGCCGCAATGGCATCGGCCTGGTCGTCCAAAATACTCTGTCCCAAAACTTCCACATCATACCGCGCCAGTTTCTTGCGGATCGCCGGGCCGAAAGCGTCCTGGATCCTGCCGCTGAAGACTTCGCTTCCCGTGGTGACAATGCCGACTTTTTTTCTGCCAAAGGGAATCACGGACACAATGGGTTCCGGCCCTGCGGCGGCACGGGCCGCAGCCATTTTTTCTTCATCAATCACCAGAGGGATAATACGGGTTGCTGCCAGCAAATCGCCTTTTTTTACTGCAAAATCCCCGGCGCGGGTGGCAATCATCATCTCTGTCAGGGAGTTAACCGCCAGAAGCTTTTCCCGATTGATTTTCAGCAAGCCGTCGCACGCCGCCAAAAGTTCAATTTTCCCCTCTTTCGGCGGTGCTTTTTTGCAGGTGTTGGCACCATGACAAATTTCAAACAAAATTTCCGCCGCCTCATCCTCGTGCAGAATACCGGGTCTTTTTTCCCACACATAGAGATTCTTTTTCCCCATGGACAAAAGAACCGGGATATCCTCCTGCGTCACAATGTGCCCTTTGCGAAAGCGGGCATCCTTACTGACCCCCGGGATGATCTGAGTCATGTCATGGCACAAAACATGGCCCACTGCCTCTTCTGTCTTTACCAGCTTCATTTGCCAATCTCCTTTTCTATCAAATCTGCCACAGCCTCTATCTCACAAAAATCAAAACACGGCACCGCTCCATGGTCAACGGGCGTATCCGTCACAACGGCCAGACATTCCTCCAGGGGGCACGGAAACGGTTTGCCCACCGCAGCGCGGTACAGTGCAATTTTTTTCCATGGGCCGTGTTTATAGCCCTCGGTTAAAATCAAATCCACATCGCTTATTTTTCCCAGAAGCGCTTCAGTGTCCACCGGCCGGTTTTCAAACAAAACCGCCCGCTGGCCGTTGGTCAGCAAAGTGACGTCCGCCCCGGCTTTTGTCAGCCGCCAACTGTCTTTTCCCTCCCGGTCTACCTGGAAATCGTGGGCGTCGTGTTTCATCACACACAATCGCAGGCCGCGCGCTTTCAGCACCGGAATCAACTTCTCCAAAAACGTGGTTTTCCCCGTGCCGGAATAAGCCGCCACAGAAATGACAGGAATCTGCTGCATCCGCTCCGCCTCCCTCTATGGTTTTTATTATAACAGAAAGCGGGGACTTTGAAAGTCCCCGCTTTTATTTTCTGTCATTTGTTCTTTTGAAAACAGGATTACCATTTGTTTTTGTCCGCCGCGGGAGCGCATTTTTAAGGGAAAAGCTTTCCCAGAAAATAATTCATTTGCCGATACCACCAGGGCCAGTCGTGGGCGACATCCTGCCCCCAATAGTCCACCCAGGCCTGAATGCCTTTTCGGCGAAGCACATCATCCAACCGGCGCGTGCTTGCCAAAAGTTCTTCTTCCCAGGCGCCCTGACCCACGCAAAAAATCATGCGGCTGCTGTTATACAGCGCAATATAAGGGTGCTCCGCCGGCATCTGTGCCAGGCAATCCACTGGGGAATTGAGATAGACAAGCTCGTCACTGTAATCGCCGAAAAAATAGTCCGCTTCATACATACCGCTGAGCGACAGCACAGTGTCAAACAGATCGGGACGGCGGAAAAAGAAATTCGCCGCATGGAACGCGCCCATGGAACAGCCGGTCGTCATCCGTTTTTCCGTATTGCCGCTGATTTGATCGGCGCGCGGCACCAGCTCCTCCGTCACATAGCGATACCACGCTTCGTGGCGCTCGATGCGCCGGCGCGGATCTCCCTGGGCCGTCCAGGTTTCACCGTCAATGCTGTCCACACAAAACAGCTGCAGCTTTCCGCTGTCAATAAAAGGAGCAATTGCCTCCGGCATATGGAAATCTTCATAATCATAAAAGCGCCCGTTCATGCAGGGAAACACAAAACACACCTTGCCCGCCGTTCCATAGCGCTTAAACTCCATCTCCCTGCCCAGCGCAGGACTGTATTCTTTATAATACGCAATCTGCATGCCAATGCCTCCCATCAGACTGCCTGGATTATACCACAAAAACAAACACTGCGCAAAAACTTTGCTTCTCTCTTTTCAAAGCGGCCAAAATGCGCTAAAATAAGCAGAAAAGAGAAAGGGTGTGTTTGCGTGAATTTTATCTATATTTCTCCGCATTTTCCCGCTGTAATGCAAAATTTCTGCATTGCGCTGCGCAATACCGGCGTCAATGTGCTTGGCATCGGCGACGCGCCTTATGACACGCTGACACCAGAACTGAAAGGCGCACTGACAGAGTATTACCGCGTAGACACCATGGAGGACTATGACCAGATGCTCCGGGCGGTGGGTTATTTTACATTTAAGTATGGCAAAATCGACTGGCTGGAATCCAATAACGAATACTGGCTGAATCAGGATGCGCGGCTTCGTACAGATTTCAACATTTCCACCGGGCTGAAGCAGGAAGAGATGGATGTTTACAAATATAAATCCTGCATGAAACAGATTTTTGAAAAAGCGGGGATTCCCGCTGCCCGCTGGCAGCTGGCCACCACAGAAGGCAGCGCCCTCTCCTTCGCCCGGGAAGTTGGCTATCCCATCATTGTCAAGCCCGACAGCGGCGTGGGCGCTTCAGATACCTGGAAGCTGCAAAACGAACAGCAGCTGCACAGTTTTTTTGCCAAAGCCCACAGCGTGCCCTATATTATGGAAGAATACATTCCCGGCGAGGTGACCACTTTTGACGGCATCTGCAACAGCCAGGGGCAGGTGCTTCTTGCCGCGAGCCATATCACCCACACCCCCATTATGGATATGGTAAACGAAGGCAGCGATTGCTTTTATTACGTCAACAAGGAAGTCCCTGAGGATATCCGCCGCGCCGGTGAAGCTGTTCTGGCCGCTCTGGGTGCAAAAAGCCGCTGCTTTCATCTGGAATTTTTCCGTCTGACCCGCGCGAAAAAAGGCATCGGCAAAAAAGGAGATATCGCAGCGCTGGAAATCAACATGCGGCCGGCCGGCGGCTTCACTCCCGATATGATCGATTTTGCATATGCTTCCAGCATCTATCAGATTTATGCCGACATGGTGGTTTTTGACCGCGTCTGCCACACCTATACCGGGCCGCACACCTACTGCGCCTATTTCGGGCGGCGGGACAGCCACGCCTATCTCCATACGCACGCGGAAATCGTGGCGGCCTATGGTCCTCAGCTGCGCATGACCGGCCGGATGCCGGCTGCCTTGGCGCAAGCCATGGGCGACCAGGTATATATCGCCTGTTTCGATTCCAAGCAGGCGCTGAACAAGAGCATGCAATTTATTTTTGCACCAGCGCCAGAGCATCCCCAGGAAGGTGTTTCTTCGACATAAAATCGCAAATACCCTTTTGTCCGGGCAGCCCAAAAGGGCCGCCCGGATTTGCTTTCCTTTGGTTTTATGATCCTTCTTCTGCAAATGCTGCATTGCGACAGCAAAAGTCCGGTGCCGTCTGAAAAGCAATCTGCGCCGGCCGCGGACAACGCTGCAGATGCTGCAAATCCACATACTGGACACACTGATTTTCATAAGTTGCCCAGTAAAACCGCCGGGACTCCGCACACATCACAGCCGTATAAACCGTGTAGTCATACGGGGTAAGTTCCGTATCCAACGCCGTCACAGAACCGCTCTGGCTGACGCGCACCATGCCCAAGGGAAAAGCCGCGCTTTGCAACAGGCGCAGCATACGCGCAACGCCCGCCGCTTCATCCGCGCCCTTTTGGGCATAATGCTTCAAAAAGGCCAGCCGCACAAAGCGTGAGGGAGCGCTCCAGTCCCCCGGCAGCCCCTGCGCGCCGCTGCCGGAAAAACATTGCTCCAGCACCTCGCCGTTCAGCGAAAAAGCATCGTAGTCCAAATCCCGCACATTGGCATAATTCAGCAGGTGCAGCCGGTGCCAGGGGTAACCCGGGCTATTGGTCATCACGCCCATGGTATTGCGATAGATATGCAGTCCATCCGCGTCCGGTTCTATCACTGCAGTTTCTCCTGTACAGTCGCTGAAAGACCAGTGCAGGGGCGGCACTGTGCCCAGTACCGGCGCATCAATCACCGTAACCTCCCGCTGCATCATTTCAGCAGCCTCGGCCACACTGGCGCACTGTGCCAGCAGATGATACACTGCAAAAGGCGGCTGCAGCGGCAGCGTTCCCTGCCGCACTGCCGGCGCATACCGGGCAAAGGTCCGATAATACAGCTGCCCGCCCATAAGCCCTTTTTCATTGATCCCCTCATAGAGCACCGGGCCGGAAGGCAGCGCAAGCAGCCCCGTGCCCACAGCCGCATATGCTGCGCGCTGGTGCACCTGTGATGGCGTCCCCCGCTGTGCTTTTGCCGTGCAAGTTGAATACCTTGTCCCTTTGGGCAGATAGGTAATCCCACTGCCCTTCGCAATCCGGTTAAAATCAAAATTCCGCCCCCATAAGTGCCGGTGATTCTCCGTGCTCCAGCTCATGGCACTGCAGCCTGCGTGCAGCATTTCTCCCCATGCTTTTTGTACCTGCATTTTGCTTCTCCTTTCACAGAGTTGATCAAATGCAGTGTTTGTTCTTTGTCAATGTTTCATTCCGGCGCTCTATAAAAAGCGGCGGGAAACCTTCTCAGGGTTTCCCGCCGCTTTCGCATACTTTTATTATGACATGATTTTATGCCAGATTCAGATTTTCCCGGATCTCACTGCGCAGCTGCACCATATCGTCATCCGCCCAGAAAAACAGAAGTTTTTCTTCCGCCACGGTTTTTCCTTCCGGTTTGCCGCCCAGCACAAAGACTGCAAACGTATCGGCAATATCTTCATGGAAATAATTGGCCCCATATCGGCTCACATAATGGGTGGGGTTCTCTTCATAATCCTGCACAGCGGAGTCGCCCAGATCTTTCCAAAAGCGGTCGTAAAATGCTTTTCGGAACGAACCTTCCACAAATCCGGCAGGATCGTGGGTTGTTTCTCCCTTGGTCAAATCCACCTGGGTTTCATCTTCCAGCAGCACATGGCCATATTCATGGAGAATGGTATAGGTCAGCTTGCTCCAATCACGGGGCACGCCGTTTTCATCATAGACATCGTAATAATCGATGTTGAGCGAAAACTGGGTATTGTCCGAAACACCGTTTTCCTGCACAGGCGCTGTATAGGCCAGAATATTGCTGTATCCGTCGGTAAACAGATGAACCTGCGTGATTTTTTGCCGGCATTCCAAAGGCAGGATGGAACAGACATAATCCCACACTGCTTTATCTTCGGGATCGCTGATCTCCGTCTCACCATTGGTCACGGTGTATGTTGCCAGCACATTGGACACGCCTGCGGAATAAGAACTCACAGTGACGGTGTAATTCCCGGAAGCTTCGTAAGAAAGAGTAATATATTTGCTGTAAACTGTATCTGCCCAACCGGTCTCCCCGTTCTCATCCACAACAGGCGCGCCGTACATCTCCTCAATCAGGGAACGCACCTGTTCCAGCGTATATCCCGTTTCTGCAGGGCGGATTTCAATGCTGCTCAAAAAGCCATTGCGATATTGATAGTAAGTGTTCATGGGTGTTTCTCCATCAAACCACCGCATGGAATAATAATAGCTCTCATAGGTGTCCGTCCATCCGTCGCCCGAAACTTCATAGGTGTCCGCCAGTTCTCCAGCTGCACCGATATACGCCTCAGTTTCGGCAATGGAACTGCTGAAATAAATGACATTCTGCCGCGTTTGCCGATAGGTATAACCATCGCCCTGCGCCTGTGCAACAGTGCGATAAGACGCTGTATCTGCCGACATAATTTCCAGCAGGGCCGCCACAGTGCTCTGCACCGCGCCGGAAAGTGCCGCCAGATCAATTTCCTCTGCTGTGTCCGCCGCGGAGTGATACAAATACCCGCGCTCATTCTGCATCAGCAGAACAGAGGGGACACCTGCCAGCTGAAACGACGCATGGTCACTGGCTGTCTCCGCAATCAGCTTATAGGAAGCATTTTTCTCCTGCAGCAGTTCCGTCAGCCAATTCGACGCACCATCTGTAGTGGCCAGCAGAGTGCCGGTACTGCCCAAGCCTCCCAGCATATCGAGCTGCAGATCGCCGATGATGCGTTCCCGCTCTGCCTGGGGCAGGCTGTCCACATAATACCGGGATCCATTTTTCCCGTTTTCCTCATCGGTAAAGCTGACAAAACGCACTTCTGTGTCTGTGGGCAGCGCCTGCACCAGTTCTGCAACAGCCAACAGAGCCACTACGCCGGAAGCATTGTCATTGGCGCCATATGCCGTGGGCACGCTGTCGTGGTGGGCAGAAATGACCAGAATATCAGCCTGCTCTGTGTCAGCGGGCTTGACTGCGATCACATTGGTGCCGGAAGCACCGCTGTCATTGGTATACACCTGTGTGGAGACTTGATACCCCATCTCCGAAAAGCGCTTGTATAAATAATCGGCAGCCTCCGCTTCTCCCTCTGATCCAATGGGGCGGGGTACTTCCGTCAGCGTCTGCAAATCCTGAAGAAGCTGCTGCGTATCGGGCAGCCAGTCGCATCGCTGCAGCATCAGCATCGCTTCTGCCACTGTAACCTGTGCCAGCGGCGCAAGAAAATTCCCCGCTTTTCCCTGCATTACACCTGTCTTTGTGCTCCACACCAGCGCATCATGGGCCCAGGAGGCAGCTTTCGCCGCATCTTCACAGGCAGTCCATCCCTCGTCCCGTACGGCAGGTTCGCCTGCCAAGCGATACAGCATCACGGCAAACTCCTGCCGGCTGACAGGCGATTCCGGCAGAAAACATCCGTCATCCGTTCCTTGAACAATCCCCTGCTCCACAGCCCAGGCAACAGCCACAGCATCGCTGTCCTGCACATCCTTAAACGGAAGCCCTTCCGATGAAACCGTCGGTCTCCCTGCAGCTTCATATAACAGCTGCACAACTTGGGCGCGGCTGAGCACCGTCTCCGGCGTCTGCAAAAAGGAATTGCTGATTTCCCGTTCCTGTGCCCAGCGCTGTGCATCGGCAACCCACGCAGGCCAGGATGCTGCACAGGCAACGGAGGACAACAGTCCCAGGCTGAGCAGCATTGCGATGAAAACCTTAACCATTTTCATTATTGTATTCGCCTCGCTGTTTTTTTATGGTAATTTTATACGCGGTATTTATCTTAGCATAAGCCCGCTGTATACGCAATATCACAAACCAGGCATTCACGTTCCTTTTTCGTTGCATTTCTATAACAGTAAGCGGTGCCATGTCCCTGCTGTCCGCATATGCCAAAACAGATTTGCATCCATACATTTCGCCGGAAAGCTCTGCAGCACTTTACAAATAGCGCCCGGTAATACTGTCTGCATTTTTGGCAATTTCTTCCGGCGTACCTGCCGCGACCAGTCTGCCCCCTTCTTCTCCGCCGCCCGGCCCCATGTCCAGCACATAATCGGCATTGCGGATCACATCCAGATCGTGCTCAATAACGACCACCGTGGCCCCGCTGTCAATCAGTGTCTGAAAAACCTGCAGCAAAGTGCGCACATCCAAAGGATGCAGGCCAATGGTAGGCTCATCAAACACAAAAACAGTGTCTTCCTGTTCCCGCCCCATCTCGCTGGCCAGCTTGAGCCGCTGCGCCTCACCGCCGGAAAGGCTTGGCGTGGCCTCTCCCAGTGTGAGGTACCCCAGCCCCAGCCGCTCCAGCACAGTCAGGCGCTGCCGCACTACCTTCCAGTCCGCGCAAGCCTCCAATGCCGTATGAATATCCATAGCCATTAATTCCGGCAGGGTATATTCCATCCCAGCCTTTGTTCCAGCCCGGACGTTCCCTGCATCCTTCCCATACCGTGCTCCCCGGCAATCCGGGCAGGGAATTTCTACATCCGGCAAAAACTGCACATCCAAACTGATCGAGCCGGTCCCGTCACAAGTGGGACAGCGCAGCTTCCCGGTGTTGTAGGAAAAATCTCCGGCTTTATACCCCCTGCTTTTGGCATCCGGAGTGCGGGCAAAAATTTTGCGCAGCTCATCATGGACGTTGGCATACGTTGCCACCGTGGAGCGTACATTGAGACCGATGGGCGTAGCATCGATGAGCTTAACGCGGTGGATTCCCTCCGCTTCTACAGAACGAACGTGCTCCGGCAAATTTTTCCCCGCAGTCAACGCTTCCAAACCAGGAACCAGACTTTCCAGAATCAAAGTAGTCTTGCCGGAGCCAGACACTCCGGTTACCACCGTCATTCGCCCTTTCGGAATTACGATTTCCATGGGTTTGACCGTGTGAATGGCTCCTGTAGAAAGGCGGATGACACCGCTTTCAAACAGTGCCGCGGCTGGCGTGCGCCGCCGCAGCGGTAATTTTGTCTTTTCTGAAAGAAACGGGCCGATTTGCGAAGCAACATTGTCTCTCAGCTGCGGCACAGTCCCCTGCGCAATCACATGCCCTCCTCCTGCACCGGCTTCCGGTCCCATTTCAATCACCCAGTCCGCGTGGTTCAGAACCTGTGTATCGTGATCCACCAGCAGCACAGAATTCCCATCGGCCACCAAATCGTCCATCACGGCTGTAAGGCCTGACAGGTTGGACGGATGCAAGCCAATGGAAGGCTCATCCAGCACATAGAGCACCCCTGTTGTGCGGTTGCGCACCGCGCGGGCAAGCTGCATCCGCTGCCGTTCCCCGGTGGATAACGTGGCCGCTGCCCGATCCAGCGCAAGATAATCCAGTCCCAGTTCCATCAGACGCTTTGCCACTGTTTGAAAGGATGCACAAATATTCACTGCCATCGGGCGCATTTCCTCCGGCAGCGTGTCCGGCACACCACTCACCCAAACCGCCAGCTCTTTCAGGGGCATGCGGCAAGCCTCGTCCAAACCGATGCCCCGCAGCTTCGGCGCGCGGGCCGCAGCCGACAGGCGCGTGCCGCCGCAGTCCGGACACACATCCTCTTTCAAAAATTTTTCCACCCGTTTCATGCCTTTTTCATCTTTCACTTTGGCCAGGGCATTTTCTACAGTATACACAGCATTGAAATAAGTAAAATCCAGCTCAGCAGCCTGGTTGGAATTTTTTGCATGATACAGGATATGTTTCTTCACCGCCGGTCCGTGATAAACAATTTCCTTTTCCTGCTGTGTCAGGTCCCGAAAGGGCACATCGGTGCGCACGCCCATCTCGCGGCAGACATCCGTCATCAGCGACCACATGAGGGTATTCCAGGGGGCCACAGCGCCCTGGTCAATGGTAAGGGATTCATCCGGCACCAAAGCATCGTGATCCACCGTGCGCACAATTCCAGTTCCGCCGCAGGTGCGGCAGGCACCCTGGCTGTTGAATGCCAATTCCTCTGCCCCGGGCGCATAAAAATGCGCGCCGCAGTCCGGGCAAACCAATGCCTGTCCCGCCGCCACCGCCAGCGTGGGCGGCACATAGTGGCCATTGGGGCAGCGGTGGCTGGCCAGGCGGGAATACATCAGCCGCAAACTGTTGAGCAACTCGGTTCCGGTTCCAAAGGTGCTGCGGATACCGGGGACGCCCGGGCGCTGATGAAGCGCCAATGCCGCCGGAACATACAGCACTTCATCTACATCGGCCTTCGCCGCCTGAGTCATCCGACGCCGGGTATAAGTGGACAGCGCTTCCAGATACCGCCGGGAGCCTTCGGCATACAGCACGCCCAGGGCCAAAGAAGACTTACCGGAACCGGATACCCCGGCAATCCCCACGATTTGATGCAGCGGAATATCAACATCAATATTTTTCAAATTGTGCACCCTGGCGCCGCGAATTTTGATTTTCTGCGGGGCTGCAAATTCTTTTTTCACACAGGAAACCTCCTTTTGTTGCTTCTTTTCCAAGCCATCAAATTTCTGCGAAACCAGCCAGGTGATCTGTGGCAATCCACCTTTCAAACTGCAAGGAAAAGTATATATCACCGGAATGCAAAAAAACCGCCTGTCAGGCGGTTTTCTCAAACACGGCATAACGCCAGCAGCAACATAATCAAAAACGACGAAAAAACACAAGTGCCGTGTTTTCCTGTCATGAGATAAAAAATACGTCGGAGCAAAGCGAACTTTGCTCCGACGTGGTACGGCTGGAGGGATTCGAACCCGCGACCTTTTGATTCGTAGTCAAACACTCTATCCAACTGAGCTACAGCCGCATACTGATCTCGCAGACAGCTTTTATATATTACCATGCCTTTTTCCAAAATGCAAGTATTTTTTGAAAAATTTTTCCCATTTTTTTCGCCATACCGTATTCCCAGCGCGATCGCTGTTGTTTTTCTTCTTTTTTTGTGATATGATGCAATCATTAAATTATTTCGTCCTCTTTCTGACACATAGGTTGATTGCAGAAACGACAGAAGCTGGTGAGCACTATGGAAAACAACACCTTTAAAGGATCCCTGTTTGGCGGATTTAATCGCCAGGATGTTATGAATTATATAGAAAAGGCATCCAAAGAAAGCGCGGCATTGCTGCAGGAAAAAGACACCCAGATCAGTGCACTGGAGCAGCAGGTGCAGGAATTATCTGCCCAGCAAGCACAATTGCACAGCGAACTGCAGAACATAATGCAGCGCTATGACCAAACCTGTCAGGCACTGACAGAAGCGCAAAAAGCCTGTGTCTCCGCCCAGGATTCCCTGCAAAAAGCAGAGGAGCAGGCCGCACGGGACGCAGACGAACAAAAACGACTCACCACTACCCTGGAAGGTCTGCAGCAGGAAGTGGATGAATATCACAAACTGAAAAACAATATTGCCGAAGTGGAAGTGGAAGCCAAACACCGGGCAGATACGATCGTTGCAGAGGCAAAAGCCAACGCCGAATCACTGCTGCAGAAAGCCCGCACACAGGCAGATACCATGCTGCGCGAAGCCAAATCCCAGGCAGAAAAAACGCGCAGCGAAGCCAACACTGCAGCTGCGGCAACCCGGCAGCGCGCGGATCAGCACGCCGTGCTGACCCGCCAGCAGCTTAATGCACTGCTCAGCAGCTGCAAAACACAATATGAAGCTCTGCTGGAAAATTACAAAGCCGCAGCGATGCAGGCAGCCACTGGCCTGCAGAAAGCTCAGGAAAATTTGGCCCGGCTGCCCGGCACCCTGGACAAAATCGGCGAAGGTCTGGCCAAACTCAGCGAAAGCAAGCAGAAAAAGGACTGATGGTATGACCTATGAAATTCAAACCGCAGCAATTCGCTCTTATCTTCCCAAACTGCGCATCGGCGACCGGGTGCTGCTGAGCGGCACAATTTACACCTCCCGGGACGCCGCCCACAAACGCATTTTTGAAGCGCTGGACAGCGGCGCTCCCCTCCCCTATCCT
Source organism: Candidatus Pseudoscillospira faecavium (assembly GCA_904420565.1). Taxonomy (GTDB): domain Bacteria; phylum Bacillota; class Clostridia; order Oscillospirales; family Oscillospiraceae; genus Pseudoscillospira; species Pseudoscillospira faecavium. The sequence goes on from CAJFVV010000031.1 coordinate 27,359, forward strand.
TTGCAGGATGCAATCATCTACTATGCCGGCCCCACACCGGCACAGCCTGGAATGGCGGTTGGTTCCTGCGGTCCCACCACTGCCGGGCGGATGGACAGCTTTGCCCCACGCCTTTTGGATCTCGGCCTGGCTGCCATGATTGGAAAAGGAGACCGCAGCGCCGCAGTGGTAGATGCCATTCGGAGAAATGGCGCAGTGTATTTTGCCGCAGTCGGCGGGGCCGGCGCACTGATTGCAAAACACATTACCCAGGCAGAAGTCATCGCCTACGAGGATTTGGGCTGTGAAAGCGTAAAAAAAATGCAGGTGGATGCACTGCCGCTGATTGTGGCCATCGATGCCACCGGCGCAAACCTCTATCAAACCGGTCGGCTGGCCTATCAAATCTGAAAAGATCTGCAGCATATCCATGCTGCAGATTTTTTTGCGCAAATTTCACGGAAACTGCAAAGTTTACAGATCCAACGCACAGACAGCATTCTGAAATGCTTCTATAAAACTGCATACATGATAGCCATCGCACACCGCATGATGCACCTGCACCGCCATCGGAAGCCAATAACGGCCGTCTTTTTCCCGGTATTTTCCCAGTGTGAAAATAGGGCGCAAATACTCATAGCCATCTACATGCAGATGGAAACTTTCAAAAGCGGCCCATGGCAGCATGGAGACCGTAAAGCAGTTTTCCGGCTGGTACGGCTTTGCATTCATGGCTTCTATCGCCCCAAAACATGCGATATCCTTGTCATAACGGCGGCAAAATTCGCTGTATTGTGACGCATATTCTGTCCAGAGGTTGGAAAAGGTCTTTGTCTCTTTGTGAAATACGGTATAACATGGAGACATTGTTTCATAAAGCACCAATTCGCCGTTTGTGCGAAACGACATGTGAAACTGCTCCATGCCGTTGACAGTTTTTGCCAAAAAATAAAGTATCGTTGGATACAGCTTCAACTTCTTTTGCCGGACGGATGTAATGTCAATTTCCACCGTCATGCTGTAGGTGCAGGGAACCGTATGCAAATAATGCTCAAAATACTCTTTTCTCGGCCAGTGCTCCCGATCAATCACCGTATAAAGCATTGTCATTCTCCTTTCGTGGGCAGCCGTATGCATCAATCAAGGAAGTTCCCTTTGAAAAAATTCTCATTTCCAAGCTTTTTGGCACGCAGACGAAAGAGCACACATCCGTCCGGGCAGACCAGGTCTTTGCAATATTTATCGCTGCCGCCGATATTTTCCAGATCGCCGCCGCTTCTGACCGCTTCCATAATCGGATAGAGCATCATCATGGTTTTGGAGCAAATACCGTATCCATCCTGATTCACCGGGCAGCCATATGTGCAGGTATAACGGTCGCCGATTTCTTCCCCGTTCCTGCAATAGCGCTCTGTACGATCACCGCGCAGGAAGCCGGTCACTTCAATCTCAAAGGCGTATTCCTCTTCATACCACTTTTTCACTTGTTTTCCCTCTTTCTGCTTTTTTATTGTTTCGATTTTATCATATTCCCCCAGAATTAAAAAGCCAAACAACCTATAAAATCTCCCGCAACGCCGGCACGAATAAACCCGTGCGGCTTTTTTCAAAACAGCGGTTGACAAATGTCCGAAATCGGATATAATATATATGTCCGAAATCAGACAAGGAGTGAAGTGGATGCACTATTTGCATGCAGGGGAATATACTTATCTCTCCGGTGAAATCAATGCCCTATACCATGAGGCCGCTGTCAAGGCCGGCATTTCCGACAGCATTCAAAATATATTATACGTCATCTGCGAAAAAGGCGGCAGCTGCTCGCAAAGCGAAATCAGCAAACTGACCGGCATGAGCCGGCAAACGATCAATTCGGCCATCCGAAAATTGGAAAAGGACGGCATTGTTTATCTGACACCGGGAAAGGGAAGAAACACCATCGTTTGCCTGAGCGAAACAGGCAAACAATTTGCAGCGGAAAAGATTGAGCCGCTGTTTGCAATCGAAAATAAAATCTGGGGAGCATGGACAGAAGAAGAACGGCAGCAATATCTGCAGCTCACCCGAAAATACCGGGACGCGCTGAAAGCGCATTTGAAAACCATGCTTTGAAAAAAGGAGACCATTTCCATGAACCGAGAAAACAAGCGAAAGCTTTATGCAAAAAATTATTATAAAACCCACGCGTGCAGCGACAGTTTCACATGCAAGGTTTGCGGCCGACCGGTCGTCCCAACCGGCGCCGGCAGCGATCATCGGAATCACTGCCCCAACTGCCTGTGCAGCCTGCATTTGGACATTGAACCCGGCGACCGCGCCTCTGACTGCGGCGGCATTATGGAGCCCATCGGCGTCTGGATCCGAAAAAACGGTGAATGGGCACTGCTCCACCGCTGCCGGCGATGCGGACAAATCAGCTCCAATCGGATTGCAGCGGACGACAATCCCATGAAACTGATGTCTATCGCCATGAAACCATTGACGCAGCCGCCCTTTCCTCTGGAACGCATTGAAGAAATGACCGCTCTGATGGGCGGGGACGGATGCTTGCACACCGCCAGAGAATCTTAATTGCGGCACTGCAGCAACAGCATAAAAAAAGCGTGCAGGAGGCTGCCCTCCTGCACGCTTTTTCTGCACAACACTCTGCGGCTATCCTCTGTCAATTTCTGCTGCGGAGCGCTTCTTTTTTCAAACTGACCTTTTGAATGTGCAGATTTATCACAATTTATGTTCCACGATCGGCAGACTCAGCAGCCGCAGCTGGGCTGAGGCGCGCAGCCGCAATTGCAGCCGCAGCCGCACTGATTATTGCTGCCATTCCCACAGCAGCAGCAAATCAGAATAATCGCAATGATGATCCAGCAGCAGTTACCGCCGAAAAAGCCCTGATTGTACATAAATGAAACCTCCTAAGATTCGTTCTCGACCGTTTTGGCCGGTCTCACTTCATTCTATGTACATCTCCGCATTTGGTGATAGCCTGCGCTGAAATTTTCCATCGCTTTGATTGTAAATACAGGTCCTACAACCTTTCGGCCGCAGGACCTGTTCTCATATCATGTTAAATTCTTGCAACGCCGCTTTTGCGGGCAGCCTCTGCCACTGCCTTGGCCACAGCAGGCCCAACCCGGGGATCAAACGCCTTGGGAATGATATTGTTCTCATCCAGTTCATCCCCGGCCAGCGCCGCCAGCGCCTCCGCCGCGGCGATTTTCATTTCTTCATTGATCTGGGAAGCACGAACATCCAGCGCGCCGCGGAAAATGCCCGGAAATGCCAGCACATTGTTGATCTGATTGGGATAATCACTGCGTCCGGTGGAAATGACTTTGGCGCCGCCGGCGCGGGCATCATCCGGGAAAATTTCAGGCGTCGGATTGGCGCAGGCAAAAATAATGGCATCGCGGTTCATCGTGCGAACCATCTCAGTGGTGACAATTCCCGGAGCGGAGAATCCCAAGAAAGCGTCGGCTCCCACCAGCGCATCGGCCAGAGTGCCCTGCTGATGGCTGCGGTTGGTAACCTTCGCCATCTCCGCCATATAAGGGTTCATCCCCTCGGTGTGCCCCTCACAGATGATGCCGCTCTTATCACACAGCGTAATGTCGGTAAAACCAGCGCTCAGCAACAGACGGCACACAGACATGCCTGCCGCGCCGGCGCCGTTGATGACCACCTTGACTGCATCGCGCTGCTTGCCGACCACCTTCAGCGCATTGGTCATGCCCGCCAGGGCGATGACCGCCGTGCCGTGCTGGTCATCGTGAAAGACCGGGATGTCGCACAGTTCTTTCAGCCGCGTTTCAATTTCAAAGCAGCGCGGCGCAGAGATATCTTCCAGATTGATTGCGCCAAAGCTGCCGGAAAGCAGATACACCGTGCGCACGATCTCGTCCACATCCTTGCTCTTGATGCAAAGGGGAAAAGCATCCACCCCGCCGAATTCTTTGAACAGCACGCATTTTCCTTCCATCACAGGCATGCCGGCCTCCGGCCCGATGTCGCCCAAACCCAGCACCGCTGAACCGTCGGTGATGACCGCGGCCATATTCCAGCGGCGGGTCAGTTCATAAGATTGATTCACATCTTTCTGAATCTCAAGGCAAGGCTGCGCTACACCGGGCGTATAAGCGATGGACAAATCATGGGCATCCTGCACTTTTACTGTGGAGATCACTTCAATTTTTCCGCGTTTCTGTGCATGAAAAGCCAAGCTTTCTTCAGCAATGGGTGTCATAGGTCAAAACTCCTTTTTATTGTTCCGGAAAACCGGAAATTGACAAGAATATGGTTTTATTATAGAAGCTGCACCGGTAAAAAGCAAGGTTTTCCGCCCAAGCTCTTTTCTTTTCCACCGGGATATACTATACTGGGAAAGGAAAGTGAGGAGCTGCCATGCGCATCAAAGATTTTGAAAACCGGTTTTCCGGCCATGTGCCCGGCCTGCAGGGCGCCAAGGCTGCCTTTGCCGTCCTGGTTCCGCTGATACACCGCAACGGGGAACCCCATCTTTTATTTGAAGTCCGTTCCGATAATCTGGGCCGTCAACCCGGAGAAGTCTGCTTTCCCGGGGGACGCATGGAGTCTGTAGAAACGCCCATCCAATGCGCTCTGCGGGAAACAGAGGAAGAGCTTTCCATTCCGCGCAATGCCATTCGCCCCATCGCCCAGCTCGATTTCTTATATCATCAATCCGGCTCTCTGATCTATCCGGTATTGGGAGAAATCAAGGATAAGACCGTGCAAAAATATCTGCAGATCAACGAAGCTGAAGTAAAGGAAACCTTTCTGGTTCCTTTTTCCTTTTTCACAAGCAAAGATCCTATGCTTTACAGTTACGATCTGGAACCGCAGATTCCGGAAAGCTTTCCCTATCATCTTCTTGGCTATGAAAATACCTATCCCTGGCGCGCCGGCAAAATGGACGTGCCAATTTATCTATATGAATCTCACGCCATCTGGGGACTGACCGGGCGCATCTGCATGGCGCTCGCCCAACAAATGCAGGAAAAGCCGCAGCGCCGCTATCAGCGCATTGAGCATCCCATTGCCCCGCTGTATCGCGCAGATTCCAAAATTCTGATTCTGGGTTCTTTTCCCTCCGTAAAATCCCGGGAAGGGATGTTCTTTTATCACCACCCGCAAAACCGTTTCTGGCGTTTGATTGCCGCGCTGGTGGGAGAACCTGTGCCCCAGACCGTTGAAGAAAAACGGAGCATGCTGCTCAATCACCGGATTGCATTATGGGATGTCATTCACAGCTGTGATATTATCGGCTCCAGCGACAGCAGCATCAAAAATGTTGTCGCCAACGATTTAACGCCCATTTTGGCCGCTGCAAATATCCAGCAAATCTACACCAACGGCGCTACCGCCGGCCGGCTCTATCAAAAATATATGGAACCAACACTGCACCGTTCCGCTATCGTGCTCCCATCCACAAGCCCTGCCAATGCGTCCTATTCCATGGAAAAACTCACAAAAGCCTGGCGGGACGCCATTCCTTACAATCTCTGATCAAATTGAAGAGGCGATATGATGAATCCTTCCTTATCCATCCGCATGGCTTCCATTTCGGACGCCGCATCGCTGCTGTCGCTTTACCGCCCTTATGTGGAGCAAACCGCCATCACTTTTGAATACACATCTCCATCTCTGGAAGAATTTTCTTCCCGCATCGCTCACACCTTGGAACGCTATCCCTATCTCGTGGGAGAAGTGAACGGAGCAATCATCGGCTATGCCTATGTCGCACCCTTCAAAGAGCGTGCAGCTTACGACTGGGCGGTGGAAACCTCCATCTACCTGAAAATGGGCCTGACTGGCCATGGCTATGGGCGGGCGCTGTATCAGGCATTGGAACAGATTCTGCAGCGGCAAAACATTTTGAACCTCAACGCCTGTATCGCCTATACATCCTGCGAGGATGCACACCTGACCAACGGAAGCGCATGCTTTCATGAGCGGTTGGGCTATCGTCTGGTGGGCACCTTTCACCAATGCGGTTATAAATTCGGCACATGGTACGACATGATTTGGATGGAAAAAATGATAGGCCCCCATTCTGCCGCCCCTGCGCCGGTTCTGCCCATCACGCAGGTGGATTGCTCCGATTTGCTAAAATCAAAACCACTGGCAAAGGAATGCGTTGCTCAGCCCCCGGAGCGGGCGGCACTTGCCGGCGCCCCCGGAGGCTGAGCGTTTGCCGCCAGACCATCCTCACATTCTTTTCTGCCATCTCTATAAATGAAGAGCAAAAAAACGGCGCAGCCGCTGAGACTGCGCCGTTTTTTTCACAGCTGCCCCATGGCCGCTGCTGCTTTTTCAAACACTTCTATGGGCGGATATACAATGCCTGCGCCAATCTGCCCCACGCCCGGTTCTTTGTGGGCAATGCCGGTGTTGATTACAGGCAGCACCCCGGTCTGCAGCACTTTGCGCACATCGATGCCCAGGGGTGTGCCGCGGAAATTCAGCGCCGGGATTTTGAATGTCTCATGTTCGGCATCCGTGATGGCATACATATCCAGCGTCATCTGCACCGCTTCCTGCGCGGTGATACCGATGAACTGGCCAATCCCCGGCGCCGCGCCCATGGCAAAGCCGCCAATGCCGTTGGCCTCAGAAACATAGGAATCACCCATGGTGGGGTTGGCGTCCTGGTCGCTGTAACCCGGGAAATACTTGCCCTTGGCCTGCACCGCCGGCGCGGTAATCCATCGCTCACCCAGCCCCGCCACATGAATGCCGAACTCGTAGCCGTTGGTACACATGCAGGTGACGATGGTGCTGCCTTCCACACCGTAGGCGGGTTCCATGGTGGCTTTGCTCAGGCCCATGGAAAGATTGAGGAAGGTGTGGTCGTTCCCATCCAGGAATTTCAGTATGTCAAAGATGTTCTCCCGGCTGGCGGCGGTTTTCACCAGCCAGGGCGCCAAGGCGCGGATCAGCAGACTGGTGCAGGCTTTGTTGCGGTTGTGGGCCTCGTCGCCCCGCTGAATGCCGCGGCTGAGCATTTCTGTCAAATCAATGGGCCCGCCGAGCTCCAGCGCCTGTCCCACCGTGGGGCCCAGCACCTGTTCCATCCACTTCAGCCGCTCGATGACCTCCGGTCCGTTGGCGCCGAAGCGCAGCGTTTTGCCCAGCCCCTCGTTCATGGTCACCCAAGCGCGGTTTCCATAGGTTTGATTTTCAAACTGCCAGACGGGCATGGACGGAGAAATGATGCCCGCCATAGGGCCGACGGCATGATGATCATTGGCACTGGCAAAGGCAATCCCGCCGGCGGCGGCCAACTGTTCCGCCTCATCCAGACTCTGTGCCCAGCCCTCGTATACGGCGGCGCCGCAGACAGCATTTTTCATGCCGCTGCACATATGCTCCCATGCCACCGGCGGGCCGCTGTGCAGCAGCGCCTTTCCCTGGGCCAAAAACGGGAGTTCCTTCCGGGCGGTGCCCACTCTAGCCAACACGACCTGTGCTCTCTGCAATCGCTCCAAAACTTCACGGTTTGCCATTTCCACATTCGTCCCCATAGTACCCCTCCATTCTGCTTTTACAGCGTCACTTCTGTTTTTTTATTATAAGATACGGTTAAAGCAATTGTCAACGAAAGGGTCCCTCCCTCCCACAGAGGCCCGTCAGGCGTCATTTCCTCCAGGACCCGCTTCCTCTTTTCCTGCCAGCTTCCGCAGCGTGCCGCCGCTCAAGCGGTAAACCGTCCACTCGTCCATGGGCTGCGCGCCGAGATTTTTATAAAACGCGATGCTGGGCGCGTTCCAGTCCAGGCACCACCACTCCAGC
>CAJFVV010000032.1 GCA_904420565.1 Candidatus Pseudoscillospira faecavium
AAACTCGCAAGGAATTGACTTTCAAGACTTGAGGTGGGGGAATCATATGCCCCAGATGAATATTTCTACATCGGTTTCTGGATTTTCGTCTCCGGGAACACAAAAGGGAATTGGGAGTTTCTTTAAAGTCATCCAAAAAACGCAGATTTTGGCGCGTTTCATTCTATTTGCTCCGCACATGCTATCTTTGGGCGTATAAAAACACGCCAAGTGAGGTGTGCACAAATGGACATGGGGTTCTATATGCGTGACCCACAGCTTTGGGAATATTTCATTTCCCTTCCTTCACCCGTCCGCGCAGCGCTGCTGCATCATAAAGTGTATGTTGCTTCTCTGGGCGAGCTGCAAGTTATTGCGGAGCATTTCCGCCATGAACTGGGACTTGAATGACGCAAAGCAAAAAACCGCGGCCGGCAGGCACGATTGTCCCGCCGGCCCGGCTTTTAACTTAGTATCCCAATGCGCCAAACAGAATCCCAGCTGCCGCCGCGCCGAAAATGAACACCACGGGGTGCAGCCTCTTTGTGGGCTTCACCCAGCGTGTCAGCACAAGAATAACCGCCGCGATGCCAATGGCATGCCAGTGGAGCATGCTTTCCACCGGGGCACTGATATCCACCAGGGCAACGCCTACTACAGAGAGTCCCGCCGCAGCGATCAGCCCGCAGGATGCCGGACGCAGCCCGTAAAACACGGCATCCACTGTGCGGTTTGCCCGGAACTTCTCCAGAAAACCAGCCACAATCAAAATCACAATGATGGACGGTGCCACCAGCCCCAGCGTTGCCGTGAGCGCTCCCGGAACCCCCCGAATGGTGAATCCCACATAGGTCGCCATATTGACACCCATGGGGCCTGGGGTGGATTCCGAAACCGCGATCATATCCGCCAGCTGTGTATGGGTAAACCATCCTGTGGCATCGGACATATGGTAGAGGAAGGGCAGTGTGGCCAACCCGCCGCCCACAGCAAACAGGCCCGTGTGGAAAAAGGCAAAAAACATCTGCAGATAAATCATTTCACTGCCTCCTTACGGCTGTTCCCATCCAGGCCCAGTGTGCGGATAACAACCCCCAATACACCGGCAAGCACCACAAACAGCACCGGCGAAAGATTTGTAAAGGCTGAAGCCGCCAGCACAACCGAAAAAATCAGCAGGGTCGGCAGATCCACCACATCGGTTTTGAACAATTTCACCACCGCGTTGAAAATCAGCACACATACACAGGCCCGAATTCCCATAAAAGCATCCTGTACAATCTTCAAATCTGCAAAATTGGTCAGCACTCCCGCAATGACGCAGATAATGATCAGACAGGGAAAAACCTGGCCCAATGTTGCTACAATGCCCCCAATGATGCCCGCTTCCTTTCTGCCCACAAAAGTAGCCACATTCACTGCGATAATCCCCGGCGTGCACTGGCCGATGGCATAATAATCCGCCATCTCTTCCTCAGTCGCCCACTGTTTCTTCTCCACAATTTCCCGCTGCAAAATGGGAAGCATTGCGTAACCACCGCCAAAAGTGACCGCTCCAATGCGCGCAAACGTCCAAAATAATTCCCACAGTTTTCCTGCCATACGGTTCTCCTTTGCCATATTATACATACCCATAAAGGCCACGCACAGATACTTCGCCGCTGCGGACAGTTTCCAACGCACCATTGGCACCGCGTATCACCAGTCCGAAATTTTCATCAACGGCAACAGCCTCTCCCGTCCGCTCCGGACCGCTGCCGAGAATCCGCACCTGCCGTCCCAGCGTCACGCAGCGGCGGCGGTAATCTGCCAGATACGCCGACATGTCCCCGCCAATAACCTGATACAATCCGTCCAGCTCCTCAATCAGCGCAGCGGCCAGGGCGCTGCGGGCCACGGGTTCTCCCAGTTCCATCCGCAGGGATGTGGCCATATCTGCCACATCTCCGGAAAAGTCACTGCGCTGGTGGTTGACATTGATACCAATCCCAACCACGACATACTGCAAAGCCCCGCTTTCTCCCTCGATGCCCATTTCGGTCAGGATCCCCGCCAGCTTTTTTTCTCCAAGCACCAGGTCATTGGTCCATTTAATCTGTGCCTGTGCGCCGCAGGCGCGCTCGATGGCATTGCAGGCGGCCACAGCCGCCAAAGCCGTGACGGGCAGCACCTGCTCCGGCAGTACATGCGGGCGAAGCAGCGCTGACAGATACAGCCCCCGTTTGGGCGGCGACTGAAAGGCGCGGCCCAAGCGGCCGCGGCCGCCGGTCTGCTGGTCGGCAATAACTACCAGACCGTTTTCCGCTCCTTCCTGCGCCGCCTGCTTTGCATAATTATTGGTGGAATCCAGCGTTTCAAAGCAACGGACAACGCGTCCCACCGTATGCACCTGCACCTGTTCCATCAACGCCTGGGCATCCGGCTGATCCGGCACGGCACAGAGGCGGTACCCCCGCCTGGTTTTCGATTCAATGTCATATCCTCTTCGGCGCAGGGCTTCCACACCTTTCCAGACAGCGGCGCGGGTGATTCCCAATGCTTCGCTCAGCCGTTCCCCGGAAAGATATTCCCCCTGTGCCTGAAGCAACAATTTCAAAATTTGAGTCTGACTCATGGTTGCCTCCCGTCGGTTCCTGCAGTCAACTGTTCACAGCCATCTTATTGTAAACTTTATTTTATCATATAGGTTGACAATTGTGCAAAAATTTTGTATTGTAATGTAAACCATTTCAAACAAAAGAGGTTTACAAACATGTATACAGCCCAATCACTCACAAAAACCCATCTGCTGGCTTTAACCGCACTGTTTGCCGCTCTGACGGCCATCGGCGCCTTCCTGCGCATTCCAACGCCCTGGTCTTCCTTCACACTGCAGGTTTTTTTCGTTTCTATGGCCGGCATCCTGCTGGGGCCAAAATACGGCACCCTGTCTCAAGTGGTTTATGTTGCTTTGGGCCTGGTGGGCCTGCCCATCTTCACGGAAGGCGGCGGCCCCGGCTATCTCTTCCAGCCCACTTTTGGTTTTCTGCTCTCCTACATTCCCGCCGCCTGGGTCATCGGGCGGCTTGCCGGAGGCTGTCCCTCCAAAAAACGCATTGCCGCTGCCTGCCTGGCCGGTCTTGCCGTTATTTACCTGATTGGTCTGCCCTATATGGCGCTGATCCTCAATTTTTATTTGCAGATCCCCATGAATTTTACAGCTGTCCTCTGGGCCGGGATGCTTCCTTTCCTGCCCTGGGACCTGTTCAAATCGGCTGCCACTGTCTGGCTGGCATCCAAATTGATCCCACTTCTGCAAAAGACACTCTGAGCGCGCAAACGTGCTCCGCCCATGGGGCGGAGCACGTTCTTATTCTTCCGTGTGCTTCGGCGCGCGGTTTTGCTGCATATATTGATGTTCCTGATACAGTTCAAAAAACAGCTGTTCCACCGTCCAATCCTTGTTGGTCGGCGTCAATGCCGCCTTATAGGGGATATAAAGCCCCGCCTTGCGCAGGGCAGCCACTGCAAGCTGAATGCCCGGCCCTGTCAGCCCGCACAGCAGCAGGACCTCTGCTGTCAGCTCCGCGGCCTCAAGTTCTTCCTGCACTACAGTCTCCAGTCCCACCAGTGCGCCGACCGGGCGGTTCCACTCTTCCTCCGGCACAACCCTGCAGGAAATATGCAGCGGCAGCAGCGCCTTGCGCACCGCGCTCAGCCGCGCTTCATCATCAAAATGAAACAAAAGAATCTGCTCTTTCATTGCCTTTGTGCTCCTTTGTATTCCTCCTGGCACCGCGAAGCGGCGCTGCAGGCCCATCATATCACACCGGCAACGGCAGCGTCAATCACCGCATTGCAAAACTTTTGTAAAAAAGCTACAATAGGCAGTAGCTGCAGCGTCAGAAACCGCCTCACCAGCGGCATCCTCGCCGCAAAAGCACCGAACAGATCGATCTTAATTATTTTTTAAGGTCTTTCCCACTTTGTTTTTAAGCCACCGCATGCTATGCTAAAAGTTGAAGTCAAGAAGAGGGAGAAGGGCTTATGATGTATAATATTCTAATCTGTGACGATGAAAAAGACATTGTTTCCGCGCTGCGGATTTATCTTTCTGCCGAGGGCTACCGGATTTTCGAGGCCTATACCGGCAAAGAAGCGCTGGAGATTGTAGAAGAACAGGAAATCCATCTGATTCTGATGGACATTATGATGCCGGAGCTGGACGGCATCGCTGCCACAGCCAAACTGCGTGAACAGTCCAATATCCCGGTGATCCTGTTGACTGCCAAAAGTGAGGACAGCGACAAAATTTTAGGATTGAACATCGGTGCAGACGATTATATCACCAAGCCCTTCAACCCGGCCGAAGTGGTGGCCCGGGTGCGTTCCCAATTGCGCCGTTATACCAACCTGGGCGGTATGGTCAAAAAAGAATCCCGTTTTTGTATCGGTTCCATTGAACTGGATGACGCAGAAAAATCCGTCACAGTGGACGGCGATCCTGTTTCCCTGACACCCCTGGAGTACAATATTTTAAAGCTGCTGATGGAAAATCCCGGGCACGTGTTTTCTTCGGGTGAAATTTATGAAAAGGTCTGGAAAGACGTGGCCCTGGGCAATGAGGGCACCGTAGCAGTTCACATCCGCCACCTGCGGGAAAAAATTGAAATTGATCCGGCACAGCCCCGTTATCTGAAAGTTGTTTGGGGCCAGGGCTATAAGATGGAAAAAGACAAAGGAGCGGCGCGGGAATGAAACGCTTTTATACAAACTCCGGTGCAAAATGCGCAGTCTTTTGCCTGACAATGCTTCTGACAGTCTGCGCTGTAATACTGACAGGGACTATTTTAAATTTTGCCTCCCAAGGCTGCATTCCGGGGCAGCGCTACGAAAACAGCATGGCTTATCGCACCATTGCCACCGATTACGTCATCAGTGCCGCCAACCTCTATCGCATACAGGGCGAAGATCTTTCGGCGCTTCCTTTTGTGGATCAGCAGGAGCGCCAGTCCCTCCTGCAGAAACTGGAAGAAAATCTGTCGGCAACTCAAAGCAATTTCCGTTTTGAAATCCGCACAGAGGATGGAAGCCGCACCCTTTATTCCAACCTGGACGAGGGAGAAAGCTTTGAAAGCCTGGGCATCGAGCCACAGTATTCCGCTGTCCGTGATAACGAAATGATCATCGACTTCCCCGCCGATGTCCGCTATTATTTGACCGCCGCCAGCGATCACCTGTTTTTCAACGACACCTACCTGCCGGATACAGGGCTGAGTCCCACCATGTATACCATAGTGTCCAACGCCTATTTTTCTTCCTGGAGCGTCACTTACAGTGACACCTATGCTGAATTGACCTCCTCCAGCAGTGATTCTTATATTCTCTGCTACGGCATCCTCCCGGATTATCCGGCGGAGGATGCCCTGCGCACCGTGCACAGCTGGTATCTGGACATGCAGAACACCTTCCCCGTTTATATCATCGGCGCGGCGCTCTTTGCCGCGCTGGCCCTGGCGGGACTGATCCTGACCTGCCGCGGCGCCGGTCGCCGTCCGGACACCGATGGTGTCACACTGCGGCTATTTGACCGGATCCCCTTCGAGTTTTTGTTGATTTTAGGGTTCCTGGCCGCGGGCATCGGATACTCTGTCATTGAAGAATTTTTGTATATCACTGATTATTATACCTCCAGCTGGCTGTTTCTGGTGGGCGGCTATCTGAGTTATATACTGATCCTGTTTGAACTCGGGATCCTCACCACATCTGTCCGTCTCAAAGCCCGCTCTTTCTGGCGCCATACTCTGATCGGCCGCATGATCAGCCTGTGCACCAATATCGTCAACCATCTGGATCTCTCCTGGAAATTTGTTTTACTTTACATTGCCTATGAGTTCATCTCCCTGGTGTTGTTTATGCCTTCCAATGTTCCCGGCGTTTTCTTCCTGCTGGCGATTCTCAATTTCTTTTTGCTGCTGGCTGTTTGCCGCTGGGCTGTAAAATTTGCTGCAGTGCGCGCCGGTGCTGCCGAACTGGCCAAGGGCAATCTGGAATACCGCATCAACACACTGCGGCTCCCTCCCCTTCTGAAAGCTCACGCCAATGACCTCAATCATATTTCTGACGGTATGGCCACAGCCATGGAAGAGCAGATGAAAAGCGAGCGACTGAAAAGCGAACTGATTACGAATGTCTCCCACGACATCAAAACGCCGCTTACCTCTATTATCAATTATGTGGATCTGATCAAAGCCGAACACATTGATAATCCCAAAGTACAGGAGTATATCGCCGTGCTGGATCGACAGAGCGCCCGGCTGAAAAAGCTGACCAACGATCTGGTGGATGCCTCCAAAGCTTCTTCCGGCACCATGCAGGTGCATTTGGAAGATGTGGATGCCTGCGAACTGCTCCAGCAGGCCACAGGGGAATACAGCGAACGCCTCGCCGCCAACAAGCTGACGCCCGTGTTTTCCCTGCCGGATCAGCCGGTGTACATCCGGGCCGATGGTGCACTGCTGTGGCGGGTGATTGATAATCTGCTCAGCAATATTTGCAAATACGCCCTGCCCGGCACCAGAGTCTATATGAATGCCGAGTCAGACGGCGCCCGGCTGACCGTTTCCATTAAAAATATCTCCAAAGCCGCGCTGAACATCCCCCCCGATGAGTTGATGGAACGTTTTGTCCGGGGCGACAGCTCCCGAAACAGTGAAGGCAGCGGCCTGGGACTTTCCATCGCCCGCAGTCTGACAGAGTTGATGGGCGGCACCTTTGATTTGGAAATTGACGGCGATCTGTTCAAAGCCCGCTTTACCTTCCCAGTAATAGTCAAGCTGCATGGCTGAACCATGCAGCTCCCGGCCCTGGGCCGGGACAGTTTTCCAAAGGCAATGCCCCGATCTCCCTGTTCCTGTCAAAACCGTCTTTCAGACAAAATCCCCTGCCGCTTTCGCATGAAAGCGGCAGGGGATTTTCTGCAAAACCATTCATTTTTTCCCATTCTTAAAGAGCACCCGGATATCCGTTCCTTCGCCGACTTTGCTTTTCAGCTCAATCTGCGCACCGTGCAGCGAGGCGATATGCTTGACAATCGCCAGGCCCAGCCCCGTGCCTCCGGTTTCCTTGCTGCGGCTCTTATCCACCCGGTAAAAGCGCTCAAAAACCCGCTCCTGCTGTTCTTCCGGAATGCCGATGCCGTCGTCTTTCACCCGCAGATAAGGACGGCCTTCGCTCATACCGCAGGATAAAATCACCTTTCCTCCCGGCTTGTTATAGCGGATTGCATTGTCACACAAATTGATGCACAGCTCCTCAATGGCGGAGCGGCTGCCCTGAATCACGGCATGCTCCCCTTCACAAAGCAGCGTCACATAAGAGCGCTGTGCGTTGACCGACAAATTTTCCGCGCAAATGCTCACAATTTCCTTCAAATCCAGCGGTTCAAATTCCATCTGGGCCTGTCGGGTTTCCTCCGCCGCATCCATTTTAGAAAGCTGGATAATATCATTGACCAGATGCAGCAGCCGTCCCGCTTCCTTGTGGATTTTCTTTGCAAAATTCTGCACATCCTCCGGCTTTGCAATACCGGTTTCAATCAATTCAGCATAACCGGAGATAGACGTCAGCGGTGTTTTCAACTCATGGCTGACGTTGGCTGTAAATTCCTGGCGCATGTTTTCATTTTCCCGCCGGATCGCCCGGTCATGGACAATGGAATCTACAAAAGGCTGCAGTTCAGGATATGGCACGTCCCGGTCAATTTCATCCAGGCGGCTGCCCATCTGTACAATGGGGTACACCAGGCGGCGGGTAAGCAGCAAGCTCAGCACCAATCCCAGTGCCATAATGACAATGCAGCAGACCAAAATGACCGGCAGCGCACTGCGGAACAGGTCAAACCGGCTGCTCATATCCATGGAAGTGCGCAGAATATTGCCGTCATTGAGGCGGATCGCGTAATAATAGGACAAATTGCCCGTGGTGGCAGACCGGCGCTCGTCATGCCCTTCGCCCACTGTTAATGCTTCCTGCACTTCAGGCCTTTGCAGATGGTTTTCCATCTCCCTGGAAACCTCGCTGTCAAAAAGCACCTTTCCGTCCGGGCGAATCAGCGTGACCCGCAGTTCCTCACTGCTGTATTCCCGCAGCTGCCAATAGTTGGACACGCCGTCGCAGGACACGGCAATCGCCCCTGTGGAGATGCGCAGGTCCCGTTCTGTCTGCCGCTCAAACACCTGATGAAACACAAAGACACAGAGGACCAGCGTAACCAACATGCTGCACAGGCCCATCAGCATCAAGCGCTGCGCAATTCTTTTGCCCATGATTTATCCTTCTCCGCCCGCTTCGTAGGCCAGTTGATAGCCTACCTTGCGCACAGTGTGGATATAGTTGCCCGCACTGCCCAGCTTTTGGCGCAGTGTGCGGATATGGATGTCCAGTGTTCGGCTCTCCCCGGAAAAATCAGTGTTCCAGACCCGGTTCATCAATTCCTCCCGGCTCAGCACTTTGTTGGGATTTTCGATGAAAAAGCGCAGCAGCTCATATTCTTTATAGGCCAGATCCACTTCCTTGCCTGCCACGGTGACGCGCCGCGCAGAGGCATCCATTTGAATTTCCCGGAAGGTCTGAATCACATCCCCGCCCTGCTTTTGGGTACGGCGCAGCACCGCCCGGATGCGGGAAATAAATTCCATCAGGCCAAAAGGCTTGCTGATATAATCATCCGCTCCCTGATCCAGGCACTTGACTACATCGATTTCGCTGTCTTTGGCCGTGACCATCACCACGGGGATATTGCGCGTTTCGATGCCCTCGCGAAACAGCTTGAGAATATCCAGGCCGTTTTGATCCGGCAGCATAATGTCCAGAATAACCAACTCCGGCAGCTGCTTTTGGCATGCGGCAAAAAAGCTCTTCCCGTCACCAAACCCCATGGTTTCAAATCCGTTGTTTTTCAGAGCATACTGTTCCAGCTCACAGATATTCGTATCGTCTTCTACAATGTAAATCAATCATTCCACCTGGCCTTCCTCGGTCTCCGGCAGTACATACCGGCGGCCGTATTGTTCATATCGTTCATCAAATTTCTCATCCGCATTGCGCAGCGTATCCAAGTATTCATGCATTTCATACCTGTCTTCCGCAACAGTAATCATGGCAGCAGCCACGTTGCTGCAGTGATCCGCAATGCGCTCATAGTTTACCAGAAGATCCTGCAGCACAAAACCTGCCTCAATGCCGCAGATGCCCTGCTGCAGCCGGCGGATATGCCGGTCGCGCATACTGCGCACCAAATCATCCACCACCTGTTCCAAAGGCTCAATTTTTGTAGCCTGATCCAAATCATGGTTCTCGAAAACATGCAGCGTCTTATCCACAATATCCTGTGTAACAGACTCCAGCACATTCATTTCACTCCAAGCCGTTTCAGAGAGGTGCAAATGCTTCTCATGAATTTCTGCCGCCGAATCGTAGATATTGCAGGCATGATCCCCTATGCGTTCAAAATCGCTGATCGTGTGCAGCAGCACCGCTACTTCCCGGTTGTCCTCTGCCGTCATATCCCGTTCCGACAGCTTGACCAGATATCCCCCGATTTTATCCTCATAGGCATCGATGGCATCTTCATTGACCCCCACGCTTTCTGCACGCTTCGCATCCCATTGGTGTACCAGCGACATGGCCTGCAGCAGATTGGAACGCATCAGTTCCGCCATATTGCAGGTCTGCTGATAGCTGTTGCGCACCGCAATGGTCGGTGTTGCCAAAAGCCGCTCATCCAGCAGTTCGTTGGTATCAGGGCGCTCATGATCCGGGACTGTTAAATATGCCA
This sequence comes from Candidatus Pseudoscillospira faecavium, assembly GCA_904420565.1. Taxonomy (GTDB): domain Bacteria; phylum Bacillota; class Clostridia; order Oscillospirales; family Oscillospiraceae; genus Pseudoscillospira; species Pseudoscillospira faecavium. The sequence goes on from CAJFVV010000032.1 coordinate 9,797, forward strand.
GCTTTTCCAGTCCCCGGGCAAAGGGCAGCAGCACTGCCGTGGCCAGCACATTAAAACAGGTATGAATGACCGCAATCGTCAGCGGCGTCACCGGTTCGGAAAGAAAGGAAAAATGCACCAGGGCATTGGCAGAATAAAACACCGCCATGAATAAAAGCGCACCGATAATGTTAAAATAGAGATGTACAAATGCTGCGCGGCGCGCCCCTTTATTCGCGCCAATCGCGGAAATCAGCGCAGTGACGCAGGTGCCGATATTCTGTCCCAAAATAATCGGCAGCGCGCCGGCACAGGTAATGCCGCCCGTCAGCGACAGCGCCTGCAAAATGCCGACACTGGCTGAAGAGCTTTGAATCAGGGCCGTCAGTGCAGCACCAAACAGCAGCCCCAGCAGCGGCATTTCAAATTTAGTAAACAGCGCTTGGAAGCTGGGCATGTCTGCCAGAGGCGCCATGGCATCGGACATGGTGTTCATGCCCATCATCAGCAGGGCAAAGCCCAGCAAAATAGTGCCGATTCCCTTGAGCCGGTCGCTGCGCACAAACATATAAAGGATAATACCAATCAGGGCAAGAATCGGAGAGAATCCCGCCGGATTCAGAAGCCGCACCAAAAATCCGTTGCCTTCCAGTCCGGAAAGGCTCAGGATCCAGGCCGTGACCGTGGTGCCCACATTGCTGCCCATAATGATACCCACCGCCTGATGCAATTGCATCAGGCCGCTGTTGACAAATCCCACCACCATCACCGTGGTGGCCGAGGAGCTTTGAATCACCGCCGTGACAGACAGTCCCAGCAAAAACCCTTTCAGCGGGTTATCTGTCATTTTTGCCAGGATGCTCTGTAATCGGTTGCCCGCCTGTTTTTCCAGCGCCTTTCCCATAATATCCATACCGAACAAAAAAACAGCCAAGCCGCCCATCAGCGTAAACACATTAAAAATGTCCATCCCAGCACGTCCTCCATCGTTTCAAACACAATTGTAAAGTGATTGTAAAAGGGACTGTGTAAAGTCCGCTACCAGTTTAATGTAAGGTTTTTGTAAAGTCCAGCAGTTCTGCGCAATTTCGGCACTTTTTCCACATCACCTAACAAAAATTTTACATTTCTTCTATCTGCATTACAAAACTTTTACGAAAATTTGACGAAAATATGGTAGCGCATCTTGTGGAAAATGACTATGCTGTGAAGTGTCCTGAGCGGAAACGCTCTGAATCGTTTTCAAAAACAATTGTTATTTCAAATTCAAAAAAGGAAACTGGAGGACTTCAAAGATGAAAAAGAAGCAGATTTTGGCACTGACCGGCGCTGCCTGCCTGAGCGTTGCGCTCCTGGCTGGCTGCGGCAACAATAACAACACCACCCCTTCTTCTACTGGTGAAGAAGACAACAGCAATACTTCCAGCCTGTCCGGCACCGTTGCTACCGGCGGCTCCACTTCCATGCAGAGCCTGATGAGCATGATGCAGGAAGCGTTCATGGCAGAAAATCAGGGTGTGACGGTTACTTATGATCCCACCGGCAGCGGCGCGGGCATCACCGGTGCTTCCGACGGCACGCTGGACATCGGCCTTTCTTCCCGCGCCCTGCATGACGATGAGACCGACGTGGAAGCCATCACCGTCTGCCTGGACGGCATCGCCATTGTTACCAACACTGCAAACCCTGTTGAGAACCTGACCCTGGAGCAGCTGGCCGGCATCTTCACTGGTGAAATCACCAACTGGAGCGAAGTCGGCGGCAATGACGCTGAAATCGTTGTCATCGGCCGTGAGGCCGGCAGCGGCACCCGCGATGGTTTTGAAGAGATCGTCGGTGTGGCTGATCAGTGCCAGTATGACCAGGAGTTGACCGCCACCGGTGCTGTGACCGCAGCTGTGGCCGCCAATGAAAATGCAATCGGCTACGCTTCTCTGTCTGCAGTGGATGACACCGTGAACGATCCCACGGTGGAAGGCGTTGTGTGCAGCGAAGAAACCGTGCAGGATGGCAGCTATGTGCTGCAGCGTCCCTTCAACTTTGTTGTGAAGAAGGATGCCGAGCTGTCCGAGGCTGCGCAGGCCTTCATCACCTGGGCCACCGATGGCAGTGCCAACGAGTGGATTCTGGAAGCTGGCTGCGTTCCCGTCGCCTAATCAAACAGGTTATGATGCAAAGGGCTTGGCAAAACAGCTGTTTTGCCAAGCCCTTGTGCGAGTTGAGATGCATTGAGAAGTGTGCGAAGTGAGTTAAGAAGGTAAGAAAAAATGAAACAAAAACATCTGATTGAACGGGTGATGACGGTCATCTTTTTCATTTGCGGCATTACCGCGATTGCCTGCGTCGCCCTGATCACTATTTATATGGTCGTGGCCGGTGTGCCGGCCATCGGGAAAATCGGCATCATCGATTTTCTGTTTGGCACCCGGTGGGCCTCCACGGCAGATGACCCCGCCTTTGGCATTCTGCCCTTTATTTTAACCTCTATTTACGGTACCTGCGGCGCCATTATCATCGGCGTGCCTGTGGGGCTGCTGACTGCGGTGTTTCTTTCCAAAATTGCCCCCAAGGGCATCGGCGCGGCAGTGAGCACCGCCGTGGAGCTGCTGGCCGGTATTCCCAGTGTGGTTTACGGCCTCTTGGGTATGACTCTTCTGGTGCCCGCTGTGGCAAGAACCTTTGGCATCGCCTCCGGCGCCTGCCTGTTTTCCGCTATTCTGGTGCTGGCCCTGATGATTCTGCCCAATATCGTCTCCGTCAGTGTGACCGCGCTGAACGCCGTACCTCCGGAATATGAAGAAGCCAGCCTCGCCCTGGGTGCCACACCCACAGAAACTTATTTCAAGGTAAGCGTCCCCGCGGCAAAAAGCGGTATCGCTGCCGGTGTGGTGCTCGGTATCGGCCGCGCTATCGGCGAAGCCATGGCAGTTATCATGGTGGCCGGCAACGTGGCCAATATGCCCGGTTTGTTCAAGAGTGTCACCTTCCTGACCACCGCCATCGCCAAGGAAATGTCCTATGCCGGCGGTCTGCAGCGCGAAGCTTTGTTTTCCATCGCCCTGGTGTTGTTTATCTTCATCATGCTGATCAATGCGCTGCTGAATTTCTTCTTAAAGGGAGGCAACAAGGATGACAAGTAAGCGAAAGTTCTGGAATATCGGTGTCCGTGTGCTGGTCTATGCCGCCGCAGCACTGACCGTGCTGCTGCTGGTCGGTATTCTGGGCTATGTGCTGGTGCGCGGCATCCCCAATATTACACCGGAATTTCTTCTGCAGTCTGACAGTGTGCTGAAGCACACCATGGGTATTTTCCCCCTGATCGTCAACACGCTGTGCATTATCGTCCTGTCACTGGTCATCGCTTTGCCTTTGGGCGTGGGCGCCGCCATCTATTTGACAGAATACGCCACCAACAAAAAACTGATCCGGATGATCGAGTATACCACAGAAACGCTGGCCGGTATCCCCTCCATCATCTACGGTCTGGTGGGTATGCTGCTGTTTGTGCGTTTGACCGGCAGCTCTTCTCTGGTGGCCGGTTCGCTGACCCTGGTCATTATGATTTTGCCCACGGTGATCCGCACCACCCAGGAAAGCTTGAAAACCGTTCCCATGAGCTACCGCGAGGGCGCACTGGCACTGGGCGCGAAAAAATGGTACATGATCCGCACCATTATTCTCCCCTCCTCCCTGGACGGCATTGTCACCGGCTGCATTTTGTCTGTGGGCCGTATCGTGGGCGAATCCGCTGCGCTGCTGTTTACAGCCGGCGCGGGCAAACTGCTTTCCGGCAGCCTGCTGCATACCTATTTCAGCAGCGGTGCCACCCTTTCCGTTGGTCTTTACATGTATGCCTTTGAAGAGGGCAAATACGACATCAGTTACGCCATCGGCGCTGTGCTGCTGGTTTTGGTGCTGATCATCAACATCTGCGCCAAGCTGGCAAAAAAGAAACTCAAGCCGAAGACCTAACAAGACAGAGAATTATTGAGGTGAACATATTATGGAACCAATTCTATATGCCCGCGACCTGAATTTGCATTACGGCGATTTCCACGCCCTGAAAAACATCAACATCGACATTCCTGAAAAACAGATCACCGCTTTTATCGGTCCCTCCGGCTGCGGTAAATCCACCTTTTTGAAAACAATGAACCGTATGCAGGATCTGGTTCCCGGCGTCAAAATCGAAGGTGATTTGTTTTTCCGCGGTCAGGACGTCAACAGCAAAGACCTGGACGTAACCGAACTGCGCCGCCAGATCGGCATGGTGTGGCAGAAGCCCAATCCCTTTCCCATGAGCGTCTACGACAATATTACCTACGGGCCCAAGCTCCACGGCAACCACTCCAAGGCCGAGCTGGACGAGATCGTGGAAAAGTCCCTGCGGGGCGCAGCGCTGTGGGATGAACTGAAAGACCGCCTGAAAAAGAGCGCCCTGGGCCTGTCCGGCGGTCAGCAGCAGCGTCTGTGCATTGCCCGCAGTCTGGCTGTGGAACCGGAGGTATTGCTGATGGACGAACCCACTTCAGCTCTGGACCCCGCCTCCACCATGCGCATCGAGGAACTGATGAGCGAACTGAAAAAGAACTATACCGTGGTAATCGTCACCCATAACATGCAGCAGGCTGCCCGTATCAGCGACCAATGCGCATTTTTCCTGGTGGGCGAGCTAGTGGAATGCGCCCCCACGGAGCAAATTTTCTCCATGCCCGCCGACAAGCGCACAGAAGACTACATCACCGGCCGCTTCGGTTAATCGTTTTGATATACAGGAGGTAAAGACACTATGGGTACTCGTGATACCTACGACCAGTCCCTGCGGGAGCTGGATGAAAGAATTCTTTCCATGGCAGGCCATGCGGCCGATGCTGTGGAGCATGCTATGGACGCTTTGGAAAACAGCAATGCCGAAGAAGCCCAGGCCGTGATTGCCGGGGATGACAGCATTGACCGGGAAGAGCATGCCATTGAGCATCTCTGCCTGGGATTGATCGCCAGCCAGCAGCCGGTGGCTTCAGATCTGCGCAAAGTGTCCACTGCAATGAAAGTCGTCACCGATCTGGAGCGGCTGGGCGATGCTGCCGAGGATATTGCTGAACTTTCCCTGCGCCGGGGCAATGAAGTCATTCCGGAGCTGCTCACTTTGCTGGTGCAGACAGGCAAAGAAGCGGTGAGTATGATCCGCACCGCTATTTCCGCCTACGCCGCTGAGGATATGACCCTGGCAGCTGAAGTGATCGACAAAGACGATGTGATCGACGAATATTTCAGCCAGATTAAAAATGCCCTGGCCAAATACTTCGCTCAGGAGCATCCTGAAATTGACTGCGCCATCGATTATCTGATGATTGCCAAATACCTTGAGCGCATCGGCGACCATGCCGTCAACCTGGCTGAGTGGGTGCAGTTCTGCAAAACCGGCATCCACAAGCACCAGCGCATTGTCTGAGCGTTTTTCCATTCACAAAGACTCTTCTCTTTTCATCTCTCTTTCTTCAAAAAAGCAGGCAGCCCCCATTTGGGGGCTGCCTGCTTTTGCCGCACAATCATTCAGCGGGATTTTGATTTTTTACTGCGATAGACCACAACACACACCACAGCATATACGCCGTATGCTGCAAAGGCCGCCAGCTGCCAGCCATAAAGCACCTTTTCCAGGGGATTCTCCTGTTCATAAATCACAGTATCCGCGCCATCCTCGCCGGTGATTTCCAGCATGCGAAGCTGCCGATACGTAGACATCTCGTAGGTCAGCCCCACTTCGTCGCCCACTTCCGGCTGAACGGGCAGCTGCGAAAATTCTTCCACTGTAAGCGTATAGCGGGTGGAGTTTCCTTCCAGCCGAATCGCAATGCGCTCTCCCTCAAAGGCATCCGAAATATCCACAATCGTACCCCGGGCATCCGCCGTCAGCGGTACCTGAAAATGGCTGGGCAGCCACCAGGAAATTCCCGCCAGCACCAGCGCTCCCACAATGAGCGCCAGCGCCAGGAAAAAATCAATGCGGCTGCTGCTTTGCTTCTGCGCCATGTTATCGTACCTGTCCCTTTCCGTAGATCTCGTATTTATAGCTGGTCAGCTCCCGCAGTCCCAGGGGGCCGCGGGCGTGCAGCTTCTGGGTGGAA